>NZ_PNDY01000001.1:0-493943 GCF_005886645.1 Pseudoalteromonas sp. S408 | reverse complement strand
ATTATTTGGCTCTTTATTATTATTATTTTGACCTTTATTTATTTCTTTTTCTCGCTTGGTACGGGCTGGCCATAGCTAGGAGAACGTGGGCCATATAGCAGACCATTGTATGTATCTGATGATAATAAACGATTTGATGTAATTGCAGCGATCTCGAACCCTTTGTCTGTAATGGTTTCTGCAATTTGGTTTATTGCAGCCACAACTAACATGCCGACTAAACCGCCACCGCTATTATTTTGTTGCTCGGCTGATGAAGCACGCGCTTTGCCTTGCCATAATTGCACCCCAGTACGCAAATCAACAAGTGATGCAGAAACAGTAACAGCCGTTTCACTAGAAATTACAACATAGCTTGTACCGTACTCTTCAACGGTTATGTAAAGTGCAGAATCGGCACCAAAAATACTTTGAAGTTTATCTACAGGAACTTGGTGTACGTCGCTTGCAACAGTAAGACCATTACCTTTAAATGTTTGTTCAACTACAGCTACCGGAAAAACATAAAATCCAGATTCTGCAATTGGAGCAACCATTTGTGTCATTACGCTATAAGGTGCGATGACTTCAGGTGTGTTATTAAGTGGCGGTAAGATAATAATTGAATGCGGGTCAGCTTCTTTGAATGCAGTATAGTCATGGGCTGGTGGAGGAGAAACACAGCCAGCAAGTAATGCAACAAGTGCAGCAGCAGTAAGTGATTTTAAGTTGAACATATTAGGCACCTTTCGCAGATTTTAATAGAAAGTCGATATATGAGGTTGATTCTGGAAACAGTGACTTTTCAGTTTCAAAGTGAGTTGTACCTAATGCAGCATTACCTGTTTCAAAGTAAAGCATACCTAAATGAGCGTGAAGCCCAGGTGCAATAGCTTTGCTTTTGTTTGCTGCGTCAGCAATAACTTGCTCCAGCATAGTAATTTGTTCTTCAAGGGTAACATCTTCTGCTTTTAAGTAAGCATAAACTGCGGTGTTATACTCACCATAGTAGTAAATAGGTTCTTTGGTTGAGTTACATCCTGTAAGCGCTGCACAGACTAATGCTAGGGTTATTAATTTTTTCATTACTTATCACCCCATTGACCAGATTCAAGTCCAGTAACTAGTTTATTTACTACTTCGCGGATTGCTAAGTCGAGCACTTTTCCATTAAGAGTTGCATCGTATGAAGCTGTGCTACCAAACCCAACAACTTCACGTTCAGATAAGCTGTATTCACCTGCTCCTTGAACTGAGTAAACCACTTCTGAGGTGGTAACATCAACAATATTGAGTGTTACTTTAGCGTAAGCAATTTGTGATTTACCCTTACCAAGTAAACCAAAAAGCTGACGGTCGCCGATTGCTTTACGACCAAATTCAGTCACATCGCCAGTAACCACAAATTTAGCACCGCTAATTACTTGTTTTGTACCTGTTAATTTAGCTTCGTCAGTAAGTGTTGCCATATTATCGCGATCAAGCACGCTAAAGCGGTTAGTTTGTTGTAAGTGGCTCATTAAAGTTGTTTTGGCTTGGTTACCTAAACGATCTTGGCCTGACGAAAAAATACCATTTTGAAAACTCGAGCGATTAACAAATTGACCTACTACAAGTTTACTCTTAGTACCTGTATAGGTTGTGTTGTAACTTGCTACGGTAGGGGTCTCAACAACTTTTGATGATGTTGTTGCACATCCAGCTAATGTAGATGCCATTATTGCAGAGATTAGAATCGTTTTAATGTTGCTTTTTACTATGCGCATAAGGTGTTTATGTCCGTTTAAATAATTACAAAAATATTTTAGAAACAGACTATTAACACTTAGTTCAACTAAATAAATATTTGTAGAGTCCATTCCGAGTGTATTTATAAACAAAAAACAATGTAAATGCAATGTTGTTTTATAATTATTAGGTACATAAATTTATATATTTCAAGGCTGAAATATTAGCAAAGACTAAAATAATAATACTGGTTTTCTAGTTACAACACTTTGGCTATTGATGCTTGAAAGTAAATAAACACGTAAGAAATTGTATGTTGGCATGCCATATTTCAGTTGTTTATTGTTGCATTTACATAATTAAAGTTTCTAAGAATAATTACAGGCAATACAGTGCTAATAAATATGGCTTTGTTTACACTATTCACGGGGTTTTGAGTTCACATTCATTGCTAATTTTAAATATAGCTTTTAAATCAACCCTCTAGCTTGCTTAGCACTCATTAATAGTTATAAGCCGGACTTTTTTAGTATTTGGTTAATAACAGTGTTAATGATCTACATTTTGCTACTCTAAATTATCAATATAATTGAGCTTACCTTTAAGATGGTACTTTAAATAAAGATAACGAGTTAACGTTAATATGAGTACCAAAGTCCCAATACCTAGTTGTATAAGCCATATTGTTGAGTGGTTGTACATTAAAACGCTCACGGCCGCTGTGATGCAAAGTGCAGCCCACAAAATGGAACAGCCTATAAGGTTTAAACGCCAATAGTTTATTTGATTAATAAGCTGCTGCTTTTTAAAAAGTAGCAAAGCATTAAAATCTAAGATATTGGATTTAATAAGCTTTTTACGTTTTAGAAATGCCCATATTGAAAACCCAATTGGTAACGGAGTTAAAATTGCGTATAACACTTGCTCAGGAGTACTAGTTGCTTCAAAAATTAATGCATAGATACAAAATAAGCTAACAAATGTGCCTGCGACTAAGTCGAACCATGCTTTGATTGATTGATTGTTTTTTTCTTGCCGATGTAATTTGGCTCAGTAGTGCGGCAGTATCCAGTTTTGGAGTAGCATTTTTATAGTCTTTTTGCCATTGTTCTAATAGTGGATCCATAATTATTATTGCTCCATTAGCTTTTGAAGTTGCACAAGTGCGCGGCTAGCGCGCTTGGCGACGTTAGCTTCGTTTATACCTAGCGTATGTGTTATTTCGGCTTGGTTAAAACCTTCTAATTGAAGAGAAATAACTTGCCTAAATTTTAATGGTAGCCGTCTCATCGCTGTCATTAAATCATACGTGTTATCGCTGTGTTGGTGAGAATCAGTACTAACCAAGTCAAGTAAAGGGTCGCTTAAATTATGACGATCTTGGCGACGTGTTTCTTTTAAAACATGATCGACGGCACGGTTGTGTGCGACCTTGGCAATAAAGGTCTTCATACTTGAATCGCCTATAAAATTTTCTACTGAATGCCAAACAGCTAATGATATATCTTGCAGTAGGTCCTCTCTAAGTGCTTGGTCTGCTTCATGTGTTGCAGCAATACGCGCCATTAAAGGTGCGTATTGCAGTAGTACCTCATGAATATGATCCTTTTTACTCACTATGCTTCCTTGTGTTTTATGAATATATTGCTGTAAGCAATATAGCTTATACACATGAGTATAGGACCCGTAATAATTGCACTTAATAAAAAAGTGTAAGGAGCTAATAATAGGCTTAAGAAAGAAATCAGCGCAATTAAACACATTGGTTTAAACGCATAGAAAAAAGCATTGAGGCTACTTTTTAATGCTTGCAGTACATTTTTATCACCTAGTAAAACACAATAGCTTGCAAAGCTGACTGGCAGTGTAACAGGAATAATCGACGCAAAAATAATACCCAGTTGCCATTGAGACACTTCAGTAGGCTGCGAAAACAAAAGTAAATTGATGCCATCATTTCCTAGTAAAAGCTTTGCTACAAATAACTGAATAAAAAAAGCAGATGCTAAAATTGCTGAAAGCGGAATCATACTTAGCCAGTTTTTAGCTTTAAAAATCGACTTTAATGAAAATACTTTTTGAGTGGCCAAGTGATGAATTACTATTACAGCGCTACTGCCTACAAAAGTGGCGACCCATTTAGAGGCTAGCATGCCATAAGGGGCGGGTAGTATTTGAAAAATACCTTCAATAATTAAAGGAAGCAGTAAAAATAAAAAAAGCTTTACAGGTGCGCGTTTAAATATTGAAAAACCGTCTTGAAACTATTTATTAGCTTTACTAGCGGGTAAATTATGTAGTGAGCTTACTGTTAATGTACTCATTGTTACTCTCCTTTTGATTGTTATGTTATTAGTCGATAACAATGAGAATAACCTGACATTTTATTTTTCATTAAAGTAAAAAATATTTTTAAACATAAAAATAAATTTAGATTAGCTCGCACCACAAGCAGGGTGTAAATCAAGTACCTCAGTAACTACTTGACCGAATAAAGCTTGTTCTTGCTCAGATAAATTAATAGTTGGGTCAAACTTCATGGTGTCGGCGGGTTGTGAAGTAATTATTTCTGAAAAAGTCATGGCTGTTAATACATTGCCTGCGTAAGAGGCATGGTTACCATCATCCATATGTAGTTTTGCATTTGGCATTAACACTAAAAACCTGTTCCAAACAAGGCCAATGGGAGCCACGCAGCTAGGTTGTTTAGCGCTTATTGATAAGTGTAAGTCGTATACACGCAGGCCCTCTTCAGGGTTGCCTCTTTGTGGATGTTCTGGGAATAAAATAGGTGTAATGTTGTGTGTCTTGGCTGATGAAATTAAATGCTCAGCGGCATCGGTAGGGTACGTTGTTAAACCAGACTGAGAGTATTTTTGGCCTTGAAAAATAGCATGGCTTAGGTTGTTGTTTTTAAGCTTGTCTACATTTGCCCTAATACTCACAATATTATCTAAAAAAGGTCCCGATACGGTGGTTGTATGAACTGATTTATCTGGGTATTGGTTTTCGATTATATGCTCAATGATCCGCCCTAACTGACTGCTGTGACTATTGCCATAAATAATAATGTTGTAATTATCTTCGGTAGTGTTTTGTGTAATTGGAGTAAGACTTACACTTGTATTTGATTGCGGAACTTTGATATTACTGCTGCCTGAGCCACAGGCTGATAAAAATATTAAAGAAAAAAACCAAAATTGTTTAGGGTATTTAAAATTCAGCATGCCAATTTGTACCAATAATAAGAACTATTTACTGATACTAGTAGGTCGATTCATATGCCGCAAGTTCTTGCACGGTTCAAATATCTTAGTGATATTTTGTTTTATGATTTAAACAAAAAGCCCAGCAAAAATGCTGGGCTGAGGTATTTACGTAATAAACGCATTATTGCGTTAATTCACCAGTAGATGACTCGATGTGTGCTCTTACAAACCATTGAAACTGCTCAAGGTCAGCAAGTTGGCTTACTAGCATATCTTCAGATACTGGATCTAAATCTGATACCGTTTCGATGGCTTTACGGTGATCGGCATTAATGCCGTTGTACACCTTATCTAACGCGCCTAAATGCTCGGTAACAAGTCCTTTACCTAGTGAATATTCGTTCCATGTACGACGGTCTACAATTGACTTAGGTGTACCTACTGGTACGCCGCCTAAAGTGGCAATACGCTCGGCTATTGTATCTGTCATTTCACGCACAGCTTCAACCTGCGGGTCTAGCATTTCATGTACACCTATAAAATTAGGGCCAACAACATTCCAATGAATATGTTTTAGTGTTAATTGAAGGTCTATAAGTGCAACCATACGGTTTTCTAGGGCTGCGATAGTTTTATCAGCTGATTCATTACTCATACCTGGTGCAGTAAATTTAGCTTGCTTATTTGTGTTACTCATAACTTCTCCTACTTAACTATTTAATATTTTTATGTAGATCCTTTACATAATAAATACGTGATAATTATATAAAGCAATCAATATGCCGGAAGTTAAATTTAATAAAGTTATTTAAATTCAATGGTTTGCATTTTGTTTTTTTGATTTGTTTTTTTAACAGTATGAGGTGGTTATGAAAAGTCTGCATTTTTTTGTAAAATTTGCAGACCAAACAGATTTGTTGAAACTAAACTAAAATATTTTTAACGGGTGTATTCATGTGCCTTTAATAACTCAAGCGGTATTACTTCAAGCGACATCTTATTTGTGGCCTCCAGTAATACTGGCGGCGCAAGGTTTGCTTGTTGCGCATGAAGCCACCTTATCGCGCATAAACACCACTTATCACCCGCTTTTAAGCCTTTAAAATCGTAAAGTGGATTGGGCGTTATTAGGTCATTACCTTGTGACTTCGAAAACTGTAAAAATTCCTCGGTCATAACTGCACACACACTATGATTACCGCGATCAGAATCCGGTACATAGCAAAAACCCTCGCGAGTATACCCGCCATTTCCGCAACATAACTGTAACCGCGTATCGAGAACGTTAAATTGGTTTGCCATTAGGTGCCTCAAGTGACTGTGTTTAATAAAATAACAATAACCTTATCAGGCACTAAAAAGTATAGCTACTAAAGTAAGGATGTTTGATTACAACTTTTTAAGAAATCGAGATACTTTAATGGAGAGTAGGGTGGAAAAGTATGATTTGTGCCACAAGATAGATTAACTAGATTGTGGCACAAGTTAAGTTAAAGTTTGTTTATTATTCGTATTTTCTGGCTTTTTTAGTTTTGATTACTGCAATGTATGCATGCCAGCTTGCGTAGCTAAGTAGTGGCATAATTACAATAAACCCAACAGCACCAGTTACAAACCCAAGCGCAACCAGCAGAAAAATACATATCGACCAAACAACCATCGGCGCAAAGTTATTTTTCACGGCGTTAATAGATGAAACTATAGCTGTCATTATGTCCACACGTCTTTCCATCATTATTTGTGGTGTGAAAGCCGATACAGAGAAAACAGACACAAGTAAAACCCCACCTGCAATTGTCCCGAGCGTTAAAAATGCTGACAGTTCTTCAAATGTTGGGTTAGCGTAGTTAGGGTACAAAGCGTGAACAAGAGCGGCAATGCGCATCCATGCTATCATTATTACAAGTAATAATATTGCAAAGCCCCATTCACCAACAGGATTTCTAAACATTGATTTTAGTGAATGTTTTAACGTTGGTTTGTGACCTTTTTCAAGTTCCCATGCTACGTCGTATAGGCCAGCTGCAAAAGCGGGTCCAATTAATACAAACGCAACGGTGGCGGGTAATATTACAAATACGCTTTGTGCAAAAAATGCAGAGTAAATAATAGCAGCAGGAATAATACTAAACACTAGACCATAAATCACAGTGAGTAATGGTGCGCTGGTCATATCTTTAAACGCAAGTGCCAACCAATGAAAAGCAGCGAACGTATCTACTTTGTTGCATTCTATACAGCGGGCAAATTCGGTATTTTTATCAATTGTTTTTGTTGTAGGCATAAGTGGAGCTCCTCTATAAAGCCTCTATTTAGGTTTAGGTCATAAATGCTTTATTTACAAATATTAAACATAGATACGGAGCTAAAATCAAAATTGTTCACTAAATAAACGCTGTGTATTTATTAATCGCGGGTATTTCATAACAAAATTGCACAAGGGGGTTACGCAAATCAATATTAATAAGGTGCTACTTAACCTGCGGCAGGTTAAGTAGCTAAAGAATACTCAGCCCAAACTTATTGCTAAATACTTTATTTCATCACCACTTATTTGTGGTAAAAAATAAATGTCATTGTATTTAAAATACTGCTGAGAGTTTATAGTAATGGGCTCAGCTGAGGTTGGTAGCTCATCATAAATTTGTCCCAAACTGTAATCGTAAGCGTTGCCTATTTTAATTGCTTTGTTGCGCTGTATTATTGGTCGTTCGACGACTTTATAGCCACCTCTATCAGCAATATAGTAAACGTTTTGATAAGTATAGTACGTAGAATTGTGGTGATTAATACGCGAATAATGCCTTGGAAGCTTTTTAATTCGTAGCCCATGAGGTGGCATTACAGCATGGTAACCTTTCTTAGCTTTTCGGTAATAAATACCGTCATTAAAACTAAACGAAATTCCATTAAACCAGATAGAAGTACTTCTTCTAGGTAAGTGCCTTATATATTTATTTTCTTTGTAATAGCGTGGTTTATACCTATTAGTTAGGTAGTTATATTTATGGTTGTCGTAACGTAAGTGTTTACGCTTGTCTTGCTTCTTTTTTTGTTTGTTTTTTTCTTTTTTGCGGTCTTGGCGCTTTTCTTTTTTTTGCTCTATTCGTAGGTTTTTTTCATGGCGGCGTTCATCGCGCTTATACTCAATGCGTTTAGGGTTTTCGTGCTTATAATTTTTATGAGCTTCTCGTTCGTTGGGCGCTGCAATTGCGGTGCTTGAAAGCGCGCTAATGGCAATTATGCCCGGTAGTAAAAAGGAAAGTTTCATAGTGTGCCTCGTTTATGTTGTTACATAACTAGACTTAATATTACCCCTTGAAACTGAACATTAACTGACCTATTTGTTTTTTGGCGATCCCTTTACATTGCTTTACGTAGAGCACACAGTTTCTTACCGTTTATTACAATTTTAAACAGGGCGCTTTAAATAATAATGCGTATGCGATGATAAAGAGAATAGGATAAATTTAAAGGCTGGCTTTTTGAGCCAAACTATTAAAATTTAGATGATTTTAATAGCTTGTTCGTTAGTGTTTAGCTATGGTTAACTAATCTCATCGAGTAAATGCATTACGCGTTCGCTGGCAGCTTCCATTTTATGAATATGATTAATTGCAGATTCTTTATCGCCATTTTGAATAGATCGCAGAGCCGCAACACCATTTTTATGCACTTCACTATGTGGGTTTTCTAATTGTTTAAACGCATTGGTGTGTTTAAATTCAGCAGATTGTTCTGAACTATACCACTGACCTAATCGGCACATTGTGTGATCGCTAAAGTCATTAATCGATTTATTACTTTGGCCATTTGCAACAGCATATACGTCACCTTTCCACACAACATGGTCTAGTTTAACGGTTTGTATAAATGACAAGGTCGCTGCTTGAGATATTGTGTTTTTCATATTGTTGCAAAAATCAATAATTGAAGTGTAATCGGTATTGAGTGCATCAAAATTATCACTTAAGTGCGAACTATTTTCTTTAATACCTTCTACAGAGACCACTGTTTCGTCTGTTTTATTGATTATTTCTTTTACAAGGTCGGCCACTTCTTGCGCCGATTTATTTGTATTTGTGGCCAATACTCTTACTTCGTCTGCTACAACGCTAAAGCCTCGACCTGCTTCACCAGCTCGTGCAGCTTCAATAGCAGCATTTAGTGCTAGTAAATTGGTTTGATCAGATATTTTACTAATGGTAGAAACAAACGTACTAATAGTGCCTGCCATGCTGGCTAAGCCTGAAATGTTTTCAGTCATGCTACCCATTTTGTTTGTCATTAAATCCATTTCTTTAACAATATGATTGAGTGAACTATTTGATTTTTCGAGCAGGGTATTAATTTTATCGCTTACTTTGTTTTCTTCATCAATTTTGGTGTAAGAGCCCAGTACGGTTTGTCTTATTTCATCAATTTGATTAACACTATTAATTGAGCTCGATAGTAAAGAGTGAGTGAAACTATGATCTTCATTACTATTAGGATTGTTAAGCTCTTCAATAAGTGATGTATTTTCACTAATTAACGATGTATTTTTATTGCGTAAACTCTCAATTTCTTTTTTTAATTGGTCATTTTCGTTTTTCAATATCGAGTAGGTTGAACTTAAAACAAACATATTTAGACCTTGATTTTTAAATAATAATTTACATTTAGTTATCATTATAGAGGTAAAATTTTATTGAGCCTATATTTATCATCACTGTTTTCCTTAAATAAGCCCATACGGTGAAAAATGTTCTGTTAGTTTTCACCGTGTATCATTAAATTCAAAATTCTTGTTCAAAGGCTGCTTTTATAAAGTCCGTAAAAATGTGACTAGGTCGGCTTGTTCTTGCTTGGTTAAATTAAGCTTAATAAGCAGGTTGGTGGTTTTAGGGAAATGCGGGTCGTTTAGTTGGTTTTTCCGTGGCTTTGGTCTAGCCCCACCATGGTTATACATACTCACAATGCCTGCTAAATCTTCAAATAAGCCATTGTGCATCCACGGAAATGTTTGCATTAAGCCTAGTAAAGAGGGGGTTCTAAATTGCCCTATGTGATCAGGGGTATTTGTGGCATCAAAGCGGCCTTTATCTTCAAAGTGTCGACCATAGTAATGCAGCCCAGTGCCATGAAATTGATTGTCACTCAGTAGTGCACCGTTATGGCAGGTCATGCATTTAGCTTTAGTTCTAAATAGGTGCAGGCCATTTAGCTCACTATCGCTTAAGCTACTAATTGCGTGTTGTGGGTTTTTATTAAGCTGCGTTAAAAACGTTTTATAGCGACTATTTGGCGCGGCTAATGTTCGCTCAAACGCAACTAAGGCTTTTGCCATTTGCTTTGAAGTTAGGGTATTACTGTTAAAAGCATTTTGATTAAATAGTATGCGACGGTAGACTGTAAAGCTGGGAATGGGAAATTGCTCTATAGTAATCAGGGCAATCAATTACAAACTAGTTGCGATTATTTAATGTTTTATTTAGGAAATGTATGCAGATACTTTTAGTTTTTATATTACTTTGCCCATTTTGGGTATGTAGTGCTGAAAACACATCGCTTATTATTTCTGAAAATGTACTGAGCTCAGATCAAGCAAACAAATTACACATTCATCGACTAGTTGATGGAAATAGTGAAAATTTGGACGATAGCTGGGTAGTACTAATGTATCCCGAAGTTGATCAGCAAGGCCAATCAATAACTGAGTTATGCATAAGTATTAATAGTGGGCCAAAGAAGTTAGCTTCGTTGTGTTCTGCTATAAACAAGTCCGAAATTAGCGGATTTAATCGTTCTGATTTTGAAATAGGGGAAGGTGTTTCAGTATCAGCTGATTTTACATACGGTGCGGTTCGTTATACTTTACAAAATGTTTTATTACTTGAAAGCGAAGACTATGAGTCATTCAAAGAGCGATATAACAAACCCGGCGACCCAGAGAATGATTAATAGTCATATATTTAGCAAACAATACAAAAAACGATACCAACATATTTAGTGTTGGCTAACAGGGAGTGTTTATTCTTATGTTCAAAATTATAATTATTTTAATAGCAATTATTTCTTTTAATGCCTTGGCAGCAGAAGAAGTGAAGCTTGGAGTTGTAGGGAACGTTGGGGCGGATGGCTTTTTTAGCCCAAAAGTAATGTCATTTATTATTGAAAAAGTAGAGCCTAATTCTCCCGCTGAAAAAGCAGGGATTGTTGCAGGGCAAAAAATTATTTCTATAGAAGGCTGTAAAATTCCGGGCTGCCCTGCCAGTAAAGCAAAAAAATTAATGCGCAAGGAGTCAGGAGATATCTTACAGTTAGTTTTAGAAAATGAGGATGGTAGCCAAGTTCCTTTAGAGGTTCCTATGAATGCTTGGTAAGCCTAATGAGCTTTAAGCGCCGTTAATTGTCGGATGGCGCTGCGCTTGCGACCTACGTTTTAAAACGGTTTAAAAGTTATTAATAAAGCGGCTTAACGCAATGAAGGTTAAGCCGCTTTTTTGTTATTACTGATAGGATAATACTTGTAAATGATTACTCGGCCTTAGCCTGTGTGGTTTTTCTAAACATAAACTCAAGCGGAATATGTAGGCGTTTTGCCCACGCGTTTTCGGTATGATCTTCCCCTGGGAAGTATTGGCTTTGCCATAACTTTGCTGGGTATTTATGCGCCATAAATAAATCATCAATTTGCGCTTGTAACTTAGGGTACATGGCATCTAAGGTGCTGTCGCCATAATCAAAATAAACCTTTTGGTTACTTAGCTTTGCGATGTTGTTGGCAATGTACTGTTTAAATTGTGCAATTACTTCGTCGTCGTGGCTAAAAATACCTGGCCAATGGGTCGACATACTAATAGCACCCGCAAATTCGTTAGGGTAATTAAGTAGTGTGTACCACGATATAAGCCCACTCATGCTAGAACCACCAATATAACGGTACTGCGCGCCTTTGTTTACGTTGTAGTTAGACTCTATGTAAGGAATAACTTCTTTAACTAAAAAACGTGAGTAGTTATCTGAGTATACGTTAGAGGCAAATAGTTTATGGCCTGGGTATTTTTCTAACTGGGAAAGGGCGCTTTGCTTTTGCTTGCTTAGGGCCTCAAACGGTTTTTGTGGGTAGTATTCTCTGTGGCGGTTTTCTACGGCGTTTGGAATGCCGACCACAATAAACGGACGCACTTTGCCTTACTCTATTAATGTGCCAGCTACTTCATCTACGCGCCATTCTTGCTTGTTCCATGTGCTGTTGGCATCAAATAGCATGCGGCCATCGTGCATGTAGAGCACATCGTAGTTGGTGTTTTTGTTGTAACCTGGTGGTAGCCAAACATTTAAAAAACGGTTTTTTACAAACTGTGATTCTATATTGTCGATTACTTCAATGTGGCCTTTGCTTACTTGCACGTTAGCTGTGCTTGCATAGCAGGTATGCACTACAAATATTGATAAGCTAAACAGTAAAGCAATTAATTTCATGGTGGCGCCTTAGCATACAAAAAGTACACTATTACAATCTATCATTGTTAATCCAATGTGAATACGTATGCACTGGTTAGGGGGGCGTAAATGTAAAAGCCACTTTTTTATTAATTATAAAGTGGCTTTGTTTGGTTGGACTAACGCATAGTGAGTTGTTGGTTTATTTCATCAAAAATACCGGCGTCGTCTATGGTTGAAGGGATTTGTAGTTCGTCGCCATCTATAAGTTGACGTAAATTTTTACGTAGTATTTTTCCGGAACGAGTTTTAGGTAAGCGCTCTACGCTAACTATATTTTTTAAACATGCAATGGCGCCAATTTGATTACGCACGGAGGCAACAAGTGCTTTTTCGACTTCTTGGCTTGACCCTGTGAAGTCATTTTTAAGTACAATCATGCCCATTGGGAGCTGGCCTTTTAGTGGGTCGTTTACACCAAATACAGCGCATTCGGCAACCGCAGGATGAGCCGCTACAATTTCTTCCATTTCGCCGGTAGAAAGCCTGTGGCCTGCAACATTTATAACGTCATCAGTGCGGCCCATTATGAATAAGTAGCCGTCTTCATCTATATAACCGCCATCTCCAGAGAGGTAGTAGCCCTCGTATTCACTTAAATAACTGGCTTTAAATCGGGCTTTATCTTGCCAAATAGTGGGTAAGCATCCGGGCGGTAAAGGAAGCTTTATAACTACAGCCCCTTGTTCGTTAGCGGCGCATTCATTACCGTTCATGTCGAGTATACGAACATCAAACCCGGGTGTTGGTACGGTTGAGCTGCCTGGTTTGGTTGTTAATGTTTCTATTCCTACTGGATTACAGGCAATCGCCCAGCCTGTTTCGGTTTGCCACCAATGATCGAGTACCGGAAGTTGAGTTTTCTCTTTTAGCCATTGATAAGTGGGTGGATCGAGGCGTTCGCCTGCTAAAAACAACCGCTTTAAGCTAGAGGTATTATATTTTTTAAAGCCTTCAGCATTAGGATCTTCTTTTTTAATGGCTCTAAATGCAGTGGGTGCGCTAAATAACGCACTCACTTTATATTCTTCAACTACACGCCAGAAAGCGCTGGCATCGGGAGTGCGAACAGGTTTTCCTTCATACAAAACGGTTGCACATCGGTACATTAATGGTGCATACACAATATAAGAGTGCCCAACTACCCAGCCAATATCTGATGCCGCCCAAAACACCTCTCCAGGCTCCATACCATAAACTGTTTTCATGCTGTAGTTCATTGCAACGGCGTGCCCGCCATTTTCACGCACAACGCCTTTGGGAGTACCTGTGGTACCTGATGTATATAAAATATAAAGCGGGTCGTCACCATTTACTGGTATTGGGTCGGCTGCTTGTGCTGTTTGCATGGCATGCATCCAATCTATATCGCGCACTTTCACCATGGTTGCAGTGACCTGTTCACGCTGGTAAATAATACAGTGATTTATTTTGTGATTGGCAAGTTCTATGGCGTTATCAATCAGTGGTTTGTATTCAATGATGCTATCGACCTCTACACCGCAAGAAGCACTAAGTATCAGTTTAGGTTTAGCATCGTCGATACGCACAGCTAGTTCGTGCGCAGCAAAGCCGCCAAACACCACTGAGTGTATAGCGCCCAAGCGAGCGCAAGCTAACATACCAATAACAGCTTGTGGGATCATAGGCATGTAAATCACTACGCGGTCACCTTTTTGTACACCGTATGATTTCATTACACCTGCAAACTTAGCCACTTGATGTTGTAGTTGGTTGTAAGTATAAATTTGCTTTGTATTGGTGACAGGTGAGTCGTAAATCAGTGCAGTTTGTTCGCCAAAGCCTGTAATAATATGCTGGTCTAGGGCTAAAAAGCTGCTATTTAGTTGTCCATCACTAAACCAATGGTAAAGGCCGTCGTTATCTTTTGTGTAGGCTTGTTTTGGCGTTTTATACCACGGTATGCTTTTGCTTTGTTCAAGCCAAAACTGAGCTGGATTTTGCTTAAAGGTAGTGTATTGCTGGTTATAAAGGCCTGGCATAACTGGCTCCTAAAACTAATATGTGTGAGAGACCTTACAAAAGGTAGGCTTTTTTATCCGTGTAGGCTATTCGACCTTGGTCGGCTAAAAGTTAATCACATGGTTAGTATGCGTTGCAGTAAGTTTGACAAATAAAGACGCGGGGCTCAGCATAGCCTTATATTTGTAAAGGGTTAATTGTATGAGTAACGAAGTGAGAGTAGGCGTGGCGGTTATTATTATGCGCCAAAACACTATTTTATTAGGTGAGCGTATTGGTGCACATGGTGCAAATACATGGGCAACACCCGGCGGGCATTTAGAGTTTGGCGAGGCAGTTGAGCAATGTGCAATACGCGAGGTATGTGAGGAAACAGGGTTAAATGTAAGTAAAATAACTAAGCTTGATTTTACTAACGATATTTTCAGTGCTGAAAATAAACACTACATTACATTATATGTAAAAGCAGAGTATGAAGGTGGCGAGCCAACTCTTTACGAGCCTGATAAATGTATTCAGTGGCGCTGGTGTGATATTAATAATTTACCTTCGCCACTGTTTACATCACTTAAAAATTACTTAGCTACAGCAACTCTCACGGTTTAGTTGATGGGCTTAATACTAATTTTTTAAAGCTCACTTGTGCGTAATCGCCATTTTGCTTGTCGAGTGCCCATTCGCCTGTACCTAAGCAGCCAGGGTACCAAATACCTTTAGATGATTTAGTGCTACATTGGTTATAAGCACCGGCTTTAAAATAGTGCCAGTCGGCAGCATAACCATGTGGATGATCTTTATAATCCACCTTGCCATATGCATCAACATTGTTCCCTAAGTTAATTGAGTAATTAACGTCTTTATTACCCTGTGCGGTAAAGGTTAGGTGCATTACATTACCATGCACGTTCACGGTGTAGCTAAAATCTTCGCCAAGGGCTATTCCCATATCCGCTGGATCATTTGGGTTTTCCCACGTGTTTCCCCATACTGGGTAGGTAATGTCTGTACGGTTAGGATCTGTTTTTGGGAGGTTACGTTCGTAGTTCCAAAAAACGGAGCCTGTTTTATGACCTGGCCATTTTTTATAGTAAATTTTTAGCGGTTCGTTGCCCCACCCATAACCCAGTTTTGTATCAATTAATGCTTGGTCTTTACCTGCATGAATTTGACCAACAACAACAGAGTAAGCTGCTTTTTTATTAGGATCTGTGGCTCGAAGTGCTACATGATCAACCTTCAACGTGGCTTCCATTTTTCCACCTACAGAGCCAAAACGCTCTGAAAGGGGATGAACAGCCAATGCAAAATTATTTTTTGAGTTTTTTGTTTTAATTTTGGTATTTGACCCGCGGATCATTTGTCTTAATTCACTACGTGTATTGGTAGAGTTGGCGCTGGTAAGTGCTTTATTTGGCGAGGTAAATACCATATAGCCTTGCTCATCAAGATAGAAAAAATCAGGGTGAGCGTAAGTTTGAATTTCTTCAACGTCGATTGTATCTATTTTTCCATCGTTGTTTAAATCGACCGGTACGTTTATTTTCCATTGCGATAAATCAAATTTTGACGCAGGGACTGCTGCATTATTTTCAACTTTAGTATTTGTACTAGCGCAGCCCATAAATAATAAAGGAGTAACAGCGGCAAGTACTGCGAGTTTAAAAGTAGATGTGTATTTTTTCATGGTTGTCTCTGTGTGATGATTTTAAAAGTAAACGATATTAACTTCGCTTAGCTTAGCTTTAATTTAACATACCAATTTAAAATATCAACATTACCAATTTTTGGTTTTTATTATTTCAAATAAGATTATTGGTTATACCAATGTGTTTTTTTGCTGTTTTTTGCGCTTTTTATTTAAGTGTTTACGCTGCGCTTTTTTTATGTGCTTAGTTAGCCACTTTGTCATTTTAGGCATTAGCTCAGGGGCAAAATTATGGCCCATACCAGGGACTACTCTTAGCTTGGCCTTTTTTATAAGTGCGGCTGTATTTTTACCTGCATTAAGCGGAATAACCACATCGTCACTGCCATGAATTACGAGTGTTGGGGTTTTAATTTTACGTATTAAATGTTGCCTGTTTTTACTTGCGGCCATTGCAACTAATTGGCGTTTATAACCATTGGGATTGTATGAACGCTTAACTATTTGCGTTGCATGGTGGCGAAGTGTGTCTTCTGTTTGAGGGTAAGCAGGGCTGCCAATTAGTTGGTTCAGCTTAATGTTGTAATTTATTGCTTCATCAAGATTTGGCGTTTTAGGCCTTAATTTTGCTAGTTTTATAAATACACCAATGCTCTTAGCACTTAGCCTTGGTAGGCTAGAGCTCGACATAATTGTTGTTAAACTGAGTACCTTTTTTTTATGTTGCGCTGCGATTAACTGGGCAATCATCCCACCCATAGATGCGCCAACAAAGTGGGCTTTTTTTATTTTAAGTGCGCACATAAGTGCTAAAACATCGTTTGCCATATCATCGAGTAAGTAGGGAGTTTTAGTCGGGATGGAGAGCCGTTTACTTAACCACGATTTAAATAAACTTGCAGGCGGTGCGTGATCACAATGAGTTGACAGACCACTATCGCGATTATCAAATCGAATTACCCTAAAACCGTTTTTAACTAAACCATAATATAACGTGTCTGGCCATACGGTCATTTGAGCGCCAAGCCCCATTATTAGAATGATTGGCGGAGATTTTTTATTGCCTTCGTCTTGATAATGAAGCGTTATACCGTGAGGTGTTTTAATTGTGCGCATAGCCAAGAGGTGTAGTTAGCTTTGCTAAATTGTAGCGAGTATTTATTACAACTTATTTGCAGTATTAGGCAGTGGCAGTTGCCATTTATTTAAAATAGCATTGTATTCGCCACTTTGTTTAATTGCTTCAAGAGCGTCTGATAGTGTATTGGCTGTTTGCGCGTCGAGCATTTTATTCGCCGCAAAATAAAGCGTAGAAGGGAAATCTTCTAGGTGGATCCGCTTAGTGATAAGGCTTGGATCTAACCCCGACATTTTTAGTTCGTTATTAAGGGTGAGTGTATTCATTAATACAAAATCAATACGCTTTTTATACAGCATTTGCCACAGTTGTTGATAGTAGCTCACTAGCACTAAATTTTTGTCTTCTGTAAAGCCCATTTGCTGTAAATATTTAGCACTGGAGTAACCGCGAATTGTGCCTATTTTATAAAACTTAGTGTGGTTTAAGTGTGTTGCCTCTGCTTTACTACTTTTTAAGCTAACTACGTAGGCGTCGGTAAAATATACGTCGCCTAACCATATAAAGTTATTTGTGCGTGTTGGGGTTTTTAACAAAGAAAGTAAAATAGTGTTTGGGTTGCTTTCAAGCTCGTGAAATGCGCGCGCCATGGGCATTATTTCAAATGAAGCACTTAACGTTGTGTTTTTTAAAACTGCTTTGGCTAAATCCACAAGCGCGCCATCGGCTTGGCCGTTTTCATTTTTAAAATGATATGGGTGTAGGTCTTCTGCAATAAAGTTAAGTGTACTCGTTGCATTTACCGCGGTACAAAACATTAACATAAAGGCGATAATTACAACACGAGGGTGCATAAAACAATCTTTTATAACTAATATGCTTCGAGTTTAAAGAATGTTGACTGAAATATAAACTTAAATGTTTAATAAAAGTAAATAAGTGTGGCTTATTTATCTTTCGAGGTTAAATTTACATCAGTAAGCTTGGTACTTAGGCAAGGTAGAGCCTTTTTAATGTGGTTACGTGTGTTTAGTTTTAAAGTATTCGAGTGGACTGCATGTGTACCAGCGTTTAAAAGCACGATTAAAAGAGCTTTGGTCTTTAAATCCGAGTGCTAAAGCCAACTGCGCTAAATTGGGTTTATTGCATAACTCATTTATACGTCGTTTTCGCTCGGTTTCAAGAAGAAGTAAAAATGTTGTTTCTTGTGATTTTAAATGTCGCTGCAAGGTCCTTGGGGTCATGCTTAAGGCATTTGCAGTGCGTGCTAACGTACAATGTTGTAAATCGAGCTTTGCCATTAAAATTTGACTAACATTTTCAGACATATTTTGCTGGCTAGTAAAAAGACTTAATTGCTGATCAGATACCTGCTTAAGTGCTAAATGTATAGCAGCATTATCGGTTTTAAAGTTTAGGCTTAAGTAACTACTCGGAAAACAAATTTCGTTGTGTTTAGCATGAGTTAAAATTGGGCAATTAAACCATGTTGTTAGCGTATTTATTTGCTCATAAGTGTAGTGATATTTAAAGCTTACTTGGGTTGGTGATAATTCGGTCTTGAGTAATTGGCGCACCACACTCACCCAAGCCGTCATGTTTCTTAACACTACTTGTTCATTGCAGTGGGCATGGGGAAACCAGCGTATAGTGGCTAGGTTTTTGTGTTGTTCAAATTGTGCTTGACCTATATCTGCCACCAAACGGTCGTAATTTAAAAGTGCTTGTATCGCGTTACCTAACCCATTACTCGATTCTACTAAATATCCCAAAACGCCATAGTCAGCGGTGCGAATATGTTGGCCCAGCCGAAACCCAAATAAAGGGTCTTTAAGTGTTTTTTGACCATAATCAAGCAATGAATTATAGCTTTTAAGCGTTATGCGTGGTGACAGCTGTTGTGTTGCACGATTACTGTATTCGTTAAAGTTAATTGCTTTTAAAGCATCTGCGCTATTTAATCCTCGGCTTTGTAGGTAGTCAAGAATACTCGAAAAGTAATGATCGGCAAGAGTTTGCATTTGTCGCCTAAAGCTAAAAAATGGTCGTGTAAGAGCAAGTTTGCCACGTTAAATTTTATTATGCTATAGGTCCTATTTTTAGTAGTAGTAGCTTATGGTTTCTATAAATTTAAAATGTACTTTACTTGCTCCACCAGAGAAAGTGGCTGCTGTATTACTTGAACATGCCTATTTAGGACGTTTTTTTAATGCCCAATTTTCACAATTAAAATCACATAATAAAGGTGAAATGAAAGGTGGAGCAGGTGCCATAAGGCAAGTTAAAACCCCGCTTGCTATTTTTAGTGAACAAATTATAAGTGCCAGCAATAAGTATATTTGCTATCGCATAATGGGTGATAAGCCGGTGGCCAATCATCAAGGAGACATATATTTAACTCCCATTGAGCATGAAGGTAATACAGCTACAGTGCTCAGGTATTGCATTACTTTTAAGCCACCATGGTGGATGCCAAGTAGCCTGATTAAGTTATTTGTTAGACATGACATTTCGCAAGCGCTTAATAAACTAGCGCGGTATTTTAAGGAGCATAATGTATGACCATTGAGATGATTTTACTCGCGCTTAGTCCTGTTTTTTTAGTGTTTGTTAGTGTTGAATTTATTAAATACAGGCGTTTTTACGATATAAAAGACAGCATGGCGAATACGGCCTTGGCGTTATTGCATCAAGCTGCCGATGCGCTTTCTTTAATATTACTGATGCCATTATTTAATTGGTTGTATGAATATCGCGTGTTTGATATTGAGCTGTCGGTACTTGGTGTTTTTTTCGCCTTTATTTTGCAAGACTTTTTATATTATTGGTTTCATAGGGCGTCGCATCACATTCATTGGTTGTGGGCTGCACATGTCGTGCATCATAGCTCTACAAAAATGAATTTTACAACGGCATTTAGGCAAAGTTTAATGTACCCCTTAGCCGGTATGTGGGTATTTTGGTTGCCTATGATTTTAATCGGCTTTAACCCTATAACTGTGCTTAGCGTTGTTGCGTTAAATTTGGCGTATCAGTTTTTTGTGCATACACAGGTAGTAAATAAGCTCGGGTGGTTTGAATTTATATTTAATACACCGTCACATCATCGGGTTCATCATGCAATTAATAAAAGCTACTTAGATAAAAACTTTGCTGGCGTACTTATAATTTGGGATAAGTTATTTGGTACATTTGTAAAAGAGGATAAAAACCAGCCGTGTAAGTATGGCATTGTGGGGCAGCTAAATAGCAATAATCCAATTACTATTACATTTCATCAATGGCGGCACTTAATTAAGCTAACTTACATAACTAAAGGATTTGAAGCTAAGTTAAAAATTTTGTTTGGTTACCCAACTAGCTCGCAAAAGAAGAATGATAATAGCGTGAAATATAAAAGTTAAGAGTGGTTATCCACTCTTAACTTTGTTGTCTAAGGAAAGAAACTATTGTGCAGTAGTAATAACCGTATCAATTAAATGTACCACGCCATTACTTGTGTATATGTCGGTGGTTGTTACATTGCTTCCTGCAACTTGTAATGACGTTGCAGATAAACTCACCTGCCACCAAATGTTGCCAACACCTTGGCCGTTTTCATCACCAGGGGCCGTGTCGCCAGAGTAGGTATACAGTGGACGACCGAGGTACGCTACCTGCATAGTGCTATCTGCGCGAGCAATAAGTGATAAACCTGGTATGTTTTCGATGGAATCAGCGGTGCCTAACACAGGTGGCCACGTTGCTGCACAGGTATCTTCACATACGCTCATCGACTCGCCTAAGTCGTTGTCAAAAACGTAAACTGTTTTACCCGGTGTTGTATCAGCCATGCCTGTTACTAAACGCGCATTGTCTGCATCGTATGCAACACTGTCTGTTTCAGCGTTAGTGGTGTTAGTAAAGTCGACAATATTTACACTTAGCATATTTTCAGCAAGGGTGGTGACCATTTTACCATTAGCTGCAAATGCATCCGTGCTGCCTACTTGAGCGCCTAATACGTGCTGTGTTAATACGCCGGTTAATGCGTCTTTATCGGCTAGTAGCGCGTTTAAGGTGTCGGTTGGGATTTTGCTGAATGCGGCGTTGGTTGGAGCAAATACGGTGAACGATTTTGTTGTATCGTTAAACGTATCAACCAAGTCAGCAGCTTGTAGAGCAGTAACTAATGTTGAAAGAGCGTCTGTTTCTGTCGCAACGGTGGCAATTGTTTTAGTAGGTGTACCTACTTCAGTGGGTGGCATAATTACCTTATTGAGCACATGAATTACACCATTATCAGCTGTTACATTTGCAGTGGTTACTGCCGAGTCGTTGATGAATAATGCGCTATCTACATATGAAAGGGCAGCCATATCGCCATTTGCCATTTCAACTTTATTGTTTTCGCTATTTGCAATGGCGACTGCTGCGTCAGACAAAACACTTGCGTCGGCAACTACATGGTAAAGTAAAATATCGCGAAGGGTATCAGTGTCTGCAAGTAGCGCATCAATGGTGTCTTGCCCAAGCGCTGCAAAAGCATCATCGGTAGGAGCAAATACCGTAAAAGTATTAGTAGGATTTGCGACTAACGTGTCCAAGCCAGTTGCACCGAGCGCAGCAATTAATGTTGTAAAGTTACCATTTTCGCTGGCAACGTCGGCAATTGTACCAAAGCTTTCAGGCAAAGTTACATCAGCTACAATGACCGAATCTATTACATGAATCACTCCGTTGGTTGTAGCAATATCTTTAACCACAATATTGGCACCACCAAACATAAGCATGTCTGTTTCAGTATTAATTGTAATTGGAAGAGAGTTGCCTAGCAGCGTTTCTGCAGATTGACCATTTAATGACATAGCCGTTACCGAATCAACCGTGCCCGTTAAAACATGCTGCTTTAAGATGTCGGCTAGTACCTCTGGGTTTGCTAAAAGTGTGTTAATCATTTTTCTACCAACAGCATCAAAAGCTGCATCTGTAGGTGCAAAAACGGTGAACTGCGCTGACTCATCGCTCAATGCCGATGTTAAACCCGAAGCGTCTAATGCGGCAAGTAAGGTAGTGAAGTCGCCTGCTTGATTCGCTGTTTCTACAATATTAGCGGTAGGAGCTGATTCAGCAGTGGCAATAGGCATAAGTACTGCGTCTATCACATGGATAATGCCATTGTCTGTTGTAATATCAGTCATGGTTACTGTGCTTGTATTAATTAACAAACTCTCGCCGCTTAATGATAATGCAACTTTTCCGCCGTTTACCGTGTCGATGGTCGTACCTGCAAGGCCTATAGCTGCTTCTGCGTTAACACTTCCTGATACAACGTGGTAGGTTAATATTGAGCTTAGTGTATCTGTGTCGGCTAGTAGGTCATTTATTGTGTCTTCGCCGAGAAGTCCAAAGGCATCATCTGTTGGTGCAAAAACAGTAAATTCTTGACTCGTATCGGCAAGTGTATCGTCCAAGCCTGTTGCCTCTAGCGCTGCAACTAGGGTAGTAAAGTTACCCGCATTTCTTGCTACATCAACAATGGTTGAAGATGCTTCGGGTTCAACTTGTACGGGTATGTTATCGTCATCATCGTCACTACAACCTTGTGCTAATAACAAGGGAAGTGTTATGAGACATACCTTCAGTAATTTGTTCATGACCTGATCCTTCTGTGTGAGATGTAATTAACAATCTCGTAACGTTACGGGAGTACTTTTACAAGAGATCAGATTTATTTGAGTGTTTTTTAAACTTCTGAATTTTAAATTTGAAAGGTATTCGTATTATTTATTACTTTTTACTACGTGGTGCCCCAAATAAAATAAATATATGACAAGCACATACAGATAAAAATGCACTTATACCTAGTGCTCCACCATAGTTACTTATTTTAGGGACTAAATATTCAAATAGAATCGCAAAAATCACTGCAGCGCAGGTTATTGTATACAAACCAAAACGCTTGGGTGCACTCATACCAATAAACGTACCACCAAAAAAAATGGCACTGTAAAGCTCGGGGTGTAAATTAAAACCATAAAAAATGCAGTAAGCAATTATAGATAAACTCGAAGAGGCGCTAATAGCGCTAAAAAGCCTATGTTTGGCGAGTAAAAATGTTAATAAAGCGCCAAAAAATGCAATTGCCGGGTATTCTATTGTCATACAAATATTCCTTTTGCTAGCGCAAAGACAGCAACGCTTACAAATGCAATACTCCCTAACTTCCCTCCAAAGCCAGAAAATAAATTTAAAGTAAGTACATACAAACAAGCACCTAAGAGTGAAACAAAACCCAGTTCCCAGTAACTGTTAATTAAACTAGAAGAACACATACCAGCAAAACTTCCTGCGTAAATAGCAGCGTTTGGATGAATAATAAGAGACTTTGGAAAAGAAATAAAAGAACCAAAAAGGCCAACCATAGAGGCAGCAATAACAGCAGGAAAATTAAATTCAGTATGCATCACAAAGCACAGCAAACAGCCTGAAAAAAAAGCACCGAATTTTATAAAGAAAAATTTAAGCATAGCTAGTCAGTTTAAAGTAACCGGGGAGTGTTTAACAGCAGCGCTTAACATTGCGGGCAAATAGTTAAAAAGATCATATGAAATGTATGAAGGCTTAAATATGCTCAAAAAAAGTGTTTTGTGTAATATAAATTACAATTTATGTATAATATAGAAAACTTATTAAAGATTAAGAAATAACCAAAGGTAATTTATGTCTAATTGTTTGCATTTGGCAATTCCGGCCGGCGACTTAGAAGTAGCTAAAACATTTTATTGTGACGTACTCGGTTGTAAAACCGGTAATAGTGAAGAGGGTCGTTGGGTAGATATCGACTTTTGGGGTAACGAGCTTACATTACACCAAAGCGTTGAACGATTACCTACTGTTCGCCATGATGTAGATATGGGGGCAGTTGCGGTTCCTCATTTTGGTATTCACTTATCTGAGGATGAATTTAACAATTTAAAAAAACGTATAGAAGATGCAGGTTTAGAATACCTTGATAAGCCTTATCGCCGATTTGTAGGAGATGAGTTTGAACAAGAAACCTTTTTTATCGAAGATACTAATGGCAATGTACTCGAAATGAAAACCATGGTTAATCCTGAGGTTTTATTCAAAAAAGTCTAACTAGTTTTTATGTATTCAAAGCCACTTTTATAGTGGCTTTGTTGAGGTTTAGCTCTGTAATTGAGGTATGACCTCGCTTGGCGTTTTATTAAAGTGGCGCTTAAACTCACGGCTAAACTGCGAGGGGCTGGTGTAACCTACCTTCAATGCGGCCTCATTTGCTTTACTACCGTTGTTTGTAATGAGTTCTTTTGCTTTTGCTAAGCGTACTTTTTTTAAGTATTGCAATGGCGATTCAAAGGTCACTTGTTTAAAGGCGCGATGAAATGACGACACACTCATGTTTACCTCTTCAGCTAAGCCTTCAACAGTAATTTGATCTGCATAGTTTTTATGCATAGTAGACAGTGTGCGTGCTATTCGGGCGTAGTGCCCATCGTGCATGGCAAGGCCAATTAAAGTATGGCCCTGAGGACCACAAAGTACACGGTATACCAATTCTTTAATTATATCTTCACCAAAAATATCGGCTTCTAGCGGGCTATTTAGTGCGCTTAATAAACGATGAGTTACTTGCTCCATAGCACCATCTACTTTTGCTGATTGCACACCGCTCATTTGCCCAGAAGTAAACGGCGTATGTTCGCCCATTTGGTTTACTAACTTATGTAATGTTGCTGGGTTAATATCAACAACTACGCCCATTACAGGTAGGCCATTATCAGTAAAGGCTTCGCATTCAAGTGGTACGGGTACACCTAAAACCAGGTAGTCGCCAGCACCATATTTTATTTGATGATCAGGGAAATGAATTATTTTATGCCCTTGGCCAACTAAAATAATACCAGAGTTGTAAATGAGTGGCTGACGAGGTGAACTTTTACTCGCACGATGAAAGTAAACCCCGGGAATAATCGTTTTCTTAACGCCCTCAAAATTGAGCAAATCATTGTGCTCGGCGTATTGCTGCAACATGCTGGCTATAGTGGGCATTAAAAAACATTTTATCGTACAAATTTTGCGTAAAATAACAATGTTGGCAGTATTAGGCAAACTTTAGGCATTTATTAGGCTTTTTTAATGTTTGTTTTGCCACTAATATGCACCTATTGAAATTTAGCTTAGTGAGTAACTAAGCATTCTATTTAAGGCGTGTTGATCTTTTATGGTTGAATTTACAGCAGTATGTTTGGTTTTTAGGCAAGGCAGAGCCTATGAAGTGTGGTTACTCCCCATAAATAGGCGATAACGCAGCATAAATGCCAAACATGCGCTGCCCTTCGGGTTCTGCCTAGGGGCGATAAACTCTTTGTTACTCGGTTTTTACTTAGTCCACTAAGTTACAAACCTCGCGCCGCGATTTAATCGCCCCTAGATTGAACAAATTTCAATCCGCAAAGATCAACACGCCCTAGTATTTAACCGTTACCTAGGAGCAAAATAATGAAATTTAGCTACGTAAACCCAACACTTATTCAGTTCGGCCAACAGCAAATTGCATCAGTAACCGATTTGATCGCAAAAGATCAAAAAGTTTTAGTAGTGTACGGCGGCGGTTCTATTAAAAAGAACGGCGTGTACGACCAAGTTGCAGCGGCACTTGAAGGTTTTGATTGGGTAGAGTTCTCAGGTGTTGGTGCCAATCCAACAATTGAAGTGTTAGACCAAGCAGTAAAAATTTGTAAAGAACAAAATATCGACTTTGTATTAGGTGTAGGCGGTGGCTCTGTAATTGACGGCGTTAAATACATTGCAGCGTCGGCAGTTTATGATGGCGAAGGTTGGGATATCCCTACTGGTAAGCATACTATTACTAGCGCATTACCAATCGGTGCAATATTAACATTACCTGCAACGGGTTCTGAGTCTAATCAAAATTCAGTTGTGAGCAAAGAAGCAACGAAGCAAAAACTACCGTTTGCATCACCAAAAGTGCTACCAAAGTTCGCGATTATGGACCCTGATGTAATGAAAACATTACCGCAGCGCCAACTTGTGAATGGTTTAGTAGATGCATGGGTTCATACGTGTGAGCAGTACCTAACATTCCCTGAAACAGCATTGGTTCAAGAAGGTTACGCAGAGGCACTTTTAAGAACGCTTAAAACGCTGGGCGATAACTTTGAAAACCAAGACGATGCATGGCGTGCAAACCTTATGTGGGGAGCAAACCAAGCACTTAATGGTTTAATTGGTTCTGGTGTATCGCAAGATTGGGCAACACACATGATTGGCCATGAGCTTACAGCTGCTTACGGTGTTGATCATGCACGTTCACTGGCTATTGTTCAGCCTTCTTTACTACGTAACCAATTTGCAGTTAAAAAAGCGAAGCTAGAGCAAATGGGTAAAAACGTATTTGGTCTTGCGCAATCGGATGATTTAGCAGAGCAAACAATTCAAGCAATTGAAGCGTTTTACCACAGCTTAGATGTAGCCACTGTGCTTACTGAACATGGCGGTGACAAAGCAGCTGCAGTAGAAAACGTACTTGCTAAGCTTGAAGCTCACGGCATGGTAGCCCTTGGTGAAAACCAAGCAATTACACTTACACAAAGCCGCGAAATTTTAGAGCAAGCAATTGCTTAAGCGCTAAAAGTAATACAAAACTAAAAGCCGCTAGCGTTTACGTTAGCGGCTTTTTTATGCATAAAATAAATTAAAAACACTGTGTTTATAATTAACCAATAATATCGGTATTAATGTTTTAAAATGATGATAGTAAACTGTGTTCATCGGTTAGCAAAACTAACACCTTATAAATTTACACAGGATAAAAACTCATGACACTACTACAAAAAATATTAAACTCTAAAGCAGGCGCAGCAGCACTTATTTTACGTGTACCAGTCGGTTTAATTTTAGCTGCGCACGGCGCGCAAAAATTATTTGCTTGGTTTGGCGGTTACGGCCTTGAAGGCACAGGGCAGTGGATGGCAAGTATTGGCTTAGAGCCAGGTTACTGGTTAGCTTTAATGGCAGGCAGCGCTGAATTTTTTGGCGGCATTGCATTAGCACTTGGTTTATTAACACGCCCAGCAGCCGTAGTTACTGCGTTTACAATGTTGATTGCAATATTTAGTGTACACATTAACAATGGTTTATTTATGGCTAACAACGGTTACGAGTACGCACTTACGTTATTAGTTGCAACTGCAGCGCTTGCTATTCAAGGTGCAG
The DNA here is from genome assembly GCF_005886645.1 of Pseudoalteromonas sp. S408. NCBI lineage: Bacteria > Pseudomonadati > Pseudomonadota > Gammaproteobacteria > Alteromonadales > Pseudoalteromonadaceae > Pseudoalteromonas > Pseudoalteromonas sp. S408. The sequence continues at coordinate 466,591 of NZ_PNDY01000001.1, read as the reverse complement.
GTAGCTTTTCGGTTGATAGTGTTATTGCTAAAAAACTAGCTGATAAATAACGTTTATAGTTAAAAAAATAGCGGCTAATTTAGCCGCTATTTTTGTATGGATTAAGCATTATTTTACTTAACCGAAAAAGTTAAAGAGTAGTTGTGCTGTGTTTGCTCAAGTAAATATTCTTTATGGGTACTTGGGCTCCACGAATCATCGCCGCCAACCCCCATATGTTGATGATCAATATGGACATGTAAGCAATCATCAGCTACTAGCTCATTGGTGTGCTTTGCTTGCGTTAACATGCTTTGAGAGTATTCACTGGCGGCAAATAAAAACGCACCGGTTACGGTCAAATTATTAATGCTAAGTAATTGGCAATCACTACGCACGCCGTTATCGGTTGGGAATATATACGGTGTATGTAGCTCATTATGTTGCGCGCTGTAATAACCTAAACGCGCAGCCGCTTTGCGATCTGGGTAGTTTTCAAATGGCCCTAAACCAAGCCAATTTACTTGTGTATCGCTTTGTTTATTAAGCGTTGTACTTAACCCTATGCGTGGCATGGGTGGCAAAGTGTCGTTGAGTTGTACATCAACATTTAAGTTAATTTCACCTGTATTATTAAGTGTATAAAGCCAAGTTGTTTTTGCTTGTACTGCGCCATTAAATTCATAACTAAACACACAGGTAATACGTATATCTTTGTTTGATTGCACGACTTCAAACAAGCGACATGTGCGCTGCCACTTGCCAATACCCGCTCTTAGCCAGCGCGCTTCCCATGCGTTAGGGTCTAGATTGTCTACTTCGCTTACGCCTATGTCGTTATCAAGCGGGGCGCGGTAAAAATTATCAACTAGTGGACTTTTAATAACGTGGGTTTGATTGTGTAGCCATTGCTCAATAAGGCCTGATTGGCTATTAAACACGAGTTTAAAGGTATCGCCTTCAATACTTAGCTGTGTATCGGTCTCACCAATATTTAGTGTGCCATGTGCTGAAGCGTTTAGAGTGGGCTTAAAGGTATCAGCGCTTAAACTTTGGCTATTTATAAGTTTAAATTGCTCGGTGTTTAATACATGCTCGGCACTTGCAAAGCTTGAGTCGTTAAGCAGTGCTACATCTAAATTAAGGTGATATTGCGCACCGGCTTTAAACACCGTTTTTGTATTAACAGTTAGCGTTTGCGTACTTTGCGGGGCAATATTAATGATTTGCTCGCCTTGCTCTATACATTGGCCATTTTCTATTAACTGCCAAACCAGTTTTTCGTTATCGGTTGCCCTAAATACATAATCACTAAATACATCAACGGTATAGTGGTTTTGAGTTTGCTCGCGCAGCGTAAATTGTAAATGTTGTTGGCTGTATTTAGCTTCAAACAGGCTAGGGTGCGGCGTACGATCTGGAAATAATAAGCCGTTTATACAAAATTGGCGGTCGTTTAGTTCATCACCAAAATCGCCACCGTAAGCCCAATAATGCTTACCGTTTTCATCAGTTTTAGATAAACCTTGGTCTACCCAATCCCAAATAAAGCCACCTTGCAGGCGCGGGTACTCTCTAAATGCTTGCCAGTAATCGTCAAAGCTACCTAGGCTGTTACCCATTGCGTGTGCGTACTCACATAAAATGAGAGGACGGGTTTCGCCTGGTAGGCTTAGCCACTTTTTAATAGAGTATTTAGGTACTGCGTCATCGGCAAGGTGGGTATCTACACGGGCATACATAGGGCAAATAATATCGGTTGCGGTGGTATTTGCGCCGCCACCTTCGTATTGCACTGGACGCGATGGGTCAAAGCTTTTTGACCAACCGTACATAGCATCGTGGTTGGCACCGTGCCCGCATTCGTTCCCCAGTGACCAAATAATAATAGAGGCGTGGTTTTTATCGCGCTCAACCATTTGTGTATAGCGCGACATAAATGCACCAGCCCACTGCGGATCGCTTGCAAGCCTACCCATAGGAAACATACCGTGGGTTTCTATATTGGCCTCGTCCACTACGTATAAACCTAGCTCGTCGCACAGCTCGTAAAAACGCGGGTGGTTAGGGTAGTGAGCAGTACGTACAGCATTAAAGTTATTTTGCTTCATTAGCTTAATATCTTCAATCATGTCGGCGGTGCTCACTGTGTGGCCGTTTTCAGGGTGATGTTCGTGGCGGTTAACACCGCGAATTAGTAGCGGTTTGCCGTTTAAGCAAAGCTGCCCGTTAAGCATTTCTACTTTTCTAAAGCCAATGTTATAGGCTTCGGCGTCTACGGTTCTGCCTTGCTCATCTAACAGGCTTACAACACAGCGATATAAGGTCGGGGTTTCGGCGGTCCACTTTTTAGGGCTTTGTATATCAATTGTTTGAAATACGACATCGCTCCAACCGCCTTTTTCATCAACGCGTTTATTGTTAGTGCTTTGTATTTGTGGCTCACACAATGCTTGTTCACCATCAAAAACCTGTACTGCTACTTGGTAGTTATTTGGCGCATCTATTGCGGTTTTTATATGCAAAGTCGCATCGCGGTAGCATGCGTCTAAATCTGGGGTTATAAATACATCGCGTATTTGGTGTTGCGGTTTGGTAAGTAAATTAACATCGCGGAATATACCACTTAGCCACCACATGTCTTGATCTTCTAAGTAACTGCCATCGCTCCAGCGAATAACCATAACCGCAATGTGGTTGGTGCCAGCCACTAACAGTTCGCTTAAATCAAATTCGCTTGGTAAGCGGCTATCTTGCGAGTAGCCCACCCATTGACCGTTACACCAAAGATGAAACGCCGAGTTTACGCCTTCAAAAATAATATGGTTTCGCTGAGCTAATTGATCCGCCGTAATAGTAAACTCAGTGCGGTAGCAACCCGTTGGGTTATCGCTAGGAACAAAAGGCGGGTTTACGGCAAAGGGGTATTTAACATTGCAATAAATAGGTTTATCAAAGCCGTGTAATTGCCAGTTAGAAGGCACAGGAATACTTTGCCAGTCGTTGGCGAGTGTTTCACTTAGTAATGACTCATCAACCGCTTCGGGCTTATCAAATAATTTAAAATTCCATTGGCCGTTTAAACTTTGTTTTTGTGATTGCGTGTTTGTACGGGCATGGTCAACGCTTTTAAAACCATTAAGTGGGCTGTGCGCTTTTACTTGATTAACTTGCACCGAAATTGGGTTTTCCCAATCGCGGCGGTTAATTATGTGCTGTAGTGAGTTCATTAGTGTCCTATTGCATGTGTGGCAATTATAGTGGCTTAAATATAGCTAAAATAATGCGTTGAGGTTATGCTTAAAGCTCTCTTTTATTTATCCAAAACTATCATTTTAAATTATGCGCAACACCATTAAAGATGTACTCGATATTGGCCCAGAGTGTACAGAGCGGTTTATTGATTTAAACACGCTTTCGCAAATGCCAAGCCTTGAAATAGAGCTGGCAGGTTGCTCAAATTTATTGGGCGATTATTGTGTTGCGCGTACTAACCCGCTTGAACACACTTTGTTTTATACTTTGGGTGGTCAGGGCACGCTTAAAACTATTAATAACCAATACCCATTAATCGAAAATAGCTTAGCTATATTGCCAGCACGGCAAAGTTTTGAGGTTGAAATAGCAAGCGAAAAGTGGGATGTGATTTGGCTAAATCTTGCAAATACCAAGCGTTGGCAGCATTTAAATTTAGCGCACGCTAAGGTATTAACTGATCAACAATTAACACCACTGCACTTAGCAATGGAGCTTTTATACAGCGAAGGAAATGCGACTTTGCGTGAAGGCGTAATGCCTATTTTAAGTCATTACTTAAACACTACGCTTCAAAGCGAGCCACAAATAGGCGGGCAAAATAGATTAACCAGCTTATTTTTAGAGGTAGAAGAGCGCCTGCAGTTTGATTGGACAATAGAGGCTATGTGCGAACAAGTACATTACTCAGCACCGCATTTACACAGGTTATGCCAGGCACAATTTGGCAAAAGCCCTATGCAGCAGCTTATTTATTTACGTATTAAACGGGCTAAAAACTTGCTTTTAAATACCCGCTGGCCAATTGCCCATATTGCCGCTTACGTGGGGTACCCTAATATATTTAATTTTTCAAAACGGTTTAAAAAATCAGTGGGCGTTTCACCCACAGAGTTTAGAAAAAAGTTAGTTTAAACATTTTAATTATATTGAAACAGGTTATCCCAGCGCTCATCTAAAATGGTTTTTGCATGGTCTAGGCTTATTGCGCTATACACATCGTTAGTGCAGGTTACTAAACGCATCCGGGTGAGCTTTTCAAGCGCATCGCTAATTTCAAAGTCGAGTTCGCATTTATACTTTGTTTTAAACCACGCCTCTATTTGCTCATCAAGCATTTGAGCGTTTAGGCCACTTTTAGATTTTAATAAAAACGTATAGGCAAGTAGAGCTTCTTTTATGTCTTCTTCTTCGGCGGCGTCTATAAGGGTATGAAAAACACCGGCGTTGTTATCAAGATTTTTAAAGTAAAGGTTATCACTAAGGGCTTTCATAAATTTAATTTTACGGTTTTTAAATTTACTCCACTCTTTAAAAATAAAGCTGCCAAATACCCCCATGCCAATAGCAAAGGTAATAAAGTGTTGTTGGGTCATTTCTACGGCTTCACTTCTAAAGCCACCCCAAAAAGCAAACAAAGCAAATAATAATAAAATTGATGCGCCTAGCTTTGTAATTAAAACCACGGCACCGCCAATTAAAGCCGATGAGCCAATAATCACCTTATCAATAGGGCGCATACGTACTTCGCTATTAGGAAATAGCATTTCAAGGTCGGCTTTAGGTACATTTTGAAACAGCTTAACGATGGTCGAGCTTGGCTCAAACCCTAAAGGCGTTTTATTTTTAGCGTCAAAGTGGGCTTTATCTTTAAAACGAATAAACACCGCAACGCGGTCGTAATTAGTAAAGTGCAGTGGCTTTTTACGAAGCCCCCAAAAGCTGGTTATGGTTTCAGTGAGCTGCGACTCGCCGCGGCGATAAAAAACCACTTCTTCAAAGTCGTCAAACTCCACCTCAAGGCGCACTTTAAAAAGGGATTCTTCGTTGAGTGCATCTTGTAAGTCTTGATTGGTGATCACTTCAAAATTAGCCGCGTTTAAAACTTTAGCAAAATCTTTTGCAAAGTCACGTTGGCACTGCGCTTTTTGAGCATTTGATACCGGCGCTAAAGAGCGTGTATCGCTATTAGGATCAAAGGGCGCGTAGTTATTTTTTAGCGACTCAAGTGTGGCGTGGTAATCGAAATGAATAAGGCTAGCAAGTAGGTCACAAAATTGTTTAAACGAGGTTTGTTGTGTGTTGTTTTCAAGCTCATTGCTACACATTTCAATAATGTCTTGCTTGCGAAAGGGAATAAAACGCGCATTTTGCATAAATTTTTAACTACTTAAATAGGGCTTAACGTTATTAGTACATAGTAAAATATTCTTATAAATATTGCTATTTTGTTAACCTGTTAAGTGGGTATTGTTTGTATCAAGTTTTAATAGTTTCAGGGTGTATTAACTTAACTGTGTCATTATTACTATGTAAATACAGGATAATTAAGCATAGGGCAGGAGTTAATTGTGGCTTTACAAAAAAAATTAAAACAAAAAACACGTAATTTTATAGAGTCTAAACATATGCTCAGTGGCATTACGGTTGCGTCGTTTTTAGAATCCACAATTGTCCCTATTCCTTTAGAAGCGATTATGGTGCCACTTATGCAGGCACAACGAGAAAAACTATGGTTGATTGCATTAATGGCAACGCTGGGCTGTGTTGTTGGGGCATTATTTGGTTATGCCCTTGGCTACTATTTATTTGATGCAGTTGGGGATTGGGTGATTAGTGCTTTTTCAAGCCCTGAACAGTTCGAAAATGTTAAACAAAAAATGGACAACCAAGGTTTTTGGTTTGTTATTACTTTAGGAATAGTACCTATTCCATTTCAAATAGCGATGCTTGCGGCGGGCGCTACCAAGTATTCACTTGGCCTGTTTTTACTGGCCAGCGCAATTGCTCGTTCAATTCGTTACTTTGGACTTGCTATTGTTGTGTTTTATGCAGGAAACCAAGCTGAACGTATAATTAGTAAGCATAAAGTTAAAGCCATGATTAGTTTAACTATTTTAGTTTTACTGGGATGGGGGATCAGCACCTTACTTTGAGGCTAAATTTGTAAGGTGTGTTATAGTTATTAAAGATGATTTATAAACTCAAGTGTAATCTATTTATATGATGAATGTTGAAACTGTCAGCCTTAAGTTGACCCGCTTTACTCGTATAACGCGGTTAAATAAATTACTTATGTTTGCGCTGCTAGTATTTATAGTGGTATTCACCATTTATAACTTCACTTATTTTCCTCTGTTAGGTGCAAAAAAAAGCATCCCTGACTTTGCCAGTGAGCTCATCAATCTTATTGTCATAATGACTGTTTTTTGGGTTGTGCAGTGTTCCAAATTAGCTAAAAAAGCCTACCAGTATGTCACCATTGGTTTAATGTTATGGATAGTGGGAATGACGGCCGATGTGCTTGACGAACTTGTTGTTCAGCCTGCGTGGGTTAACTTGTATATAAAAGATTTTTGCATTTCTGTAGGGGTCGTTATTACGGCTTATGGCTTATTTAAAACCATGTTGTTTATGCAAAAAATGCACAATAGGCTAGCCCAAGAGTTTATAATTGATGATCTCACCCAAGTTTACAATCGGCGATGTTTTTACGAATACGTTGAAAACGAAACCGATGAATCTTACGCGGTAATCATTATCGATATTGATCACTTTAAATCTATTAACGATACCTATGGTCATAGCAAGGGCGACAAGGTGCTTAAAGCTTTTGCTAGCAAAATAGACGCTCTGTTTGAAGATGGCAATATTTTTGCGCGTATTGGAGGTGAGGAGTTTGCAGGCTACCTACCAAATTGCACTCTAGAACAAATGCAGGCGTTTGCTGAGTCGGTGTTAGCGAGTGCTCGTACTATTGAGGTTACCGATAAGCTTTATACTAGTGCAAGTGTTGGGGTAGCTAAACGCTTTAAAAATGAATCATTTGATAGCGTAATGAAACGCGCAGACCAAGCTTTATACAAAGCTAAAAACAATGGCCGGAATCAATTTGAAATCGCAGCAAAGCCGTAAATAGCGGGTCCTTATTATTTGCACATTTGCTACACTTTTTTACGTTTTCGTAAGTAAATGTCAGCTTAGGTAATACTTTGTAAAGCATGAAATTAAATTAAAATGCAAAGGTCGTAGAGGGGATATTAACAATAAGGAATCCCCTTGATGACCAACTCTCTTTTAAAAGTGGCTTTACCTCTTAGCTTACTTGGTGTTTTATCTGGCTGTGGCTCTGATGATAGCGCAAGCTCAACAGGCTATATTCAAATGTATAATGGCTCATACAACAGCCCTTATACGCGCTTGTTTGTTGAAGAAACAGAACGTTCAGGTGCCGACTTTGCCGACGTAACCACGCGCCATAATTACAGTACTGGCACATTTGATGTTAGCTTTGAATATTTAGACACTAACGATAGCTACATCGCTATTAGCGATCAAGAAATTTCAATTAAAGGTGATAAAACGCAATTAGTTGTTATGAGTGGCGATTTCGCTGAACCCACTTTTACTGAATTAAGCGTGCCTATTAGTAGTGACACAGGCGAGTTTAACCTTGGCTTTTTTAACATCACGGGTGAGGACACCAGCTACGATATTTATCTGGCAACAGACGATGGCGTATTTGAAAGCGCAACATTGTTTGCATCTGCGCAGTACTTAAATGAATTAGATTTACAAAGTGTAGATGAAGGTTATTACACTATTTTTATTACCCCTGCGGGCAGTAGCGATGTGGTTTACGAGTCATCGTCAGTTTATTTGTATGATGAGGCAAGCTACGTAGCCATTATTCGCCCAAGTTATGCCACCGAGTTAAGTGGTATCACGCTTGATGTAGTAACCGATAATAACTACGTTACTGAACTTAAGCATCAATCTGCATTAGGTCAACTGCGTTTTATTAATACTATTGATGATTACTCACCAGTTAGTTTTAGTGTAACGCGTGGCACTACAACAACTCCAACTAACTCAGTTTCAAGTGACAGCTATACCGACTACGTTGAGCTTTTACCAAACAGTTATAGCGTGGCGATGTTTGATGAGCAAGGTAACAAGCTGGCCGATAACTTCTTAATGACCCTCGAACGTGAGCAAAGCGCGGTGGGTATTTTTTATAACGATGCAGATAATGGCTTGCGGATGATGAGTGTTGAAGAGCATTTAACACCAAGCAGTTATAGTCATACGGTGTCGGTTATTAATCTTATTGAAAGTTACGCAGGCCAGTCGATAACTGATATTGATGTGTACTTTACCCTTAACGGTGAAACTGTTGAGGACACCAGTAATGTAGTTGATGGCCTAGACCGCTACGATCAAGAAGAGCAAGTAGTCGATAACGAAATTTATACGGTGTACGCTGTTTTTGAGGATAACGGCCAGCAAATTGTACTCATTCAACAAAGCGATATGGACTTTACCCAAGAGGGAAATTACATACTCATTTTAGAGCATGATGAAACCACGGCATCGGGTTATAAAATGTCTTTAGAGCGCACAATTACAGACAGTGTTGAATAATAAAATGAGAGTTAAAAGCCTAAGTACAGAGTGTATTTAGGCTTTTTATTGAACAAAATTTAACGGCTTAGTAATAATTAGGTACACTCAGAGCATAAAAAATAACAAGAGTGTGCCATGGATGATTTTATTGGGTTAATAGTGATAGTCATGCTGATTATTGCAACCGGTGCTTTGTGTGGATTAATTGCATTAATACAAGTAAACGGATTAAAGCAAGAAATTGCAGTATTGAGGGCTAAAGTAACTAATTTACAAGCCTCTAAAGCAGCGTCATTTAATAATGTACAGAGTGAAGTAAAAGCCCCTGACTTTAAACCTCATGCCACTACTATAAATACCGAGCCAACTTTAGCCGTGCAAAGCGCTCCCATTGGCGCGGCAAAACAAAAGCCTGTAGCGCCTAAAAAAGCTAAACCAGCCACGCCTTCATTTATTACCACATTGTTTGAAACATTACGCACTGGCTTTGAGCAAAACTGGATGACGTGGATAGGTGCAATAGCACTTGCCTTTGGTGGCATATTTTTAGCTAAGTACAGTTTAGAGGCAGGGCTTTTATCACCCGTAATGAGGCTTAGTTTAGGTGGCTTATTTGGTATTGGCTTAATTAGTACTGCAGGTTACTTACATTATAAACGTATTGTTTTTGAAGGCTTTAACAATTACATACCTGCAGCACTTGCCAGTGGTGGTTTTATTACCTGCTTTGCGTTAACGCTTTTAGCTTACAGTAGCTATCAAATGCTTAGCCCAACAACCGCGTTTATTTTGTTAGCTATTATTGCCATAAGTGCGAGTGTAATGGCATTAACACTTGGCCCATTGCTGGCAGTGCTCGGAATTATTGGTGCTTACAGCGTGCCTATTTGGGTTAATACCGGCAGTAATAATGTATTTGCGTTATTTATGTATGTGGGCTTTGTTAGTTTGTCTGCCTCGTTGGTTGCTCAAAAAGTGCAGCGAGCTTGGCTTTGGTACTTATTATGGGCAGGGCACATTGGTTGGTATTTAGTCGGTTTTATTATTATGCAGATAAAAAGCGACACACCATGGCTGTTTGGTACTTTTGCGTTACTCAGTATTATAGGGCTCATTGTCATACCGCGTTTGGGCTTTAAATTAAGAAACATTGAACATCGTCCGCACTCTTTAAAACGCCTTGTAAAAGTATTACCCGATCACCTCTTATTATTGGCTTTTATAGTCCCGTTAATTTTTACCATGTGTATAAGCTACTACAATTTAGAATGGCAAACCATTGGTGTGTTAAGCATTGGATTGTTGTTATTTTTAGTACTCAAAAATAGTCGCTGGGATTTATGGCAAGGGCTATCTCTTGTTATTGCTACGCTAATGGTTATAAGTGCAGAGCAAATAAGTTCTTTATCTGCTTTTTTTGATGATGGATTATTTATATTTAAAAGCGAATACGGCCTAGGGTTATTGCTTGGTTTTGGTTTTATGGCCTACGGGCTTTATTTTGGTAAAAAACAGATAAAACGATTAGCCTTTCATATTAGTGCGGCGTTTAGCGTTTTTGTAATGATAAGTACCTTGTATGTACTCATTCCAAATAGCGCATTAAGTACTGCTTACCCTTTTTGGGCTTTTGTATTATTTGTTGTAGCGGCTATTTTAATTAAGTGTGCGCAGCATAATACAACGCTATTTCAGCGCTTTACTTATTGGGTAGGGGCAAATGCTAATATTACCTTAGCTATCACCATGCTATTAAGCGACAGCGGTTTAACCATAGCATTAGCAATTCAAGTATTGTTAATTAGTGTGCTTATAAAGCGTTTTAATGTGCCTATGCCACATTGGCCAATTAAGGCGTTAGTGGCTGCGTTATTACTTCGTTTAACGCTCGCGCCATGGACACCAAGTTACGAAGCGCTTACATTATTTGGCTTGCACTGGAGCGTTATTGTATATCCGCTGTGTACTGCATTATTTTTTGCCGCCGCTAAATGCTATAAAACATCACAATTACAAGTGTGGTTAGAAGGGGCCGCTCTTCATTGTTTTGCGTTATTTATTACTACCGAAACCAGTTACCAGCTAGTAGGGCATTACCCACAATTTGACTCGCTTAGTTTTTATGAGCAAGCATTACTTACGTGTAATTGGCTTGCGCTGGGCTGTGTTTATTTGCATCGCGCACGTGTTGCGGGGAGCTTAGCAAAACTGTATCAAATTGCAGGGTGTGTATTAGCAGGCGGGGCGGGTTTTATTTCAGTTAAAACACTACTCGACGATAACCCGTTATTAACCTCTATTTATATTGGTGAACTCCCTGTACTAAATTGGCTGTTTTTGCTTTGGTTAGTACCTGCTGGCTTAACGGTTTGGTTATATTCACTTATAAAACCTATAAACGCTAAGGTAGCGCCGTTTGTACTGGGTGTGGCAGGTTTACTTGGCTTAATTGCTATTAATAGTTTTATTCGCCAATACTGGCAAGGGCCTTATATTTATCTATCAAAAGGGGCCACTAATGAAGAGCTGTATAGCTACTCTATTATTTGGCTAATACTAGGCGCCGGTACGGTTATATTAGGGCACCTTAAAAACCAGTTACTCATTCAAAAAATAGGCTTAGGGTTACTTGCAGCGGTAATTGTAAAAGTGTTTTTAATTGATATGGCTAATTTAACTGGGCTGTTAAAAGCGTTGTCGTTTATTGGTTTAGGGCTCTCTTTAGTGGGGTTGAGTTGGTTATTTCAAAAGCTTAGAAGCCGCTCAAAAGTTATATAATATTGATATTTTATAAAGCAAAGCCCAGTAAATATACTGGGCTTTGCTTACTCAGCTCTGAGTAACTAACAAAATTAAGTACTGTGATTAAGTAGTGCTTTTAACTTTCCTGGTTTAATAGGTTTACTTAAGTAATGAATATTAGCCGCTTTGGTTTCTTGTTTTAGCTCGGTGTCGCGCACTGCGGTAATTAAAATAGCCGGAATATCGCCTTGCCATATTTCTCTAAGCGTTTTAATTAAAGTGATGCCATCGCACTCATTGCCTAACTGGTAGTCCATTAAAATAACATCGGGTGCGCTATTTGCTTTAGCATGCGACATTACACTTTCTACATTATCGAACAGGGTATAATTGGCTTGCCACTTTTTAAGTAAACTTGCCATGGCTGCTAGGTTTTCTGGATCGTCGTCAACGGCAATAATATTTATTGCTGTGCGGTTTTCTATTAGGTTACTCGCTGCACTTTTTTGCTGTACAAACTGGGCGTCGCCGTAAGGTACGTCAATACTAAAGCGGCTTCCTTTATTTGGTACAGAATGCACGCTTAGCGGCAAGCTAAGCAGGTCGGCCATACGCTTTACTACCCCAAGGCCTAGCCCAACACCTTTGTTATCGCCCGACTCGACACGGTAAAAATCATTAAATATTTTGGCTTGTTCAACGTCGCTAATACCAGGCCCTGTATCCCAAACTTCAATCCGTAAGCTGTGTTTTCGGTTTCTACATGCAACTAATACACGGCCCGAATCTGTATATTTAACAGCATTAGACACTAAGTTTTGGATAATTCGGCGAAGGTAGGTAATGTCGCTATGTACAACTTGCGCCTTAGATCGCACGGTGAGCTTAAGGCCTTTATCGCTTGATAAAATAGCGTACTCACTTTTTAGCGGCGCTAAAATGTCTTCAATGTAAAAGTGGCGCGGTGTGGGGGTCATTGCGCCTTGTTCTAGTTTGGCTATTTCAAGCAAGGCTGACATTAAATGTACAGTTGAATCGAGGCTGTCGCCAAGCTTGTTAAAGTTATTAGCATTAGTGGCATCAAGCTGTTTTTCGTCAATGGCAGCAAGGTATAAACGTGCAGCATTAAGCGGTTGTAAAATATCGTGGCTAGCGAGTGCTAAAAAACGTGTCTTACTGTCGTTTGCTTGTTCGGCCTCTTTTTTTGCTAAAGTGAGTGCTTCCTCCGTTTGTACTCGGCTATCTATTTGAGCTTGTAAATCTTTATTGATAGTTTGTACTTCTTGGGTTCGAGCCTCAATACGGTTTTCTAGATCCATGTTGATTTCTTCAAGCGCATTTTGCGTGCTTATGTGAGTTGTGATATCGGAAAAGCTCGTTACAAACCCGCCATCAGGTAGCGGATTACCTATCATCTCAAACACTTGGCCATTACGGCGATGACGAATAAAGTGATGAGAGCTGCCGTTTTTTAAATGCTGAACACGTTTTTCTATTTGGCGTTCTATTTCGCCAGGCCCACATTCACCGCGTTTAGCGTTATACCTAATAATATCTTCTATGGGTTGGCCAACTTCTAAAAAACCCTCAGGGTAGTTAAACATGGCACTGTAGCGCTTATTCCATGCCACGAGCTTTAAGTTTTTATCAACAACCGAAATTCCATGGCTTAAGTTTTCTAAAGAGGTAAATAATAGGTTTTGGTTGAATTGCAGCGCTTGTGTGGTTTCATCAAAAAAGTTAACAACCTCTTCAAATGCCATACGTTTTCCCGACGATACCGTATGAATAAGGGCTTGTGCAGATGACGCACCTAAAACACCGGTTAACGCGCGCTCGCAATAGGCAATAAATTCGGGCTCTGGGTGGGCGTTGTTGTCGTTTAAATGATGTGCAAGTGCATAATGTGCCAAAATTTGTTGGCTGCGTTGTATGCCCAAAAAGGTTTGCAGTAATATTTTAAAGTCGTAAACCGTGGCTTTAACATTTTTGTTTAAGCGGCGCGATAAAATGGCCTGATCTTTTGGGTTTACAAATGCAGCGGCCTGAATTTTGTCAATAAGACGCTCTTCAGCTCCCAATGAAAAGCTAATGTAGCAGCCAATATTTGCAAATAATGCTATTAGTGTTCCTCGGGTTATTAATGTTTGTTGTAGCTCACTATTTAACGTATTACCGGCGTCTAAAATGGGGAGCATTAAAAACAGCACCCAGCAAGTTATACCGGCTAAAAGGCCTGCATACACGCCATAGGCATGGCCTTTTCGCCAATATAACCCCCCCACTATTGAGGGCAATAATTGAGTAACCAACGAAAAGGCAACTAAGCCCATACTGGCCAGTGCGCTGCTATGGCCAAACCATTGCTGATAAAAGTAAGCCAAAATTAAAATACCGGCAATGGTAAAGCGCCTGACTAATAAAATTTGTGCCTTATAGCTGGTGGTAATTAAATTTCGCTTAAACTTTCGGCGCAGTATTAATGGTAGTACAACATCGTTAGAGATCATGGTACTTAGGGTCAGTGTTGCAACCACAATCATGGCCGTTGCAGCCGATAAGCCACCAATAAATACAAAGGTCGTTAAAAAGGCGTTGTCGTTAATTAATGGTAGTGCCAATACAAAGCTATCTGGCGAATAGCCAATACCAATGCTCGGGTGAATAGCGGCAGTGGCTATAGGTAAAATCATTGCTGCGGTTAGCAATAAATAAAGCGGAAACGCCCAGCGAGCGGTGTTTAAATGGCGCTTATTTTGGTTGTCGACCACGGTTACATGAAACTGGCGTGGTAAACAAATAATAGCCGCCGCTGCCATGAGCGATTGGCCAATAAAGTTAAAACTAAAAAAGTTAAAGTTGCTCCAGTGCGACCAAGTAGATTCAGTCAACTGGGCCGATGTAGCCTCGGGTAGATTAAACAACGTATAAATTGCTAGCCCTGCCACAGCCATTAATGCAAAAAGTTTGATTAAAGATTCGAATGCAACAGCTAGCATTAACCCAGAGCGATATTCGGTTACGTCTACTTTGCGGGTGCCAAAAAATATTGCAAATAATGCCATGATGAGTGTGGCAGAAAGTGCCAGCATATCGCCTGATATTTTATTGCTGTTTTGCAATAGCAAAAAGCTAGTGCTTAGCGCTTTAAGTTGTAACGCAATGTAGGGGATCGTTGCCAGCAGGGCAATAAGAGTAACCATAATAGCGGTGGTTTGGCGTTTGCCATACCGCGCTGAAATGAAGTCAGCAATGGTGGTAATGTTTTGTTTTTTACTAACCAAAACGAGTTTACGCAAAAATCCTTGCCCGAAAAAAAACAATAAGGCCGGTCCTAGTAAAATAGGTAAGTAGCTCCAACTGCTGGTGGCCGCGGTACCTACTGAGCCGTAATAGGTCCAAGAGGTACAGTAAATACCAATTGCAAACGAATACACAAAAGGGTGATGACTAATACGCTTTGCCAAAGGCGTGGTTTTATCACCCCAGTTTGCGAGCCAAAACAGTACCCCTATATACCCTAATGCAACAATTATCAGAACGGCAGTCATGTTGTTATTAACCCTTATTATTTTTAAATGCCCCTCAACCCAAGAGGCCATTACACAATACCAGAACTGAGCTTAAGTGTGAGGGCTGATTTTATATTGTTTAATAAAACTTAAATTTATCTTACTGAATAATAACAATAAAAAATAAAGTCGGCCGCGTATTAGACTAATGTCGCATTTATGAGTTGCTCGGTAACTAGGCAACAAACATAGCAGGTGCTGTGAGCGTAACATGCTGATATTAAATAAAAAGAACAGCTTTCATCAAGCAGGTTAAATACAGTTTACGTAAACGTTAATTAGCTGTTACGACTATGGTCTCAATTCAATATGTGAGCTGCGTTGCTAAATTGATTAGCGAAGATAAAAAACCACCCATCGCGATACTGCGGTGCTTAAAGGGGAAAATAAAAATGGCTTTTAAAGACGAAGAACAAGCAAAAGCTTATTGGGCAGAAAACATTTCACTACTGTTTAAACTACTCGCAGTGTGGTTTGTGGTCTCATTTGGCTTTGGCATATTACTGGTTGATGTACTTAATGAAGTACGTTTTTTTGGGTTTAAACTTGGCTTCTGGTTCTCCCAGCAAGGCGCGATTTACACCTTTGTTGCTTTGATTTTTGTGTACGTTTTCAAAATGAATACGTTAGATAAAAAATACGGCGTAGACGAATAGGAGCTAAGCAATGGATGTTCAAACACTCACATTTATAATCGTCGGTTTAAGCTTTGCGCTTTATATCGGCATTGCAATTTGGGCCCGTGCGGGTTCAACTAACGAATTTTACGTAGCGGGCGGCGGCGTGCCTCCACTTGCTAATGGTATGGCAACCGCAGCCGATTGGATGAGCGCCGCGTCATTTATTTCTATGGCAGGCATTATTTCGTTCGCAGGGTATGATGGCGGCGTTTACTTAATGGGGTGGACAGGCGGCTATGTATTGCTCGCTATGTGTTTAGCGCCTTACTTACGTAAATTCGGCAAATTCACGGTGCCTGACTTTATTGGTGACCGTTACTACTCGCGCACAGCACGTTTAGTCGCAATTTTATGTGCCATATTCATTTGTTTTACTTACATTGCAGGGCAAATGCGCGGCGTAGGCGTTGTGTTTTCTCGCTTTTTAGAAGTAGAAATTGAAACTGGTGTTTACATTGGCATGGTGATTGTATTCTTCTATGCGGTTCTTGGCGGCATGAAGGGCATTACCTACACGCAAGTAGCGCAGTATTGTGTACTTGTATTTGCCTACCTTGTACCGGCTATTTTTATCTCGATGATGATGACGGGTCACTTTTTTCCACAAACAGGCTTTGGTGCCACATTGAGTGACGGTTCGGGTATGTATGTGCTTGATAAACTTGATGGGTTAAGCGCAGAACTTGGTTTTGCTCAATACACCGAAGGTTCAAAAAGTATGATTGACGTATTTGCCATTACGGGTGCATTAATGGTGGGTACTGCAGGTTTACCACATGTAATTGTTCGCTTTTTCACTGTACCACGCGTGAAAGATACGCGTATCTCAGCAGCATGGACGTTAGTATTTATTGCTATTGTTTATACTACAGCACCGGCGGTTGCCTCATTTGCACGTGTAAACATGATTGACACAATCAATGGTAAAGACGGCAGCGGTACAGCGTATGCAGAAGCGCCAGCATGGATCAAAAACTGGGAACGCACAGGCCTAATCACGTTTAATGATAAAAATGGTGACGGCAAAATGTTCTACACAGCGGGTAAAATCGAAGATCCAAATAGCGCAAACGAAGTAAAAGTAGACCGCGATATTATGGTATTGGCTAACCCTGAGATAGCTAATTTACCAGCGTGGGTTGTTGCACTTGTAGCCGCAGGGGGGATTGCTGCAGCACTGTCGACAACAGCGGGTTTACTACTGGTTATTTCGACTTCTGTTTCGCACGATTTACTCAAACGAACTCTTAAACCCGATATAAGTGATAAACAAGAGCTACTGGCCGCACGATTAGCCGCGATGATTGCCATTGTTATATCTGCTTACTTTGGTATTAATCCGCCAGGCTTTGTGGCGTCGGTGGTCGCGTTTGCCTTTGGTTTAGCGGCGGCGAGTTTCTTCCCGGCTATAATTATGGGGATATTCTCTAAAACAATGAACAGAGAAGGCGCAATTGCTGGCATGGTAACGGGTATTGGCTTTACCGCCGCGTATATTATCTTCTTTAAATTTGTGAGCCCAGAGCTTAACAGCCCTGAGAACTGGTTCCTAGGTATTTCGCCTGAAGGCATAGGCTTAGTTGGTATGGTTATTAACTTTGTTGTTGCTGCCGTAGTACTTAAATTTACTCAACCAACACCTGTTGAGATACAAGAAATGGTAGAAAGTATTCGTAATCCTAAAGGCTCGGCAGAAGCGCACGCGCATTAAGCCAACTTATATGTAAAGTACCAAAAGCCCGACTTTAGTCGGGCTTTTTATTTGTATAAATAATGAGTACATTGGTGCTGTGTATACTTTTTAGTGAGTGTAACAATGAGTTTAGAACAACAAGAAGTGGCCCAATATGTTTATCTTCAGGCGCCATTTAGCATGCTTGATAGCAGTGCTTGCGACTATTTTGTAAATCATCTCGATGTTATTTATTTAACGCGAGAAAATCAGGCGCAGTGGCTGCAAAGTGAACACCCAAAGCTATTTTTAATTCGTTCAGGCCTTTACGATTTAGTTGATGCAAAAGGCAATGTGGTGACGCGTTTAGCGCAAGGTGATTATTTTGGTTTTCCTTCGCTTTTAACTGGCGAGGCCATTCAAAATAAATTGGCAGTTCAAAAAGAGGGCATAGTGTATATGCTCAACCAAGAACATTTTGATTTTTTACGCCGAGAGTACAAACCGTTTGAGCAATATTTTGTTAGAGCTCACGCAAACCGTTTACTCTCATCACATTATAAAAGTAAAAACGACAGTTGGTCAGAGCGCAGAATATCTGAACTCATGACCCGCACAGCCATTACACTTTCGCCCGATGCGAGTATTCGCCAAAGCGCTAAAAAAATGAAAGAGCACGGTGTATCGTCAATTATGGTTATTCAACATGCCCATTTAGTTGGCGTGGTCACAGACCGCGATTTGCGTAATCGTGTGCTTGCCGACGAAGTAGACCCACAAGATGCAGTTAGTAGCATAATGACCACAAATCCTAAATTTATATTTGAAAACAACCGTGTTTTTTCTGCACTACATTTAATGCTCAAATATAATATTCACCACTTGCCAGTGCTTGATGAAAGCCATAATCCTATAGGTATGCTTACTAGCACTGATTTACTGCGCCAACAAAAAAGTGACCCTGTGCAACTCATTGGCCGCATTTATAAAGCGCATAACGTGACCGATTTAAAACGTTACGCCAAAGAAGTACCCGATTTACTTAAAAGCTTTTCTCATAATATCGACGATATTTCACTTATTGGTAAACTACTAAGTGGATTAACCGATGCGCTAACATCGCGCTTGATCAGGTTATTTCAAGAAGATCATGGCGCAGCGCCAACCAGTTTTAGCTTTATATGTTTTGGCTCACAGGCACGAGAAGAGCAAACACTGCACTCGGATCAAGATAACGGTCTACTGCTTCCCAACGATTTAACCCAAGAACAACATGCTTATTTTAAAAAAATGGGAGAGTTTGTTTGTGAACATTTAGTTGAATGCGGTATTAGGCGTTGCCCTGGTAACATTATGGCAAGTAGTGACTTATGCCGCATGAGCGTAAACGATTGGTCGGAGCGTTTTTTTAAATGGATAAAAAGCCCAACTCCCGAAGCCATGCTTAACTGTAAAATATTTTTTGATTTACGTTTCATTGAAGGATCAAATTCGTTATACACCGCATTTTGTGAGCAATTAGTGCGTATATCGCGAAACGATTTATTTTATGCTGCCATGGCGACCGATATAAATAACAACAGTGTGCCCATAGGGTTGTTTAACAAGTTTAAAACACAAAAAGATGACAACAACCATAAATACATAGACTTGAAAAAACGCGGTGTGGTGATTATTAACGACATTGTGCGTTTATACGCATTAAAAGCCGGTATCAAACGTGCTAACACTCAAGAGCGCCTAGAAGCATTATTAAAGTATAACCTCATCAATAAAGACGATATTTACAACTTAAAAGACTGTTGGCGTTTTTTAACCCAACTGCGCTTAAGTACACAAATAAATGAAGAGGGGCTCCCAAGTAACTGCATAAACCCTAACAAGTTAAACTCATTAGAGCGTCATCAGCTTAAAGAGGCTTTTTATCTGGTAAAACAAGCACAGCAAGGCGCGGCGTTTAAATTTGCGCGAGGCAGTTTGTGAGGCTCTCATGGTAAAAACGCTACTTACGCGGTATATAAAACGCCGTCAACTACTGGCACAAAATGCATTATCGCAGCGCTATTTAGTGATTGATTTAGAGCTTACGGGGCTTGACCCAAAACAGCACGAAATAGTATCGGTTGCATGGGTTGTGATTGATAATCAATGTATAAAAATGAGTGAGTCGCAGCATTTTATTAATAAAGACGTAAAAAGCCTAGAACAAAGCCCTGTTTTTCATGGCATTAGTAACGAGGCCATTACTAATGGGCGTAGCTTAAACAGTATTTTAAAAAGCTTAAGTGCCCATTTTAAGGATTGTATTTTAGTGTTCCATAATGCAGCTCTTGATTGGGGGTTTTTAAAAGTTGCTTTAAAACAAGCTAATATAACCACCCGCCCTAAACTAATACTCGACACCCTCCACATAGAAAAAAAGCGGCTACTTAACCAACCAACTGAAATAAAACAAGACGATTTAACCCTAAACGCATGCCGCACTCGCTATGAGTTACCAAGCTATCATTGCCATCATGCGCTTACCGATGCACAAGCGACAGCTGAGCTGTTTTTAGCCCAATGTCATCAAATAAGTTGTGGTAAAAAGCTAAAAGTAGGTGAGCTGACGTAGGTTGGCTGAAGGCGGGGGGATGCCGCGCGAGATAAACTCCCGCTTACAATAAAGAGCAGTTTACTTTTATAGTTATTAGTATGACTATAGGTACAGTTATATCGTCATTATTTAACTGATTACTCCAAGTTACTCCAAGGAACGAATATGAAACTTATTATTACTATTTTTCTACTCTTTTCACCACTTATCACTTTTGCTAATTCAAGCGTGCCTGCTAATCGTCATATTGCAATGCAGGGTACTGCAGAGGTATTAGCAAAGCCCGATATGGCTCAAGTTTCTTTTGAAGTAATAAGCTTTAAGGACAAATCACTTGATGCTAAACGTGATGTTGATAACCGAGTGAATTTGTTACTTAAAGGGTTAAGCAAGTATGGTGTTAAGGAGACTGATGTTTCTGCTTCGAGCCTGTTAACTCATAATGATGACGATATGTTTAATGTTGAGAGTGGTACAGCAATTAATGCAGGGTATGTAGCAACAAGAACACTTAAAGTAACATTAAGAGATATTGAAAAAGTGAACGATTTTATCGATTTTGCACTAAGTGTAAAAATTAATGAAGTGACGAATATTGAGCTTATGTCTTCAAAAGCTGCGCAATTAGAAGCTGAAGCAACACAAGGCGCAATAGAAAACGCTATAGTTAAAGCAAGCGAACTTGCTAAAGCATTTGGGGCAGAACTTGGACAAATTTACAGTATTAATTCAAATTTTAACCGTTCAAGTTATGGTTATGGCGCAGATAGTTTTGAGCGAATAGTTGTGACCGGCTCTAAAGTTACTAGAAATCCATTCGAGCAAGGTAGATACCTGCAAGAAACGATTACATTTAAATCATCTATAAACGTGGTGTTTGATTTAGAGATAAAATAACAATTAGGGTAGGAGGCATTAGAGTAATGGAATTAAATTATTTTTATATTGGGTTTGGTATCATTGTATTACTGAACGTCATCGTTAGTGTTCTTCTGATAAAGCGCGATGATTTAGAGGTGTTTCAAAAAGTAGTGCAAGTAATATTGGTTTGGTTAATTCCGTTTTTTGCTGCGGTTGGCTTATGGTTATTTTATCGCTCACAGGATAAGCCCAAAAGTCCGCCTAAAAGCTTTGGTGGAGGAACATCTTCTGGTACGAGCACATACAACGGCAGCGGGCTATGAACAAGTTTTAATGTGAGTGATAGGGGGTTATTTTAAACGTTAATTTAAAGTTTCTGATCGCCCCCTCTTATAATCAGGCGCAAGGTCGATTACAATACAACCATCTAAAAGGCACATAGCCTTTATCTGCACGCTAAAAGAGTGGATTTTATATTTCATGGCAATCAAACTTGCAATTAATGGTTTTGGTCGTATTGGTCGAAATATTGTCCGCGCGTTATACGAGTCAGGTTTGAGCAACGAGATTAAAATTGTTGCGATTAACGAACTTGCTGACCCTGAAGCTATTGCTCATTTATTAAAATACGACACGTCCCACGGTCGTTTTTCTTTTCCTGTAAAACTTGGTGAAGACACCATTAGTGTGGCAGGCGATACCATTGCACTTTTTTGTGAAGAAAACCCAGTAGAGTTACCTTGGCAAACCCTTGATGTAGACGTTGTACTTGAATGTACCGGTGTTTATCACTCGCGTGAGCATGCACAATTACACATTACCGCTGGTGCTAAAAAGGTGTTGTTTTCGCATCCGGCTGATAACGACGTAGATGCCACTATTGTTTACGGCATAAACGACGATGAGCTTAAAAGCGAGCACACTATTGTATCTAACGGCTCGTGTACTACTAACTGTGTAGTGCCAGTTATAAAGGTTTTAGATGATGCGTTTGGTATTGAGTCGGGTGCTATTACCACTATTCATGCATCGATGAACGATCAACAAGTGATTGACGCGTACCATCATGATTTACGCCGTACCCGCGCTGCGAGTCAGTCTATTATTCCGGTAGATACAAAACTTGCGCGTGGTATAGACCGCATATTACCTAAATTTGAAGGCCGCTTTGAAGCCATTGCTGTGCGTGTACCAACAATTAATGTTACTGCGATGGATTTAAGTGTAACGGTTAACGCCGATGTTGATTTAAATGCAGTAAATAATGCACTCAAAGCACAAGCGAAAGACCGCTTAGAAGGTATTTTAAGTTACACCGAAGAGCCGCTTGTATCGGTTGATTTTAATCACGACCCACATTCTTGTATTATTGATGGCACACAGACACGTGTTAGTCACAAACGGCTGATAAAGTTACTTGTTTGGTGTGATAATGAGTGGGGATTTGCAAACCGTATGCTCGACACTGCGCGTGCGATGGTTGCAGTAACTCAGTAACTTTTTATATTACTATAATAATTTAAAACGTATTTTTCAGGTTCAGTATCGTTAACTAAGGAGATATTCATGTCGGTCATAAAAATGGCAGATTTAGATTTAAACGGCAAACGCGTATTAATTCGTGAAGATTTAAATGTACCAGTTAAAGCAGGTAAAGTGACGTCAGATGCGCGTATTCGCGCTGCACTACCTACTATTAAATTAGCGCTTGAGAAAGGTGCTAAAGTAATGGTTATGTCACACCTAGGCCGTCCTACGGAAGGGGAATACGATGAAGAATACTCGCTTGCCCCTGTAGCTGACTATTTAAACGATGCCTTAGAGCAAACAGTACGTCTTGAAAAAGACTACTTAAATGGCGTAGATGTAGCTGATAACGAAGTGGTTGTATTTGAAAACGTGCGCTTTAACAAAGGCGAGAAGAAAAACGATGAAACGTTATCAAAACAACTTGCAGCATTATGTGATGTATACGTAATGGATGCCTTTGGTACAGCTCACCGCGCACAAGCCTCTACGCATGGCGTTGGCTTATTTGCAGATGTAGCCTGTGCTGGCCCATTACTATCTGCTGAACTTGAAGCACTAGGCAAAGCACTTGATAACCCAGCTCGCCCATTAGTGGCTATTGTGGGTGGTTCAAAAGTTTCAACTAAACTAACAGTATTAGACTCGCTTTCTAAAATTGTAGATCAGCTAGTAACAGGCGGCGGGATTGCGAATACCTTTATTGCAGCTGCAGGCAACCCGGTAGGTAAATCACTTTTTGAAGCTGATTTAATGGATGAAGCAAATCGTCTATGTGCAGCAGCTAAAGCAAACGATGGTGAAATTCCAGTTCCTACCGATGTAGTTGTAGGTAATGAGTTTTCAGAGTCAGCAGTTGCTACGCTTAAAGATGTAAGCGAAGTGACTAGTGACGATATGATTTTTGATATTGGCCCAGATACTGCCAGCCAACTTGCTAAAATTATTGCAAATGCTGGCACGGTGGTATGGAATGGTCCTGTAGGTGTATTTGAGTTCGATCAGTTTGGTAACGGCACACGTGCTATTGCTCAAGCAATTGCTAACTCAAAGGCATTTTCAATTGCGGGTGGCGGTGATACCTTAGCTGCAATTGATAAATACGGCATTGCCGATAAAGTTTCTTACATTTCTACCGGTGGTGGTGCGTTCTTAGAGTTTTTAGAAGGCAAAAAACTCCCAGCAGTGGAAATGCTAGAGTCGCGCGCTAAATAAATTTATTTAGCCGTGTAAGGTGAGGGGAAACCCTCGCCGACAATTAGTTATTAAATACCTCTCACCCTAATTTAATAACTGATTTTGACGGAACTTTGCTGCTGGGCAGTGATTTTTCGTGGTGTTATTTAAACGCCAAACTAACATATCCGTTCAAACTAGATGGCAGTGAAATGCTGTCGATAAATTGGAGAATACCCAATGGCTTTAATCAGTATGCGACAACTTTTAGATCATGCAGCTGAGCATGGTTACGGCGTACCCGCTTTTAACGTGAATAACCAAGAGCAAATGCGCGCAATAATGGAAGCGGCTGACAAAACAAACAGCCCAGTAATCGTTCAAGGATCAGCGGGCGCACGTGCTTACGCCGGTGCACCATTTATTCGCCATATGATTTTAGCAGCCGTTGAAGAGTGGCCACATATCCCCGTAGTAATGCATCAAGATCACGGCACCTCACCGGGTGTTTGTCAGCGTTCAATCCAACTTGGTTTTTCATCAGTAATGATGGATGGCTCGTTAATGAGTGATGGTAAAACGCCTTCAAGCTATGAATACAACGTTGAAGTTACTCGCGAAACCGTTGCTATGGCACATGCCTGTGGCGTATCGGTTGAGGGCGAGTTAGGTGTATTAGGTTCACTTGAAACAGGTGAAGCCGGTGAAGAAGATGGTGTTGGCGCAGAGGGTAAATTAACGACCGACCAAATGCTAACTGACCCTGAAGAAGCTGCAGACTTTGTAAATAAAACCCATGTTGATGCCCTTGCTATTGCATGTGGTACATCGCACGGGGCTTACAAATTTACACGCCCACCAACGGATGATATTTTAGCAATTGATCGTATTAAAGCGATTCACGCTCGAATTCCAAACACGCACTTAGTAATGCATGGATCGTCGTCTGTACCACAAGAATGGTTAGAGATCATAAACCAGTACGGTGGTGAGATCCCTGAAACCTACGGTGTGCCAGTTGAGCAAATTGTTGAAGGTATTAAGCACGGTGTTCGTAAGGTAAATATTGATACCGATTTACGTTTAGCGTCTACAGGTGCTATTCGTCGTCATTTGGCGCTTAACCCATCTAATTTTGATCCACGTAAATATCTAGCAGAAGCCACAAAAGCGATGACAGAGATTTGTGTTGCGCGTTACAACTCGTTTGGAACGGCAGGGCAGGCAGGTAAAATTAAACCAATTTCTCTAGATGAGATGCATCTTAAGTACTTAAGCGGCGAGTTAGCACCACAGATCAAATAATCGACCGATTAAACTGATCAATGTATAAAGGCCAGTAATAGTATTGCTGGCTTTTTTATTACCTGCCTATAGCAGATCATTCAATTACCAACTGTGTTATTAGGGATCACTCATTTACTAACACAGGCTTTTTGGGATCATTACTTTACTAAGTTAATTAAATTTTTCGTTTTATTTGGCAGTAAAAGTAATCAGATCTTTTTTAATTTGCACAAACAATCAACAGCTTAACTTTTTGAGTAGGTAGAGCGTTGATCTCAAAATTGATCACCTTGGTAAAAATCTGATCTTTGAAGTTAAGCTTAGTAAAATCAAGATCTATTCAAACCTGAGTAATTGCAAACATAGGCAGACTTAGTAAAGTAATGATCTCAGTATTAGATCATATTAAAAAGTTAGTTTTGCAAAGTGCTAACACGAGGGTTTATCTAGTTTTTTGTTACCTACATAGATGTAGGTAAGTGGCGTGTGCAGGACGCGGAAGCTTTACCTAGTTTACCTATTCTTATATGTATGTAAGTCACTAGAATAACGCAGAAGCAGTTATCGAGCCCACTAGGTTACAAACCTCGCACCGCGGTTAAATAGCCCTAGTTTGAACGAATTTTAATGCGCAAAGAACAACAGACCCTAATAACGTTAATCAATTTTAAAATATATAAATTTGTGACAGGAATGAGGTTTTATTATTAATTTGGCTTTTTTTTACCCCGATTTTAATTTACACGTTACACTTTCATAAAAATGTAATACTTAGTCATAATAATGAAAACTTATTCGATAGCTTAAGAGATAAATTGGAATGTCACGTAAAGTACTAGTCGTAGACGACGAAGCGCCTATCAGAGAGATGCTTGTTTTTGTATTAGAGCAAAATGGATTTCAGGCAATTGAAGCCGAAGATTATGATTCTGCTATTGCTGCAATGGTTGAGCCTTACCCCGATATGGTATTGCTTGATTGGATGTTGCCTGGCGGAAGCGGTATTCAAATTGCTAAAAAGTTTAAGCAAAACGAACACACGCGCCAAATACCTATTATTATGCTTACAGCCCGCGGCGAAGAAGAAGACAAAGTACGTGGCTTAGAAGTAGGCGCTGACGATTACGTGACTAAACCGTTTTCGCCAAAAGAATTAATGGCGCGTATTAAAGCGGTTATTCGCCGTGTGTCACCAACGTCTTTAGAGGAAGCTATTGAAGTGCATGGCTTGCGTTTAGACCCAATTTCTCACCGCGTTACCTCTGAAGGTAATGAGCTTGATATGGGGCCAACAGAATTCAGGCTCCTTCACTTTTTTATGACTCATCCTGAACGGGTTTACAGCCGTGAACAATTGTTAGATCATGTGTGGGGAACCAATGTGTATGTTGAAGATCGCACTGTTGATGTTCACATTCGCCGTTTACGCAAAGCAATTGGCCCATTAGGACACGATCGTCTGGTTCAAACCGTTCGTGGTGCAGGGTATCGTTTTTCAAGTAAACTATAACCTACTTCATCACCAGCTTAGTTTTATACGTGTATGACTACTTTAAGGTAAAGTGAGTGTATGTATCGAGTTGTTAATAAACAGGCGTTAATTAAACGCCTGTTTATCTATTTTTTGCCCTTACTATTAATTGGTGTGCTTGTTGGCGCACCTTTTTTGCTTTTATTTTTAGGCTCTTTTTCACTTCTTGTTTGGCATTATCATCAATTATACCGTTTGAGCGATTGGCTTTTAAATCAGCGCAGTTTCAACCCGCCTGAAGGAGAAGGGGCATGGGAGCAAGTGTTTGAAGGTATTTACCATCTGCAACACCGTAACCGTAAAAAACGAAATGAACTGGCCGATTTAATTAGGCGATTTCGTGATGGGGCCGAAGCGGTACCCGATGCCGTTATTGTGCTTCAAAACGATTTAAGCATTGTGTGGTGTAATCAACTGGCGCTTAAAGTGTTAGGACTTCAGTGGCCAACCGATCATGGACAACGTCTTGATAACTTAATACGCGAACCTAAGTTTGCAAAATATATGCACAAGGGGAATTTTGACGAAGCACTAGAGCTTGATAACGGTCATGCTATTGAACAAGTACTTGAGTTTAGGGTAATGCCTTATGCAACCACACAGCTAATGGTTGTGGTGCGCGACGTAACCCGTTTAAAGCAGCTTGAACAAATGCGTAAAGACTTCGTTGCCAATGTATCGCATGAGCTGCGTACGCCGCTTACGGTGGTTACAGGTTACCTTGAAATGATGGACAGCGATAACTTACCGCCCCCAGCAATGTGGAATAAAGCACAAACGACCATGCTTGAGCAGTGTAAACGCATGGATAGCTTGGTAAGCCAGTTATTATCTCTTTCCCGCATAGAAGGCTCACGCCGACAAGATAAAGATAAAGCCATTAATGTGCCCCAGTTACTGGGTTATATTCAAACTGAGGCCCAGTCAATTAACCAAGATAAAGGTCACGAATTAATATTTGATATAGATAGCACACTAGACATTAAAGGCTCTGAAGATGAACTACGCAGTGCGTTTTCTAACCTAGTATTTAATGCGATTCATTACACTAAACCAGGTGGGAAAATACAAGTTAGTTGGCTTCGTAAAAATAATATAGCTTGTTTTACAGTTATTGATAACGGTGATGGTATTGCTGCAGAGCATATTAACCGACTTACTGAGCGCTTTTATCGTGTTGATAAAGCACGAAGCAGAACCACAGGTGGCTCAGGTTTAGGGTTAGCAATTACAAAGCATGTATTAACACGACACGATAGTAAATTAAATATTACGAGTGAAGTGGGTAAAGGCTCTTGTTTTTCTTTCTATTTTTCAACAGATAAGATTGTTGATTTGATAAATAAACAACAAGATTCAGTAAGGTCATAAAAGTGTCATTTAAGAGTCATATCATTGTCATGTACTCGCTTTAGAGTGAGCAGCAGTTAGAAAATGGGACGAACAAATCGGAGAACCCACATGAAATTTAAAAACTTAGTTGCCGCAATGGGTGTGGCTGTTACAACTTTCGTATCTGCTCAAGCAGTGGCTTTAGATCAAGACATTCCTGAGTATCAAAAAATCAGCGGTGTATCAGGCAACTTTTCATCAGTAGGTTCTGACACTTTAGCTAACATGATGACTTTTTGGGCTGAAGAGTACAAACGTATTTACCCAAATGTAAACATTCAAATTCAAGCGGCAGGTTCTTCTACAGCACCTCCAGCATTAACCGAAGGTACAGCTAACCTTGGTCCAATGAGCCGTGCAATGAAATCAAAAGAAATCGAAGCGTTTGAAAAACGTTACGGTTACAAACCAACGGCAGTTCGCGTAGCTATTGATGCACTTGCTGTTTACGTACATAAAGATAACCCAATCGAAGGTCTTCGTATTGACCAAGTTGATGCTATTTTCTCATCAACTCGTAAATGTGGTGCGCCAGAGCAAGTTAACCGTTGGAGCGATGTGGGCCTTGAAGGTAGCTGGGCAGCTCGTGATATTCAATTATACGGACGTAACTCTGTATCGGGCACTTACGGTTACTTTAAGAAAAAAGCACTGTGTAAAGGTGACTTCCGCAACAATGTAAACGAGCAACCGGGTTCTGCGTCTGTAGTACAATCAATTTCGTCTTCATTAAATGCAATTGGTTACTCAGGTATTGGTTACAAAACGTCAGGTGTACGTACAGTTCCATTATCTAAAAAAGGTACTAACTTTGTCGATGCAACACTTGATAACGTTGCGCAAGGCAAATACCCACTTTCTCGCTTTTTATACGTATATGTTAATAAGCACCCAAATAAAGCCTTGTCTCCAATGGAAGCTGAATTCTTAAAAATGATTCTTTCAAAAGACGGTCAACAAATTGTAGAAAAAGACGGTTATGTGCCTCTTTCTGCAAAGTTAGTTGAAGTAGAGCTTAAAAAGCTAGGTTTAAAATAATAAATCCAAGCAATAAAAAAACCGCTCATTGAGCGGTTTTTTTGTGTCTAAAATTTTAAGCTTGGGGGAATTAAATACCACCTAACTTTTCAGCGCGTGCTTTACATTGATTGTATGTTTCTACACATTTTGCAGAGCACACTTGTTGCTTAAGACCTTCAGCCGTTGTTTGCTGATCACAGGTGCTTTCACAGCGAAAATTTTGTTGAGCACATTGGTTCATCTCAGCATTTTCAACGTGATTCTGACAACCCGCTAAAACAAAAAAAGTGAGGGCAACTACGCTTGTTTTTATTAATATATGCATTTTTAATCCTTAAAGTGAGCTCAATAAATTAAATATCGACCTGCATGTTGTCAATTAATCTAACAGAGCCTAAAAAGGCTGCGGCTAAAATAACAAAATGGTTATCATCGAGTGTAGCAGTTTTTAAGGTATCTCGTTGAGCTATCTCAAAATAGTCTGGTTTTAAGCCAGCTTGCTCTAGGCTTTGTTTAGCGCGAGTTTTAAGCGCGGTGAAATCTTTATTGCCTTGCTTAAGCTGCTCGGCACAATGGGTTAGCGCTTTAAATAAAGCGGTGGCTGTTATTTTTTGCTCGTCTGATAAGTAGCCATTACGTGAACTCATTGCCAAACCAGATATTTCACGCATGGTAGGTACGCCAATAATTTCAACTGGTATAGATAGATCGCGAGTCATCGTTTTAATCACTTGAAGTTGCTGAAAGTCTTTTTCACCAAAGCAAGCGTAGTCAGGTTGCACCAAGTTAAATAGCTTAGTAACAACCGTAGCTACGCCTTTAAAATGCCCAGGGCGCGAACCGCCACAGTACCCAAGTGACACGCCAGGCACGTCAACAAAGCTCTGCTCGCCAAGCCCATTTGGGTAAATTGTGTCTACGCTTGGGGTAAATACTATATCAGTGCCTAACTCTGCAAGGCCTTGTTTATCTTCTGATAATGTACGGGGATAATTATCTAAATCTTCGTTAGCACCAAACTGCATCGGGTTTACAAAAATACTAACAACCACTTTATCGGCTACGTTTTTTGCTTTTTCAACGAGTGAAAAGTGTCCTCGATGTAAGTTGCCCATTGTTGGCACAAACGCCACACTTAAGCCTGCTTGTCGCCAGGCTTTAATTTGACTACGTAGTGATTTAATTTCAGTAATTGACTGCATTATTTAAACTCATGTTCAGCGCTTGGAAAAGCGCCACTTTTTACATCGGAACAATACTTTTGAACAGCCGCTGGCATGTTGCCAGTTTCTAATAAAAAGTTTTTTGAAAATTTTGGAATATAACCTGCCGAAATACCGACTAGGTCGTGCATTACTAATATTTGACCGTCGGTCACATTACCCGCACCAATGCCTATGGTTGGAATACTAAGCGCATCAGTAATGCGCTTTGCCAATGCACTCGGGATACACTCAAGTACTAATAATTGTGCGCCAGCAGCTTCTAATGCTTTGGCGTCTTCAATCATCTTTTGTGCTTTGTCTTCTTCGCGACCTTGGATTTTAAAGCCGCCAAATACATGCACAGATTGAGGGGTAAGGCCTAAGTGCCCGCAAACAGGAATACCTTGTTCAGTAAGCGCTTTAATGCTGTCGTAAAGCCATTCACCACCTTCAAGTTTTACCATGTTTGCACCTGCTCGCATAAGTTCTGCGGCATTTTTACAGGTGTCGTTAACGCTTGAATAAGTCATAAATGGCATATCGGCAATAACAAATAATTCACGGCTTCCTGCACGTACACAGCGAGTATGATAAGCAATATCCTGGTTGGTTACGCCAAGGGTATCATCACCGCCTTGTAGCACCATACCCAACGAGTCACCGACTAAAATAACGTCAACGCCATTATCATGAAATAACTTTGCAAAGCTCGCATCGTAAGCGGTTAATGCCGTGATTTTGTTATTTTCTGCTTTCATTTTATTTAAAGTAGAAACGGTTATTTTAGACATAATATTCCTCGCAGGCATAAGCCTAGGTTAATTACAGAGGTAATTGTTGTAAGTCGTTGAGCGGTAAATTAGTTGCAATGGTTTTTAGTGCAATTCCGCTAGGTAAAATAAGTTCAGGCGCAAGTTCAAGCAACGGATACACAACAAACTCGCGCTCATTCAAGCCATAATGGGGCACAGTCAAGCGTGCGGTATTAATAATTTTATTGCCAAACAAAAGGGTATCTATGTCTAGCGTTCGTGGACCCCAACGTTCGGCTTTTCTTACACGGCCATGCTTAAGTTCTATTTCTTGAGTTAAATCAAGTAGCTGCTCTGGTTCAAGGTGGGTATTAATACAGGCAACAGCGTTAATATAGTCTGGCTGGTCTTGTGGCCCCATGGGCTTACTTGCATAATAATGAGACACGCTTACAAGCTCGCTATGCGGCAGATTTTTAAGTGCCGCAACCGCATTATCAAGCTGCTTTTTAGGTGAGTTTAAGTTTGCACCTAATCCTAAATAAACACAGTTCATGTTATTACTCTGCTGGCTTTCTTGGTGCGCGGCGACGAGAACGTTTACGCGGTTTTGGACCACCTTGATGACCTAAGTTTTTAACCATGTCTTTTTGACCGTTAATATCTTGGCTAAGGTATTGAGTCCACCACTGTGCAAGTTCTTCATGCTCAGTTTCACCCGCATCAACGCGCAACAATAAAAAGTCGTAAGCGGCTTTAAAGCGTGGTTGTTGCGTTAACCTGTATGCACGTTGGCCTGCACGTTTATCTAGGCGATGCTGAATGTGCCAAATATCGCGAGCACCCAGTGTAAAGCGTTTTGGTACCGCTATATGTTGGGCGCTTTCGCTGAGTACTTTATTCATTGCTTGTGCAAAGGCATCGTACTCGCTAAGTTGTTCTTCTGCTTGAAGCTTTTTGGTTATTGCTAAAAGCGGGAACCACAGTAGCGCGGCAAAAATAAATGCAGGTGTTACTTTTTTATCAGCGTTTATGCGTTTGTCGGTATTTTGAAACATTTGCTGAACAAAGGTATGCTCTAGCCCATTAGGGTTAGCTTCTAAAATTTTATCAAGCGCAGGAAATAATGCACGGAAAAGTCCGTATTGGCGAAGCATTAAAAAGTTAGCTTCGGCCTTACCGTTTAAAAACAGTTTTAGCACTTCTTCAAACAAACGCGCCGGCGGAATATTATCAAGTAAGCTGGCAAGCTCGCTAATCGGTTTTTCGCTATTAGGCGCAATGCTCATATCAAGCTTTGTTGCAAATCGTACAGCGCGTAACATACGCACTGGATCTTCACGGTATCGTGTTTCGGGATCGCCAATAAGCTCAATTTGTTTTGCTTTAATAGCGGCCAAACCATTGGCGTAATCGTGAATGCTAAAGTCGTTAATTGAGTAATACAAAGCATTAATTGAAAAATCGCGGCGCTCGGCATCTTCTTCAATGCTACCAAATACGTTGTCGCGTAATAATTGCCCTTCAGTACTTGATTGGCTTATTTGGTTTTTAGACTCAGGCGCTTCGTGATGGCCACGCATGGTTGCCACTTCAATAATTTCTCGGCCAAAAACAATGTGCGCTAAACGAAAGCGGCGACCAATTAATCGGCAGTTCCTAAATAGCTTTTTAACTTGGTCGGGTGTTGCGTTAGTGACTACATCAAAGTCTTTAGGTTGTTGGCCTAACAATATATCGCGAATACAACCACCAACCAGGTAGGCATCGTAGCCACCGTCTTTTAATCGGTATAACACTTTGATTGCATTTGGGCTAAATTGTTTACGAGAAATACCATGCTCACCGCGTGTGATTACTAATGGTTCGCTGCTTACAGAGGCATTTTCAGCACTCGTATTTGGGCCAATTATCTGTCGGCAAAATTGAAAAAGCTTGGAAATAATAATCCGTCTCCTAGAAGGTGTTGATTGGCATGTCATCGCAATCAAAAACAACCGCAAATAGTGGTATTAAACCCCAATACTTACTGTCTTACTCAAATAGCATATATTTAGGCGGCTATCATATACCAGCAGGGTTTAAAAATTAAGTTGATGTGTTGAAATTAAGCTGTTTTTCGCGATTTTATTTACACAGTTTAGTAAATTAGTTGACTTGAGTTGTTTGCTACTGAGAAATTTGTATTTCAGCAACTTTAGGTACTTGCTTTAACTCAAAGGTATTTACACCCCATTCAACTAGCTGCTCGGTAGTTAAATCCATTAAATCAGCATGAGTTGGCAAGCCTAAAAATTCAAAGGCACTTATTAATGTGGGTTTTGGCTCTATTTTACTAATTGCAGGGGCGTAGTTTTGTTTAGATAGTTTAAAGCCCGGCTTGGCAACGGCTAAAGGTAAGTGAGCAAATTCAGGAATAGGATGATTGAGCTGTTTAAATAAACTGATTTGTCGTGCTGTGGGTTCTATTAAATCGGCGCCTCTAACAATGCGATTTATGCCTTGATCAATATCGTCAACAACAACCACTAATTGGTAGGCAAATAAGCCATCACTTCGTTTTATTATGTAATCTTCGTGGGCCAGCTCACTACAAACACTGATATCACCTTGAATCAGATCGTTAAAATATGTGGTTGCATGGCATTGTGTTAAACGAAGTGCGCCTGAATCGGTTGAGTGCCCAAGATTTTTACACTGGCCTTGATAAATTCCACCCAATGCTTTTATTTCTTTTCGGCTACATTGGCAGGCATAAACACATTTTTGATTTTCAAGTGAGCTGACGACGTCTTGGTATAAATCGAGCCGTTTGGTTTGATAAACAACCGGTTCATCCCAGTGGAGGCAATAGGCTTGTAAGGTATTTAGGATATCGGTGTCGGCATTTTTTACCACTCGAGTGGTGTCTATATCTTCGATACGGACGAGCCAAGACCCTTTATTTGATTTTGCATCAAGGTAGCTGCCTACAGCCGCAACAAGTGAGCCAAAATGAAGTGGCCCAGAAGGAGACGGTGCAAAACGACCGCGATAGTTGCGCATAGGCGCAGTAACGGCTGCAGGTGACATGCTAATTAATGAGGTTAATTAGCCGCGTCCAGCTTGTTTTTCTTTAATTTCTGCAAGTGTTTTACAGTCTACGCATAAATCAGCAGTTGGTCGCGCTTCTAAGCGGCGAATACCAATTTCGATTCCACAAGACTCACAAAAGCCAAAATCATCTTCTTTAATTAAAATAATTGTTTTTTCAATTTTTTTAATTAATTTGCGTTCGCGGTCACGAGTGCGAAGTTCTAAAGAGAACTCTTCTTCTTGTGCAGCGCGGTCAACTGGGTCAGGAAAGTTAGCAGCTTCGTCTTGCATATGCGACTTTGTACGATCAACTTCGTTACGTAAATCGTTACGCCAAGTTTCTAAAATCGTTTTGAAATGAGCACGTTGTGCTTCATTCATATACTCTTCGCCTGGTTTTTCTTGGTATGGTTCTAAACCGGCTTGAGCCAATAAACCATGTTTCTTTTGGTCTGGCATAACTCTCTCCTAAATCCTTAATTTAATGCCTCAGCATTAGCCGGCGGTATAAATAACAGAAACTTATACCCTAGGCAAATTTATTTTTAATTATACGAATTAGCTTCAACCATGCTTTGCGAGTAAAAAGTGCGTTAATGATGGTGCTTAATTAACTAACTTACTGGTTTGTAAAACTTGCCTTTACATATGGGCAAAATTTTAAAAAACAAGGCTAACTCTGGAATTGATTTTTATTGCATCAATCATTTTCATCGCGTTGTTTGTTCTAATTACCTGATGTAATTGTTTGGTTATACATTACTGTATAAATGCTATTTTTTTATGAAGCACCACTTCATTCTCACAAATGAGTGCTTTATACACTACTACTTCAACACCGCTAGCAATGGCTTTTTGTAAAAGTTGTGCGTATTTTTCATCGATATGCGCTGCTGCGCTCACTGCATTTATACCTTCATGTAAAACAGCGAACAGTAGTACGGCGCGATGGCCTTGTTCGACCACTTCAATGAGCTCGCGAAGGTGTTTTTGTCCACGTAATGTTTGTGCATCAGGAAAATAGCCTTGGCCGCTATGCGGTTCATCTTGGCTTAGCAAGGTGACTGATTTAACTTCAACGTAGCAGTTTTTAGTATTTGGGCTTGTGAGTAAAAAGTCGATGCGACTGTTTTCACTGCCATATTTAACTTCACTTTGAAGTTGCTCATAGCCAGTTAGTTCATTAATTACATTATGATTAATTGCTTCTTCTACCACCTTATTAGCGACCGCTGTATTAACACATATAAGGTGCCCTAAATCATTTTGGGTCAGCTCTAATGAATGTGGATACTTTCGTTTTACGTTATCGCTTGTTGAATAAAAAGCAGTAAAGCCTGGCTCAGCGCAGCCTGTCATTTTTCCAGTGTTAGCACAATGCGCGGTAAACTCAGCGCCATCACCGAGTTTTAAATCAGCCAAAAACCGCTTGTAGCGTTTAATTAATGTGGCCGATTGCAATGCTGGTGTGTACTTCATGGTATGTCCAATGTGGTTAATAGTGTGATGAGTGTTATTTATCTCAAGCTGTTGGGAACTTAGGCGCACTATAGTAAACTCAACAGCACATTTAAGTGCAAGGATATTCTAACATGAGTGAAAAATTTGTTGTTCAACTAAGCGAACACGCAGCACCGAGTCATTGGGGCGAAAGCGCAACGTTGTCATTTAACGAACGTGGTGCAACCGTTCATTTATCTGAGCAAGAAACATTAAAAAATGTTCAAAAAGCAGCGCGTACTATTGCCAATCAAGGCGTTAAACACGTTGAACTTGCGGGCGATACATGGTGCACAGAAAGCCAATGGGCTTTTTATCAAGGTTTTGTCACACCTAAACTATTAAACGGTGTTGAGTTTGTTGATAACGCACAATCTGATCTGCAAGAACTTGCGCATTTAAAAAGCTCAGCAACGTGGGCGCGTGAAATGGTTAACGGCACTGCAGACGATATTTACCCTGAAAGCCTTGCAGAAAAAGCCGCTGAGTTTATTCAATCACTGGCCCCTGAGCACGTAAGCTACCAAATAATTAAAGGCGATGCGTTATTAGAGCAACAATGGATTGGTATTCATGCTGTTGGTCGTGGGAGTGTTCGCCCACCGGTATTGTTAGAGCTTGATTACAACCCTACAGGCGACGATAACGCACCAGTCAGTGCAGCCCTTGTGGGTAAAGGTATTACGTTTGATTCGGGCGGTTATTCAATTAAGTCAAGCGAAGGCATGCTAGGGATGAAGTGTGATATGGGCGGTGCTGCAACAGTAACAGCTGGTTTAGCACTTGCTATTAATCGTGGTATTGAAAAGCGTATTAAATTATTTTTATGCTGTGCTGAGAACTTAATTTCTGGCCACGCTTACAAATTAGGCGACATTCTTACTTACAAAAATGGCACAACCGTTGAAATTGTAAACACCGATGCAGAAGGGCGTTTAGTGCTTGCCGATGGTCTAATGGCTGCTGGCGAAACGGGCGCACCTTTAATTATTGACGCAGCAACATTAACAGGCGCAGCGTTGGTTGCTGTTGGCCAAGAATACAATGCGTTGTTTGCACTTGATAAAGAGCTGGCACGCGAAGTTGAAGGCTTTGCTTCTCAAGAAATGGAAGCCGCTTGGCCATTACCACTTGAAAAGTGGCACCAACAAAACTGTCCATCACCTTATGCTGACACGGCTAATAGCCGCGCGCAAAAAGGTGGCGGCTATGGCGGTGCATCAAATGCTGCAGGCTTCTTATCACGCTTTGTACCAAACGATGGCAAAGGTTGGGTACACATTGACTTAGCGGCTGCATTTAACATGGGTAGCACAAGTCAGTGGGCTGCCGGCGCAACAACACAGGGTATGCGTACAGTTGCTCGTACGCTGCTTGAAAAAGCGTAACGCTAAAAAATACGCTATTGAGAGAAATTAGGCACCGTTTGGTGCCTTTTTTGATCCACAAGCAAGCAATTTTATTTAATTTACGGTAAAATCCCTCGCCAATACCTGTTTGAGTGACTAATTTGGTTTTACTCTAAACTACACTCAAATATTATATCCACCACTGGGGTTTCTAACTATGTCAGATAAGTGCTATATCACAGCTCAACAGTTACTTGAAGATT
Organism: Pseudoalteromonas sp. S408; assembly: GCF_005886645.1. Lineage (NCBI taxonomy): Bacteria > Pseudomonadati > Pseudomonadota > Gammaproteobacteria > Alteromonadales > Pseudoalteromonadaceae > Pseudoalteromonas > Pseudoalteromonas sp. S408. The sequence continues at coordinate 429,751 of NZ_PNDY01000001.1, read as the reverse complement.
CATTCCGCGTAGCGGCACAAGTATACAAAGACGGCTTTCGTCCTGATTTTATTATAGGTATTTGGCGAGGTGGTGCACCGATTGGTATTGCGGTTCAAGAATATTACGATTACAAAGGCATTGAAACTGACCATATTGCAGTGCGTACATCGTCTTATTACGGTATTGGCCAACAATCAAAAGAAATTAAAGTACATGGTTTACATTACATTGTAGAAAACGCCAATGCGGGTGATTCACTGCTTATTGTTGACGATGTATTTGACTCAGGACGCAGTATTGTTGCACTAAAAGAAAAGCTTTCAGAGCTAATGCGCTTAAACTTACCGCGCGATATTCGAATTGCTTGTCCATACTACAAACCAAAAAATTCAAAAGTAGATACCGTACCTGACTACTACATTCATGAGTCGGAAGAGTGGTTAGTATTCCCGCATGAGTTATCGGGTTTAACACCGGATGAAATTATTGAAGGTAAATCTGACTTAGTAAAAATTCACGACATTTTACTAGAAGACTAATACACCTAGCACATTAAATATACATTTAGCCTTATGAACTGATTATTCGTTTTTAGGGCAATAAAAAAGGCCTTAATTGGCCTTTTTTATTGCGTGTTTAAAGCTGCGCAAAGCTATCTACATATTCACTAAGCATTGGAATATCGACCGCTTGTAAACCTGTTGTGCTTCTTTGCACTAAGCCCTTTTCGACTAATTCTGTCACAACACGCCTGTAAGCTCGCTCAGTGGTTGCAAAGCGTTCAGCCTCAGCGTTAACAGTTGGGTAGGCTCTAAGCAGTGTAGGGTTGTTGTTCTCGGCTCTCAGTAAGCAGTCTTTGGCTATGTTATAGCTAAGTGGCAGTAATAACTTATCTAAGTTGATTTTTTGGTTTTCTTGAAACTTAGCAGCAATCGTTTGTGCCGTGTATAAGCTAAGCTCTGGTTTTTCGAGCAATAATGCACGCCAGTGTCTTAATTCAATCAGGTTGTAAGTTACATCGCTAAAGCAGGTTACCGTATAAATACACGGATTGTTGTTGAGCGCTTCTATTTCGCCTATCAGGGTATTATTACAATCGAGTTGTCCTAGCAGCAGGCGTCGTCCGTTTCCTACGTCATAACTAAATGACACAGTGCCGCTGCGCACAAGCACAAGCTTGCTTAAAGGCTGATCTTGATGGATCAGCACTTCTTTTTTTGATTGTTGATAACTACTACCGGCAAAGGTGAGTAACTGTTCAACAAGATAACTAGAAAAATGGTATTGAAACATCAATATGCTCTTCGGACATTTGTCCTATTTATTATGTTTTAATGACGGTAGCATTAACACATTAAGAATTTACGCTAACTTGCTACTAATACTTTTAGCTTTGCTATGGGTATTATTTTACCTTCATTTCCCGTGTAATGATTTAAGAATTTGTTGGTTTTTTTGCCGGCAAACTTTTTCAGGTTTTTAAGCAAGTTAGCTTTTTATTTACGTGTGTCACTTCGCTTAATTATTAATATAAGAGAGCTACTCTCTTACTAGCCAATTATTTTCAAACTCTAAATAACGCTCATAATTAAGCAAAGTGCTATTACTTTGCAATACTTACAACTGTAATAATGTAGCATTAGTGTAATGCTAACCCAAAGGTTAGGAGAGAACAATTGAGTTGGGAATATTTAGGCTATATTGCGTCAGCTTTATTGGTTGCATCACTCACTATGACCGATGTAGTAAAGCTTCGTTGGTACAACATGTTAGGGTGTATTGTGTTTACGGCTTATGGCGTAGCTATTGGTGCTGTTCCTGTTGTTTTTACCAACGCGCTACTGGCATTGGTTAACTTGTATCACATTGTAAAATTATATCGCCAGCCAAAAGTTGATCAGCCAGAGGCACAGCAGCCAAAAAGCTAAATGACATGGTTTGTATTAAAAAAGGGTTAACTTGCGTTAACCCTTTTTTTGTTTATTTAGCTGCGCTCTCTTTGTTATCGAACCGCTTCATACCGGCAATCCATGTTTGTAGTACTTGAGTTTTGTAAATATCTTCAACGGGTACTTTAAAATAATCTTTATCCACTAAAATAAAGTCGGCCCATTTACCTTGTTCTAGGCTTCCTATTTTAAACTCTTGATGCGCCGCATAAGCACCGCCCAGTGTAAATGCACGTAGTGCATCTTCGCGGCTTAATATTTCGCTTGGACGCCAGCCGTTTTCAGGCAGTTTGTTATGATCCATTCGCGTTATTGCTGAATATAAACCATCAAATGGATTTGCAAGCTCTACAGGGTAATCAGAGCCCGCAGCAACCACTGAACCTTGTTGTAAAAATGTTTGCCATGCGTACGCAAAGCTAAGTTGCTTTTCAGTTAGGCGTTGCTCTGCCATATGCATGTCAGATGTTGCATGCACAGGTTGCATAGATGGAATAATTTTTAGTGCTTTAAATCGAGGTATATCGTCTGGCGTTACTATTTGTGCGTGCTCAATTCGGTTGCGCAGCAAAATACCGCCTGTTTTTTTAAACACATTTTCGTAAGCGTCTAAAACCACACGATTGGCTTTGTCACCAATGGCATGGGTGTTGGCGGTAAAGCCATTTTTAAAGCTTTGCGTAAATAAAGCTTCGAGTTTCTCTTGGGTTTCAAGCATTAACCCATGATGGCCAGCACGGTCGGCATAATCTTCAATAAGCGCTGCGCCACGCGAGCCTAATGCACCATCGGCATATACTTTTACACTACGAATTTCCATAAAGTCGTAGTTATCGTGATATGGCCCGGCTTTTAGCATAGCCGGTAAGTCTGGGCTAGCACCGCTTAGCATTGCCACAATACGTAAAGGTAAATTGCCTTGTTCACCGCGCTCTTTGTACACTTCCCATGTGGCTTTATCTATCCCTGCATCGTGAGTAGAGGTAATACCTAAACTTAATAAATGCTTACCTGCGGCATCGAGTGAGTTGCTAATATCTTGTTTTGAAGGGGCTGGCAAGTGCTGAACAATTAACGATTCAGCTTTATCAACAAAAATACCGGTAGGGTTACCAAATTCATCTTTAACTACCTCACCGCCTTTTGGCGATTTTGTGTCGGCGTTAATGCCTGCAAGTTCAAGCGCTTTTGAGTTAACCCAAATTGCATGGCTATCAACACGAGATAGAACAACCGGACGATCGCTTACCACTTTGTCTAAATCTTTAGCGCTAGGGAAACGTGTATCTAGCCATAACTCTTGGTTCCAGCCACGGCCGATGATCCAACCTTGTTTGCCTTGCGCAAATTGCTTTAATTTATTTGTAACGTCATCAACCGACTTCGCACCGCGTACATCTAACTGCGATAAGTTATCGCCTAGCCCAATAACATGGCCATGGGCATCAATTAAGCCGGGTAGTAATGTGTTGCCTTTCGCGTCTATTAGCTTGGCATCTGGAAAGCTTTCTTTGAGTGTGTCGCCGCCTACTTTAACAACCTTGCCATCTTTTATAACCAAAGTGCTAAATTGTTGAAGCTCGCCTTTTTGCATTTTGCCTTTATGAAGCGGAGTATAACCATTGGCATTATAAATAACTTTGGTTTGCGCAATCGCAAAGCTAGATCCTGCACAGAGACTGGCAAGTATAAGTGGTTTAAGTAATTTTTTGAGTAACATAGTGCACTGATTTGTTATTTTTAGTGCAATAACACTAGCAAACTCTTTTTTAGAATACCAATAGGATGCGATAAGCTCGTAAAATAGACAGTTAAAGCTAAGCTAGCTGCTTAGCTATTAAATTAATTGCCTAAAACGTTAGGTTAAAAAGGTTAATTAAATTTGTGCTACTTGCTGGCATATAAATGGTATTCGCTCAGTGTTAGCCGGCCGTCTTTATCTTGGTCGTAACTTACAAATTTAGACCACAAGGCTGGGTCTATTGAGGCTTCAGAGCGAGTTAAAAATCCGTCTTTATTTCTGTCTATTTTTTTAAATTGGTTATTAATGCTGTCACTGATGGCAAAACTTGACGCGCTAAATACCAGTAGAGCGCATAAAATAAAAAAGTGTATGGGATTCATTAAAGTACTCAGTAAAGATTGTTAGTAAGGTAATTTTTAAATTCAATTAATGAAATTTGTTTATCTTGATTTTTATCCCACATTATAAACGTGCTAAGTAACTGGGGCTGGCGTTCTAGTTCGTTATGAGTAAGGTAACCGTTTTTATCAGTATCGAGGTGATCAAAGCGCTGTTTTACATCAAGTGCAGAAGCATTAAAACTTAAAAGCAACGCTATGGTGGTTACAAAGTAACGTATCTTCATGGTAGTCCTTCCAAAAGGTTAATTAAGTTGTATTGAATAATGAGGTATTACGCTTAATTAGATAAAGCACTTGCCATAATTTAACTCCCAACATTAAATCCTTTTACACATTCCCTCAGGGATTATGGCAAATGCTTTAGTACACTTTACAAGTTAAAAGCTTAAGCAAAACTTAATCTGTTATGGCTTAAAGTTTTCAAACTCTGCTTTAGAGATCATCTCGTCGTTGTCTTCGTCTAAATCGGTAAACTGTCTAAGTAGCTCTTTATCTTGCTTAGCTTCAACAAACGAGATACTTCCGTCCATGTTTGTATCTAAGTGTGCAAATCGCACTGCCGAAGGAGAAGCTAATACCGTTGCACTGATAGCTAAAAATAATAATAAAAAAGCAGCAATAAGTTGTTTCATAATTTCATTCCTTTTGAAGTTAATTTATTGAATAAATTTTCTGAATTCATTTAGCGACAACTGACCATTTTGGTCTGTGTCTATTTGTGCAAAGTTTTCCTTAAGCACGGCGTCCATTTTTGCCTCGGCTTCGCTTAACAGGCCGTTTCTGTCCTTATCTAGTTCATTAAACGTAGCGTCAACGTCCATAGCGTATGCGCCTGTATTCACAAAACCCAACGCAAGTAATGTTGAAAAAACCAAAGTGTTAATGTTCATGTGTATTTCCCTATTAAATTTATTTATTACACCCATTACAAAAAGGGTGCCAAATTTTATTTTTATTTACTTTCAATGAGTTGTGTTTTTTAGTTTGGGTTTGTAGGTAAAAATTACACTGACTGTGTGTAATTTTGTGTAAATACAGCAACAGGGTTGAAGGTATTTTTTGTGATCTTAGTTAAATCAATCAGTTGTGCTGTTGCTGTTTAGCAACATTATGGCGATTTAAAATGAATATGGTTCAGCATGTGTATAGGCGGTATTGATAATAATAGGCGAGTTATTTACTTACAGAGTTTACTGCAATGGCTGCAACGTTTGCTAAACATTACAATGCAATGCTTAATTGGCGCCCTAATTTAATAGGGCAGTTTGCTTTAAGCATGCTGCTGTCGTTATTGCCACTCTCTATTGTGGTTATTGTTTTTTTAAATGCGTTAAATAAACAGCTAGCAACCACCCAGCAAATTGTGAGTAACCATTACCAGCTCACAAAATCGTTCGCTAATTTAAAGCAAGACCTTAATAGCCTTGAACGCGCAACAAGGCAAAATTGGGTGTTAAAAAGTGATGCGCTCAACACCCTCATTGTTGATAAATGGCAATCGTCTGTGCAGAGCATAAATGAACTCAAATACATTAATGCAAACCCAGACTACATAAACCAATGGACACAGCTTTTAACTATTTTGCAAACAGCACAACACCAGCTCGTTGAGAAAAAACAGCAAAAAGCAGCGCTCTTTTTACCCATAAGCGAGTCAATTACAGAGCTCACAGTGTGGCTCAAAAATAAAAACGAAGAGCAAATAACCCATAACCAAAACGAGCTAGCCAGCCTACAAGCGTCGTTTATAAATTGGCTAGTGGCACTTATTCCTCTTACTTTATTGGTTGGCGGCGGCTTTTTATGGCGTATAAGTTTGCGCTTAAAAGGGCTTACTAGGGTTATTGATAAGCTCGGGCAGGGGGATTGGCAGCAAAAGATAGCAGTAAAAGGCTCGTCAGAGTTAGTCGAACTCGGAGAAAAACTACAGTGGGTACAAACTCAGCTGTATATGCTTGAGCAACAAAAGGATACGTTTTTACGCCACGTAACACACGAACTTAAAACACCACTTGCCTCTATGGTTGAAGGAACCGATTTACTCACCGATGAAATTGTTGGCCCTATTAATAACGAACAAAAAGCGGTGCTTTCCCTTATAACTCAATCTACGGTGCGCCTTCGCATGATGATAGATAGCCTACTCAGTTATAACGCTATTAGAGCAACAATAAACAGCTCAAGCGAGGTTAATATTAATCATTTAATTAAAAAAATTAATGGTCATTTTGAGCATCGTCTAACGGCTCGAAAGCAACTTATTCAGTGGCAAAACTCTGTTTCAAGCACTGTCCTTGCGCTTCCTAATGAACTAATAGAAATGATGCTAATTCAGTTAATTTCAAATAGCTTAAAATTTTCTGATGATAACCAAGGTGTGATTGTAAATTTAAAATGCGAGCAACATCAGCTGTGTTTGGAGGTGGCCGATAATGGCTGTGGCATTAAAGAGCACGAAATAAAGCATATTTTTAGTGCGTTTTATCAAGGTAAACATGAGCAAAGTATTACCTTACAAGGCAGTGGTTTGGGCCTAACAATAGTAAAAGAGACGGTTGAGCAGCTACAAGGCACATTAAGTGTTGAGAAAAATAAACCACACGGTTGCCGTTTTTTAATAAAAATACCAATCAGTAAAAATTTAGGAGTTAATTAACAATGCGCATACTCACTATTTTATGTGTGCTTGCAGGTAGCCTAATTGTATCGGGTTGTGAGCTTAATGATGGCACGCAAGCGCTGGGCGATACTAAAATATCAAATACTAAAAATGTATCTCCTAGCCCCAAGCCAATGCCTAAATTAGCCCCTGTTTACCCCTCCGCTGAGCGGGTTATAGCGCTGCATGCAAATCAATGCGGCGGTTTTACATTGCCACCAACAAAGCGGTCATTTAAAGGTGAAAATGAGCTAAAAGCATTTTTTAAATTTATGTGCTTAAACGTAAGTACCGACCCAAATACAGTAATGACCAAGTTACTTAAACTCGACCTAGCCTATTTTTGGCCTGATGATATAAAACAGTATTTATGGCTGCAAAAACAGCAAATCACCTTACAAATAAACGCGCAAAAAGAGCAGCAAGCACTTAATAACCAAATGCAGAAAACCCTGTCGTCGCTAGCAGATATAGAGCAGCAGCTATTACTTCGCGAAGACACTAAGGAGCAGTAACCATGACCAGAAATAGCCCGCACCAAGCAAAAGTGTTATTAGTTGACGACGATGCAAGTTTATTAAAGTTACTTGCTATTCGTATTGAATCAAAAGGCTATCAAGTAACAACTTGTGAAAGTGGCTTAGCAGCACTACAAATTTTAAAAAGCCACGTGTTTGATGCCGTCATTACGGACTTACGAATGGATGAAATGGACGGCATGGCGCTGCATCGTCAACTGCAAAGTCGATACCCTGCATTACCAGTAATTATGATGACGGCGCATGGCTCTATTCCTGATGCGGTTGAAGCCACCAAACAAGGTATTTTTGCTTTTATTACTAAACCGGTCGATAAAGACGAGCTATTCGATAGCCTTGCAAATGCAATAGACATTCACGGTGTAAATACCGATGAAGCCCCATCAAAAAGTAATATAGTAACGCGCAGTGGTGCCATGTTGCACTTGCTTGAACAAGTTAAGTTACTTGGGCCTACTCAAGTTAATGTGCTTATTTCGGGGGCCAGTGGAACGGGAAAGGAGTTACTAGCGCAAGCTATTCACCAGCATAGCCAAGTTAGTAACGGGCCCTTTGTAGCTATAAATTGTGGTGCTGTACCAGGGGAACTTTTAGAGTCTGAATTATTTGGCCACAAAAAAGGAGCGTTTACTGGTGCTGTAAAAGATCACCAAGGTTTATTTCAGCAAGCGCAGGGCGGTACATTATTTTTAGATGAAATTGGCGATATGCCCCTTAACTTACAAGTAAAGCTACTGCGTGTGCTACAAGAAAAAACCATTCGCCCAGTGGGTTTTCAAGAAGAGATCCCAATTGATGTGCGTATTGTATCGGCAACTCACAAAAACTTGCCCGAAGCCATTAAAAACCAACAGTTTAGAGAAGATTTATACTACCGCCTAAATGTGGTTAATTTAAAATTACCACCACTGTGTGAACGCCGTGAAGATATAAGCCTCTTGGCCCAATACTTTAGCGCAAGTATCGCTAAACGCATGAACCAAAATGAAAAACACTTTGCCAATGATGCTATGCACGCATTGGTACGTTATGATTGGCCGGGAAATATTCGTCAGTTACAAAACGTTGTTGAACAAGTAGTAGCCTTAACACCGGGCGAGGTTATTTCAGCGCATTTAGTGTTAGCCGCACTCGATAGTAACGAAAAAAGCGTAGAGCCACTCTCATTAAACGACGCTAAAAAAGAATTTGAACGTGATTACGTTATTAATACGCTAAAAATGGCCGGCGGCAACGTAGCAGAAGGCGCCAAACTTGCTAAGCGTAATCGTTCAGACTTTTATAAACTCATTAAAAAACACAATATTGATGTTGAGAGTTTGGCGTAAAAAAACATTAAAGGAATCTTCATGCAGTTATTTATGGTGTATTTAGGCGGGCGAATTCAAGGTTGCCACATAGAAATGCACGACATTCGGTTTGTGGTTGGGCAAAACATAGAGCAAACCTACACCAAATTAAAAAGCCAATGGGTTGGCGATAAAAACAGCGTACACATGGATAGCTTTATGGCTGTTAATAATATTGATGGCTACAAAGTAGAAGTGGTAGACGATTATGTTGAACAAAATAAGCAGCTTTATTTTGTAAATTTAGGCGCTTACAGAAGCGACTCAATGGCGGAGCAACACGACTTTGCATTGTATGTAGCAAGCAGCAGTGAAGAGGCAAAGCAGCGCGCTAAACACGATTTGCTCGCAGGCCTGAGTCATATTCATAAAGACGACTTACACGATGTAGACGATTGCTTTGCAATAGACTTGCTCGACAGTCAATTAACAATAAAGCTTACCCCAAGCGGGTTTTCTCAGCCTATAAAGCCGGATTGGTTTGGTTACCATGTTTTATAAGTAACCTGAACTTTGAATAATAAAGCTATCTCACGCTGCTATTTTTCTTGTTCGTTTTGCTCATCTTTTTCACTGTTCGATGCCAGCTTAAAGGCTACAATAACCAAGCCAAACATAGCGAACGGCAGAGCTGCTAACATGTATTCAACCATGTTGCTGTCTTGAAAATTAGCTTGCAATAAAAAGTGACCCGCTACACACATAACAATAACGACCAACAAAATTGGCAGCAGCATAAGTTCTTTTTTTGATGAATGATTTTTCATTGAATAATTGCTTAAACAAAAAATGATGCGCTATTGTAATGAGCTTACATATGCTTGGCAAACAGCAACGCTTTTAATGATATGATTGCTATAAATGAAGTTTGTAAATCAGTGTGGAAACAACGTGAAAAGTAGCTTAAAAAACGTTTACCTAGTTGGCGGGGCAGTACGCGACAAACAGCTAAACATTGCATCAAAAGATAACGATTATGTGGTTATTGGCGAAACGCCAAGTACCATGGAATCGCTTGGTTTCTTACCAATAGGTAGCGACTTTCCTGTTTATTTACACCCCATAACAAAAGAAGAGTACGCATTAGGGCGTACCGAGCGAAAAAGCGGTAAAGGCTATACTGGCTTTGTTGTAGACGCCAGCCCTAGCGTAACACTCGAAGAAGACTTAGCAAGGCGCGACTTAACCATAAACTCTATGGCGCTTGACGAAAGCGGTAAAATTATTGACCCCTTTAATGGGCAACACGATTTACAAAATAAAATACTGCGCCACACCACACACGCATTTGTAGAAGATCCGGTACGCGTGTTACGCATTGCGCGATTTTTAGCACGTTATGGCAGTGATTGGCAAATCCACCCAAGTACCTATGCGTTAATGCGAGAGCTTAAAAATAAAGGTGAGCTTAACCATTTAGTGCCCGAACGCGTATGGCTAGAAACCGAAAAAGCGCTTGGCGAAAAGTACCCCGAGCTTTATTTTCAAGCATTAGATGGGCTGGGCATTTTTCCAGAAATTGAACAAATGAAAAATGTACCACAACCTGCTAACCATCACCCTGAGGGCGATGTGTTTGTGCATACAATGTTAGTGCTTAGGCGAGCAGCCGACTTAAATTTTAATTTAGAAACCCGCTTTGCTGCGCTTACACACGATTTTGGTAAAGCCCTTAGCTATAAAATACGCGGCAATTTACGCGGTCATGAACGCGAAGGTGTAGCGGTGGTAGAGTCATTTTGTAATCGTTTAAAAGTGCCTAATCGCTTTCGTGATATTGGCGTATTGACTAGCGATAACCACACTTTATGCCATACGATTGATCAGCTTAGGCCGCAAACTATTCATAAATTAATTGTCACTAATTTAAATGGGTTGGTGCACCCTGAGCGCTTTTTAGCCTTTACTCAAGCCTGCCAATGTGACGCGCAAGGGCGCGGAGAAACACTGGTTAATAAGCCTTACCCGCAGGCAATTAAGTTGCGCGCCATTCATAGTAAATTGCAGCAAATGGATAAAAAGCACATAGTGCAACAGGCACTTAAAAGTGGCAAAAAAGGCCCAGAAATAGGCGAGGCGGTAAAGCTGGCAGAAATAAACTGTATTAAAGCGTTTTTAAGTCATGAGCCAAGTACAACAAGCTAACTATTGTAACTCAAATTAAGTACTGCGATATGCCTTGCACCTCAAGGCGCGGTACTTTTTAAAGGTCGTTTGCCTGAGTATTCTGTGGTTTATTTGCCTCAGACTCAGCGTTTTTATCTGATTTATATAAACTAAAAATAAAGTCGAGCTCTTCTCGTTCAAGTGATGGGGTCACGGCAAATCCTACTGCTTAATGCGTTAATATAGCCCCAGAGTATGTGAACGCGACTGAATTAAAAGTGAATAGTTACAAAGAAAGGTGACTGTTTATTTCCTCACTGTTTATTAGCGCATTACTTTTTTGTTCAATATTACTGAACCCTACCATTTTGGGGTATTTCTACATTTAGAATATTTAAATGCTACATAACTATTTGTTTACATGCGTTTATTAGCTGGTTACATTAGATTGATTGTAATATTTGGACATGTGCCGGCTTATAAAGCGACATATGTCGAATACAAAGTTGTTATATTTTTCAACAAATATGGTAGCAATTTCAACAAGGTATGATAATCTGCCTGTGGGTGATGGTGTAAGGGTAAACACACTCCGTATGGAGAGTATTTGTGAGGTTCGAATCCTCACCACCAAAAGCCATTTTCAATAGTGGCTTTTGGTGGTGAATATTTAATATGGCAAGAAATCCTTCTAAATTATACAAACAGCATGTTGCTAATCTAAAAGAGTTAGAGTTGGCACTTAGTCATACTAGTCGCCTGGCTAGATCTGAAATCGCATCTAAAGATCCACAACAAAGCTTACGCTCGCTATTAAGGCTGTACTCATTTTTAATTGGTGCATGGGCAGAAACTCGACTAAAAAAATTACTAAACGAAGAATTCGGTTTTAGTGAGCAAGAGCGAGAACTTGTCAATTCAAAATCATCTCAATCAGAACAGTGGCGTTTTACCGTAGATTTAGCTTTTAGAAAACATCACAAAATAAGGAAAGCACCGCTCGATGAGCGCAATCTTGGTGTTGCGCACGCAGCTAGAAGAGCCGCTTTATTAGATGTATTAGATAATGAGCTAAAAATATTAATAGAAATTAGAAATAAACTAGCTCATGGCCAATGGGTTTACCCATTTAACAATGAGGGTACGGCCGTAGAACAAGAAAAATATCGGCTTATAAATCAAGAGAATCTTCAATCTTTGCAGTTTAAACTAGCTTTGGTTGGTCATTTAGCTGACGCCATACATGACTTAGTTGTAAGCCCAGCTACTTTTGAACGTGATTTTGAAAATCATTTTAAAAAACTATTTCAAGTAAGAACTAATCTCGTAACCAGAAGCTACGATAAATATGAGCAGGGCTTAATTAAAAGTAGAGAAAAGGCTCGAGCAAAAAAAATATAACAAACAAATAAAGTCGCTCGCAAGCTCGCTGGGACACAAACATGGCGGCTGTGTCACTTCGTTCCGATTATTGCCGCCATGTTTGTGCCCCTTATTTGGGTGTTATTATACACCAAGGAGAATTAAGTGGTTGTTTCGATATGTTGTAGCTCTGATTTTTACGATTTCATTTTCTGCTCTTGGACAAACTAAACAAGTTCAAGTGGACGATATTTCAATTGAATATTTAGATTTTGGAAAAGGGAAATACACTTTCGTCTTTGAATCAGGTGTCGGCATGGGGGTCAGCTATTGGGATTCTTTTCTACCATTTGCCGACGAACTAAATTCTAGAATAATTATATATTCACGCGCTGGAAATGGTTCATCTAGTGATTCACCTAAAGTTACTTTAAAAAGCTCTTTGTTACGATTAGAGAAACTTTTAGTTCTGCTAAAAGCACAAGACAACTTAATACTTGTTGGCCACTCATTTGGTGGTTTTCATGCAAGAAACTTTGCTCACAATTTTGCTGATCAAGTTTCCGGTCTGGTCTTATTGGATCCTAGTCACGAGCTTTTTCAAAGAAAGCTCGAATCAATTGACCTTGAAAAAGCCACAAAAGACAATGCCAGACTTAATTCGATGTTAAAAAATCAATCTGAATGGGAAGTTCTTCAGGATATCTACGCTCACAACGCACTTTTCTCTTCACAACCTACTCATAATATTCCAACTGTAATTGTGACATCATCTCAAGTGGGAGAATCTGATTGGTGGATTGGGCACAGTAAGAAGGGAAAAATTGCTTGGAGAACACTGCACCAAGAACTTATTTCAAACAATCCAGCATCAATTCATATTGTCACAGACAAAGTGGGTCACAATTTACCAATCCAAGACCCTGAATTTACTTTTACAGCAATCAAGGCTGTTTTGGAATTGGTGAGAGGTGTATAACAAGCGCATAAACACTCGCTTAGCTCGCGTGGTACAAATGTACGTAGGTTTCCTGCGCTTCGCTTAGTATTTTACCCGCCAATTACACTTATTTGTTTCTTGCATTTTATTAGATCTTTCAGTCAGGCTAAAAACTAATTTGCTAACGGCAAACTCACTGTAAAAGTGACCCCATTATTTTGTGTATTATTTTGCGCAGTTACACTGCCTTTATGGTAATCGCACACTAGCCTTACAATATAAAGACCTAATCCTAAATGCGGTTGCTGCTGCATGTGCTGGCTGCGCACAGACACCATAGAATCGAATATATGCTCGCTCAACCCTTCAGGCAATAAAGTACCTGTATTACTTACCGTTAATGTTGCTTTGTTTTCGCTTTGCTTCAGGTTGACTTCAATTGCTGTGTTAGCTTCACTAAATTCCAAAGCATTATTAATGAGCTTATCAAGCAGCTGCGCTATAAACTCTGGTGCGCCTTGCATAGGTAATGAATTGGGGCATATATCAAGCGTAAATAATTGCTTAGGGTAAGTGAGTAAATACCCTTGCATGCAGCCGTTAATAACAGATCGCAGGTCAAATGGTTCGGGGTCATTGCTTTGAATGCTTTGCTCAAGCCGAGTGGCCTCACTCATGGTGGTAATTATTTTACCTAAGCGCTCTACGCCTTCACTGGCGCGATCGAGGTATTTTTGGTTGAGTTCGGTTTGCTCCAAACTTTGTAAGTTTTCAAGAGAAGAGCGCACTACCGCAACCGGCGTACGTAGTTCGTGAGATAAACGCGACGACATATTTTCTAAATAGTCGGTATAGCCGCCCAATCGGCTTACAATATTTGCAAAGCTACGCGACAGGTCGCCAATTTCATCATTAGAATCACTGTAACTAATACTGCCTGTAACACGCCCTTGTGCATCTATTGCTTGCTCTGCGGTATCGCGAAGGCGCCTAATGCGGCTCGATATTCGTGATGCAAAAAAGAATAGAGTCACAGTCCCTATTAGCATGACTGCTAAAATAACGTTAAATAACTTTTCGAGCGATTTATTACGAAGCGTGCGCACGCCGTTGGTGGTTTCTTCTGCTATTACTGCACCAATAACGTTGTCTTCAATCCAAATAGGGTAGGCCGCTGATAAAATAACGGCTTTGCTATCGGGGGTGAGCCGCCAAGACGATGCAGGTTGGCCTTTTAGTGCATTGGCTAAATGACTGCCTTGCATAGATGCTACGTCGTGTAGGGTATCTATAAATTCGTTTTCAGGGCGGGTTAAAATTTTATAATAAAGTGGGTGCAAATAGGTTTGCTCAAAACGTTGCCATGCATTTTGAGGCGGCTGATTTTTAAGGCCATCTGCCCATACACCATCAGCGTTTTGAATGGTGCCCGATTGTGCAAGCACGCGGTGGTGATTATCTACCACCCATATACGGCTGCCGCTGTGGCCCATTCCTTTTAAAATTCGGCTAATTTCTGGTGAAGGCACTAGCACCGAGCCTAAATCGCTTGGGTTATTTAAGTTGGAGGTCGACATAACGTTAGGTAACTCGTTTAAGCTATCGGTATCTACAATAGCAAAACCCAGTTTGTTTCCTAGCATGGCTAACGGAAAGCGCAGTTCAACGGTGTAACCTGTTTGGGTGCGTTTAAAATAGCCCTGAATTTTTGTAAATGGTGCTTTGGTGTTTGCATTAAATGCATTAACCCAGCCGTCTTGCCTAGGGGCTATGATATACGTATTAAACTGGCCATCAGGGGTTTTTAAACCAATTTTTAAATGGTCGTTATTGGTGATGCTTAAGCTGTTTTTAGCACGATAGATAAGTGTGTTGTCGGTCACATTAAAAACGGCGTATAAGTAGTTATCAAATTTACCTACCATGTGGTCGAACGATAAATCGCTGGCTTGGTGGTTTTTATTGGTTTTTTGTAAATAGCGTTTATCGTAATGCCAGAACAACGCTTTGTAGGGTTCCCAGTCGGTTAGTTTGCCATCAAGTTGAATAGGGTTTTTTAGGTTGTAGGCGTATAAATCGCGGCCTTTTATTACTTGGTCTAAAAAGTTGGTTTGCTCGTCAAATAAAGCAGGACGTTCGTGCAGAGCTGTGGCAAGTGCACGCGTTGTGCCTACGAGGGTTTTTTCTTGGCCTTGGCGTAAAAACTTCTCCATTTCCCACACGTATTCGTAACCTAGCCATGGCAGTAAAAATAAAAAACAAGAAAGCACAATAAACTTACTGCGCAGGCCAAATCTAAGCATTAATGTTGCTCCCACCTATAACCCATGCCATACACGGTATCGATACAGTCAAATTGTGAGTCGAGGGCGATAAACTTTTTACGAATGCGTTTTACGTGAGAGGTGATGGTGCTGTCGTCAACATAAATTTTTGCATCGCTCATTAAGTCGTTACGGCTTTTTACATGGCCTGGGCGTTGCGCCAGTGAATGCAGCATCCAAAATTCGGTCACGGTTAAATCCACTAATTGCTGCTGCCAAAACACTTGCATGCGTTGTGTGTCGAGCACCAGCTGCCCACGGGTTATAAGTGCATTGGCATTGGCGGGTTGTTCAAGGGCTTCCATTCTGCGAAACAATGCGCCTATTCGGGCAGCTAAATGAGCCAAGCTAATGTCTTTTGTTAGGTAGTCGTCGGCGCCCATACGCAGGCCGCAAACTGTGTCTATTTCGCTATCGCGTGCGGTTAAAAAAATAATAGGGAGCGTTTTAGATAAGGTACGCAGGGTTTGGCATAGTAAAAAGCCGCCATCAATTTCGTGGCCAAGGCCTATATCAACAATGGCTAAATCGGGGAGTGCGTCTTTAAATGCATTTTCTGCTGTTATGCGGTCGCTGTAACCACTTACCTGATAGCCCTGTGCGCCTAACATTTCCATGTAGTTTTCGCGGATTGCGGTTTCATCTTCAATGATGGCTATTTTTTTCATTTTACACACCCCTATTTATTATAAAGCGCACTATATCGAAGTTTTTTAGCTATGTACGGTTAAAAAGGCAATTGCCATTTTTTTGCCACAATTGCTCAGCGGTTTGCCATTTTTGATCCCCTTTGTTGCCACTTGAGGTTGTTTTAATACATCTATCGAAACAAAACATCACAAAGTTAACATCAATTTTAAGGATCATATTATGAAGAAGGCATTAATCGCGCTAACGCTTGTTGCTAGTTTTTCTGCACCGGCATTGTCAGCAACGTCTAAGCACTCGCCCTCAAAAGAAGCAACCCAAGAAACTGCAATAGGCTTAGGTGCAGGCGCGATTGTTGGGGGTGTGGTTGGTGGACCAATTGGCGCATTTATAGGCGCATTTGCTGGTGGATTAATAGGGGATGCAAAGGTTGCTGACAACAAAATTAACGAGCAGCAACGCGCCTTGGCAGTAATGAAACAAAAAACTAAAGATTACCAACATGTGCTTAATCATAACAATCTGTTAGAGCAGCAGTTAGAGGTCCTTGCACAGCAAAATGAGCAGTTAACACAATCTCAAATTAATAACCTGCTTGCGATGACCGTTCAATTTAAAACGGGTTCAAGCGCAATAGCCCCCCACTTCGCTAAACAGCTCGACCAGTTAGTTGTGCTTTTAAACAACCAACCTCAATTAGCGCTTGATTTAAGTGGCTTTGCCGACCAACGAGGAGATGAACAGGCTAATTTTTTACTGTCTAAAAAACGTGTAAATGCAGTGCAAAGTTATTTAATAAAACACGGCGTTAGCCACACACGTTTAAGCGCGCAAGCCTTTGGTGAGCAACACACACTGGCAAACAGTAATACCCTAGAAGATAACTTTTTTGACCGTCGAGTAACGCTGACTACCCGTTCACTAACATCTGTAAATGGCCAAACGGCGAGTAACTAACTTTAGCGTTCGATGGAGTGATTTTATGTTGAGTAACCCAACCAAAATGCTTGTTGAGGCAAGCATTTTTATATTCATGGCTATATCGCTATTAGCAAGCAAAAGCAGCTATGCGCAATCGCCAAAGCTTGAACTAACCGACACCTTAGGTAAGCCCGTTAGCCCAGCTATTATATTAAAAAGCGACGCACAAATGACTGTAACAGGGTTAATTAACCATGTTGTTGTCAAGCAAACTTATCAAAACGAAAACCCGTTTGCGGTGAATGCGCGTTATGTATTTCCCTTACCCGACGAAAGTGCAGTACATGCCATGACAATGCGTGTAGGTGAGCGAGTCATCAAAGGCCAAATTGATAAAAAAATAGAGGCTGAAAAAAAATACGCACACGCACAAAAGGCAGGGAAACAGGCCGCACTTGTGCGTCAACAACGGGCAAATATGTTTGTCACTAATGTGTCAAATATTGGTCCTGGTGAGCAGGTGGTTATTGAGCTTGAGTATCAAGAAATTATTAGTTACCGCAGTGGCACTTTTGCCATTCGTTTTCCTACCACCATTACGCCACGTTACCACGCAATTAGCGGTGAAGTTGAGTTTAATGAGCAAAACCAAGCTCCCGTCAATACTGCACCAAGCGGCTGGTTAAGCCCTGTTTACAGTATACAAAGCGCGGCGTGTAACGATGACGACGAACCTAGTAGTAAATTTAGTTTAAATATAGATATAGACGTTGGGTTAGAGTTGGTGGATATAAACTCTAAATTTCATAACGTAGATATTCATAACCCTGCATTTGGCCAATACACCGTTGCATTAAACGAGCAAAATGCCATAAACCGCGACTTTGTTCTTGAGTTTAAACCGCTGCAAAAAGAAAGCGCGCAAGCTGCCTTTTTTACCCAGCAGTTTGACAATGGCGATCGATACGGACTTGCAATGCTAATGCCGCCTGCTGATCACTTTACGCAAACTCAACGCTTACCCCGAGAAATGGTATTTGTAGTAGATACCTCAGGCTCAATGCATGGGCAGTCTATTGAGCAGGCAAAAAAAGCGTTATTTTATGCGCTGTCGTTACTTGAAAGCGACGACAGCTTTAACATTATTGGTTTTGATAATAATGTCACAGCCATGAGTGATAGGCCTCTTATAGCCAGTGATTTTAACTTACGCCGAGCTGAGCGTTTTATTTACAGCCTAGAGGCCGATGGCGGCACAGAAATACAAGGCGCGCTTGATGCGGTACTTGATGGCAGTTCGTTTGATGGTTTTGTACGCCAAGTGGTGTTTTTAACCGACGGCAGTGTAAGTAACGAAGCTACTTTATTTAAAAATATTCAGGCTAAATTAGGTGATAGCCGTTTATTTACAGTAGGAATTGGTAGCGCCCCTAATAGCTTTTTTATGCGCCGTGCAGCAGATATAGGAAAAGGCACATTTACTTTTATTGGCAGCACACAAGAAGTACAGCCTAAAATGCAGCAGTTATTTGATAAGCTCGCCCACCCAGCCATTACTGAGCTAGCTTTAAGCGATGAAAACGGTAACCCTTTAGATTTTTGGCCATCACCCTTACCTGATTTATATTTTGGCGAGCCTATCATGGTCGCTATAAAACTTAATGATGCTAAAAGTGTGATACTTACAGGGCAAACAGCACAAGGGCCTTTAAGTATTAAATTAAGCACACAAAATAGCTCAAGTGCTCAAGGCATAGCGAAACTGTGGGCGCGTCAAAAAATTAAGTCACTACTTTTATATAACGAGCAAAGTAGTGTTAAAGACAAGGTGCAAAAATTAGCATTAACGCATCAACTATTAAGTCCATTTACTGCGTTTATTGCCATTGAACATGCTCAAATTAAAGACGTTGCAGATCAAACTGCTCAAGTCGCTAACCAAGTGCCGCAAGGGATGAAAATGCGTTTGCCGCAAACCGATGGTCAAAGTAGGCTGCATATAATGTTAGGTAGTATGTTACTTATAACACTTGGTGTACTTAAATTAAAAAGACGCGTTAAAACATGAAAAAGTGGTTAAGTGCAGGGCTATTAATTATAGGGCTCAGCTTGTTTGGCCACGGAGCTTATATGCAAACAAAGGCATGGTTTGCACAAGTGCTTATTGAGCGTGCGTGGCAGCAAGCCCTAAGCCGGCCCAGTGAAAAAGTAAAACCGTGGTTTTATGCTGACAGTTTTGTAACCGCGCAGCTTCATTTTCCATCGCATAATAAAACATTAAGTGTGCTCGGTGGTGCGAGTGGTCGAAATTTAGCATTTGCACCAAGCCATTTTTTGCCCGCTGGGGAATTGGGTGATCGCCAAAAGGGAGCGTTAATAGCAGGCCATAACGACACCCACTTTGCGTTTTTGCAGCACGCTAAAGTGGGTGAACAGTTTACTATGCAGTTACAAAGCGGGGAATTACAGCAGTATACAGTCACGGCGGTTGATATAATTCATCAATCGCAGCATGATTTTTTACGCACACCGGGGCTTTATTTACTTACCTGTTATCCCTTTGATGCATTAGCGTCGGGCACCGATTTGAGGTTATTGGTATCGGCAGAAATATCTTCACCGGATTCACTAAGTGGTATATCAACAACAAGCTCTTGATGGCGCTGGCTAACCATAACGCCAATAAAGACTACAAAAATACTAAGCCACTGCCAAAGTGTAAGTACCTCTCCCAAAATAATAGCCGATAAAATAAGTGTAAATATGGGGATTAAATTTGAATACGCCGCCGCTGTAAGCACCGATACCTTGCTAATGGCATAGTTATACATACCGTAGCCGCCTAGGGTAACGCAAGAGCCTAAATATAAAATACTCATAAGTGCTGTTAGGTCGTGTTGATTTTCGCTGGGTAGGTCAATAAAAAATAGAATGGGGGCAAAAAACAAACTTCCGCTAATGCCTTGTAATGCAATTAAAGTCAGTGGTGAATACCGGTTTGCTAAGTGTTTAATGCTAACGGTATAAAAAGCAGCGCACACCATAGCCATTAGCTCTAAAAAGTTACCTAATATAGGGTTAGGCGCTTGTTCTGAGCTAGGAGAGAGAAGCGTAAGTAAAATACTGCCGCCAATACATAGCGTAAAGCCCACCACAATGGCTTTACTTATGTATTCTTTGAGCATAAAAAATGCTAAAAATGCGACTATTATTGGCAAGCACGACACAATAACACCCGCCTGAGATGCCGATGTATATTCCATTGCGTGGCCTTCAAATAAAAAGTACAAGCAAGGCTCAGCAAGCGACATGCCCACTAAATACTTCCAATCACCTTTTTGATATTCAAAGCGAATAACATAACGCCATAAACACAATGAAATAACGAGCGTAGTAAGCATACGTAAAAATATCACTAATGCCGGATCGTAAATGGCAATGGCGTATTTAAGCGCTATGAACGAACTGCCCCATAAAAAAGTGGCAATAATTAAACATAAACTAGCAGGCATAAGACTTATTTAAACGATAAAATATAGCGCGATCCTAGCATGAAAATTTTTAACTTGTTCAAAAATACCGAGCTGGTATAAATTAAATCATAATAAAATTTTAATAGCTAAAAACAATGCAAAGGGAACAGGTAATAGTTGTAAAGTTAGGTACGAGCGTACTAACTGGTGGCACCGATAAACTAGATAAAGCCCATATGGTTGAGTTAGTTCGCCAATGTTGTGAGCTTAAAAAACAAGGGCATCGGGTTATTGTAGTATCAAGTGGGGCTGTAGCTGCAGGCCGCGAACAATTATTAAAACCCTGTGGTACGAGCTTAGTTGATAAACAAATGTTAGCCGCAATAGGGCAGGGCCAACTTATTCATATATGGCAAAGTTTATTTGCCTTGTATGGCGTAAACGTAGGGCAAATGCTGTTAACACGCGCTGATGTTGATGACAGAGAGCGCTACTTAAACGCACGCGATACATTAACGGCCTTACTAAGCTACGATGTAGTGCCTATTATTAATGAAAATGACGCCGTTGCCACAAGCGAAATTAAAGTAGGTGACAACGATAACCTATCAGCCTTGGTGGCAATATTAGCCAACGCAGACAAATTGCTATTATTAACCGACCAAGACGGCTTGTTTACCAGCGATCCGCGCATCAATGCCGATGCAAAGCTTATTGACGAAGTAGCTCACATAAACGATGAACTTCGCCTACTTGCTGGTGGCAGCGGAACACACTTAGGTACCGGCGGTATGGCAACAAAGCTGCAAGCGGCCGATGTGGCCAGGCGTGCAGGCGTTGAAGTTATTATTGCCAAAGGCGCTGGCAGCAACGTTATTTTAAAATGCATGAGCGAGAAATTACCGGGTACGCGCTTTTTAAAGTTAACAGCGCCTAAAGATGGTCGCAAAAAATGGTTATTAGCCGGGCCTAAAAGTAATGGGCAAATAGCAATAGACGCAGGCGCTATTAGTGCGCTGCAAAATAATGGGGCAAGTTTATTGGCCAAAGGGGTCACCAATGCCTTTGGGGATTTTGAACGTGGGGACTTAATAGATTTGATTGATACAAATAACCAAGTAATTGCGCGCGGTTTAACCCGCTTTAGTCGCTCGGAGGTTAATAAAATTAAAGGCGCACATTCAAATAATATTGCTCAGTTGCTTAGTTATGACGCTGGTTCAGAAGTATTGCATAGAGACGACTTGGTACTACTTTAATGCTTAACTAAAAAGAATGAATTTTAATTAACTGTCTAATTATTTAGTAAAGTTATAGATTACGTCTACACTGGTTAAAAATTATTCAAGACAGGGTGTGGCAATGCAAGCCAATTCATGTGGCCACGAGTGGGTAGTCGAACTCACTTGTCAGGAAGACGAAAGCCATTTAGATTCGGCTTTAATAGACGTGTTAGGTGACTTACTAAGCGAAAATAATTTTGCGATTTACATAAATAAGCACGTTACTTTGAAAGCCCCACCTCTGCTTTTAAACACTCAAAGCAACTTAACATACTTAGAGCCCAGTCAAGCCCAATTAATACTCAATAAAGCAACGCCTAGTAAAACAAGAGTTATTCATACGACTGATGATGTAACAACATACATCCCAGTTAATCATAGCGATACTATTCTGGGTGTTTTAATTATTAAAACCAAGCAGTTAATAACCGATAGAATAAGTGCATTAGCTATGTACATTTTAAATGTATACGCGAATCAATTATGGATTTTGCATAAGTCGCGCTTAGACCCTTTAACGGGGCTTTTAAATCGTCAAACCTTTGACAAAAAAGTAATGGAAATAGTCACCGGCAATGGTTTTTTATTACCCCGAGAGCAAGTACATAAAAAACGCTGTTGGTATTTAGCCATTGTTGACATTGATTTATTTAAAAATGTTAACGATACATTTGGCCATGTAGTTGGCGACGGTGTTATTGCACAAGTTGCTAAACTCATAAAAAATAATTTTAGAATTGAAGATTATGCTTTTAGATACGGAGGGGAAGAGTTTGCAATCGTATTTCAGTCGCAAACAAATACGGATGCACTTAATGCGCTAACTCGTTTACAACAGCGGGTGGCCAGCCATGATTTTGAGCACATACAGCAGTTAACAATTAGTATTGGCTTTTTAAAGCTGCAGAGCGCTGATACCGTTTCAAGCATAGTAAACCAAGCCGACATGGCGTTATATCACTCAAAAAAAACAGGACGGAATAAGGTGACATCATGTTACGAGCTTACGCTCAGCGAACAAGTCAGGGTTTCTCATTAGTATTGAGCTTTTTTGATTGTAAATTTGTGCTAAAATCTGGCTCCTTAAATTGTTGTAGTCAGAGTATTAAGCATGAAATTCGTTCGTTGGTTTTTAGGTTGTATAATTTTATTCTTTAATTTTATATTTACTCCTCGTAGTAAAAAGCGTGCAAGCGACGAGCAAGCCAAGCTTGATCTGCAAACCTCTCATTTTAAACTTTATCAATTTAAAGCATGCCCGTTTTGTGTGAAAGTACGCCGTGCTATTAAGCGCGAAGGCTTGAACATAGAAACACGCGATGCAAAAGACAATGAGCAATATCGACAAGAGTTATTAGAGCAAGGTGGCAAAGTTAAAGTGCCTTGCTTACGTATAGAGCAAAATGGCCAAACTCAATGGCTTTACGAATCTAACGATATTATTGCGTACTTAAATAAAGTAGCTGCTTAAACGTAACCATATAATTTTTATCTCACTTATTTAAAGAGACATTACCATGACAATCCGTACTCGTGTTGCCCCGTCGCCAACAGGTGATCCGCATCTTGGCACAGCTTACATTGCTTTATTTAACTACTGTTTTGCTAAACAGCAAGGCGGCGAGTTTGTGCTTCGTATAGAAGACACCGACCAAGTGCGCAGCACACCAGAATCAGAGCAAGCTATTATGGATAGCCTGCGTTGGTTAGGCCTTGAGTGGGATCATGGCCCTGATGTAGGTGGTGATTTTGGCCCGTACCGTCAGTCTGAACGTAGCGATTTATATAAAAAATACGCGCATCAGTTAGTTGAGCAAGGTAAAGCATTTTACTGTTTTGCAACCAGTGAAGAGCTTGACCAAATGCGCGAAGAGCAAATGGCCGAAGGTCTGCGCCCTAAGTACGATGGTCGTGGTTTGAACCACACCGAAGACGAAATTAAAGCAAACTTAGCTGCAGGTAAGCCTTACGTTATACGTATGAAAATACCAAGCGAAGGCACCTTTAAATTTAACGACTACCTACGCGACGAAATTGAGATCCCGTGGGAAAACGTAGACATGCAAGTGCTATTAAAAGCCGATGGTTTTCCAACGTACTTTTTAGCTAATGTGGTAGACGATCATCACATGCAAATTAGCCATATTTTTCGTGGCGAAGAGTGGATTAACTCAGCACCTAAACTATTAAAACTTTACGAAGATTTTGGTTGGGAAGCGCCGGTACTTGGCCACCTACCATTATTACGTAACCCAGATAAATCAAAGCTTTCTAAGCGTAAAAACCCAACGAGTATTAATTACTATAAAGAAATGGGTTACCTACCAGAAGCCGTGCTCAACTACTTAGGCCGCATGGGGTGGTCAATGCCAGACGAGCGTGAAAAATTCACACTTGATGAAATGATTGAACACTTTGACATGAAGCGTGTATCGCTTGGTGGCCCAGTATTTGACGTAGATAAGTTAAGCTGGTTAAACGGTACGTGGATCCGCGAAAACCTAACCGACGAAGAGCTTGTGAAGCGCTTTGTTGATTGGAAGTTTAACGGTGTCATGCTAGCTAAAGTATTACCAGAAGCTAAAACGCGTATTAACACGCTGTCGGATATGGTTGATTTAGCCGGACACTTTGTTGGCGGTATTCCAACTTACGACCCTGCACTGTTAACAGCGGGCAAAGCTGACGAAAACGTAATACGCCAAGCGCTACAATTTTTTGTATGGCAATTAGAAGGCTTACGTAGCTTTGAAAAGCCAGCTATTTTTGCCATTGCAAAAGAGGTTGCTACATTCCACGAGCTTAAAATTAAAGACTTTTTAGAGCCGATATTTGTAGCAATTACCGGTAAAACGTCATCGACGTCGGTACTTGATGCAATGGAAATTTTGGGCTCTGACCTATCACGTGCGCGTTTACGTGTAGCGCTTGCTCATTTAGGTATTTCTAAAAAGCAGGCTAAAAATATTGAGCGTGCGTACCGCACATATCCAAGTGCATAATGACTAAATGATGCATTTTTAAAAGCCGAGCTTAGTAAATAAGTTCGGCTTTTTTGTTTTTGGGAGCCAGTGTTAAATAGTTCCGGTATTACTGCATTTATTCCAAATCGTAAGCTTGACCCGTACAAGTAACCGAAATGTCGCAATAAGATTGAGGAGTTTCACTACAAGAATTAATAGTAAAGGCATTACCGCCTCTGCGCATTGCATCCGCTTTAAGTGAATCTATGGCACTTGATTTTGCGCGATTATAACTAACGTTACTGCTTTCACCTCGGCCATCTCCATTACAGCTCTCGCCTTCAATTCGACCTAACAATGAAGCACCGCTTTCGTGAGCTTGTTGGTCACTATAAAATTGATGCAGATCTCTTTTATTTACATAAGTACCAATTTCATCAGCTAAAACATCGTTGTTTATATTGGTATGATAGGTAACGCCAGAACACCCTGTTAATGTTGTTATTACACAGGTTAAAGCAAAAATACGCAGCATAATGATCAATCCCTTAGTTATTATTTGTAGGCCCATCAAAAAATTATCAATAAAAACAAAAGCAAGCAAAGCAAAAATAAAAGTAAGTTGTATCATTTTGTAAGTGATTCGACCTCTCTTTAATTTTTTTCTGGTAGTATGGGTAAGTTATAAGCAGTTTAAGCAGTGAACAAACTATGTTAAGTCCTTACTTTCAGCAGCACGCTGATTATGTTTCTATTTCTCGTGAGCAAGGGTGTCGTTTCGCAAAATGCGTTGCCGATGATTACAATCCACTTCATGATAAAGATGCCAAAAAGTTTTGCGCGCCAGGAGACTTGCTTTTTTCTTTAGTGTTAGACCGCTATGGTATTAGTGAGCGAATGGAATTTACCTTTGCTGGTATGGTTGACGAAAACACCAAACTTAGCTTCCCTGAAGGGGGGGACGAGTTTGATGTAACCAATGGCGATAAAGTAATTTTAAAGGTAAAACGCGAAGGTAAAACAAGCAAATGCCCAACACTTACTAATAGCTTAATAAAAAACTATGTTGAGTTTTCTGGTACGGCTTTCCCACATGTCATTATTCCACTAATGGGCAAGCAAGAGGTGATGATTAACCCTGCGCGGCCTATGGTTATTTACGAGTCAATGATTATTAACCTCGATAACATTGAGATTAAAGCACCAACGCTTGAATTTGCTGAGCCAAGTTTTGAATACACAGGCAAGCGCGGCAAAATTACCTTACGCTTTAATTTACTAGAAAACGGCGAAAAAGTCGGTTTTGGTGAAAAGCACATGGTGGTGTCGGGTATTCGTGAATACTGCCAAGCAACGGTTGATGATTTAATTGCATTTTATAACGAGCGAAAAGCGACCTTAAAACCGGTTTAACATTAGCATTTAAATGGGGCGCTATTGATAGCGCCTTTTTTATTGCTAAAGCTCAGGTATAATGGCGCTCTTTGTTATTTTAAAGCTAAGCCTATGTCTGCCACATCATTTTCATCACTTAATCTCGATTCGTTATTACTAACAGCGATTGAGCAAAATAATTACACCACGCCTACCGCAATTCAGATTAAAACTATTCCGCCTATTTTAGCGGGCAACGATGTAATGGGCAGCGCGCAAACAGGCACAGGTAAAACAGCAGCCTTTGTATTACCGCTTCTTCATAAGCTTTTAAATACACCAAAAAAAGATGAGCCAGGTATTGCTCGAGTGGTTATTTTAACGCCAACGCGTGAGCTTGCTCAGCAAGTGTTTGCAAGTTTTGAAAAATACGCCCAAGGCAGCAATATTCAGGGCGCTTTAGCGTATGGCGGTGCAAGTATTGGCCCGCAAATTAAAGCACTTAAAACGGCGCAAGTGATAGTTGCAACGCCAGGGCGTTTACTTGATCATATCGTTAAAGGCAGTGTGGTGCTTTCAAGTGTTGATTCATTGGTATTTGATGAAGCCGACCGCATGCTCGACATGGGCTTTATTGATGAAATAAAACGTATTTTGCGCCACATTCCAGGCGATCGCCAAACCTTATTATTCTCAGCTACCTTTGATGACGGCGTGTTTGAGCTAAGTAAAAAGCTACTTAAAAACCCTGAGTTGATTGAAGTAGATAAACGTAACTCGGCTGCCGTTGAAGTCGAACAGGTTATTTACGCTGTTGATGAAGACAGAAAACGCGAGCTGGTATCGCACATGATTGGCATGAAAAATTGGCGCCAAGTACTTATATTCACGCGCACCAAGCAAATGGCCGATAAGCTTGCCAAAGAAATGTGTAAAGACGGTTTAAAAACAGAATCTATTCATGGCGATAAATCGCAAGGCGCGCGCGACCGTGCACTACAAAACT
This sequence comes from Pseudoalteromonas sp. S408, assembly GCF_005886645.1. Taxonomy (NCBI): domain Bacteria; kingdom Pseudomonadati; phylum Pseudomonadota; class Gammaproteobacteria; order Alteromonadales; family Pseudoalteromonadaceae; genus Pseudoalteromonas; species Pseudoalteromonas sp. S408. The sequence continues at coordinate 402,728 of NZ_PNDY01000001.1, read as the reverse complement.
TTAAAGAGGGCACTACACGCGTATTAGTTGCCACTGATGTAGCAGCGCGCGGGCTTGATATTCCTGCGCTTAAATACGTAATAAACTTTGAGCTGCCATACATAGCAGAAGACTACGTACACCGCATAGGCCGCACTGGTCGTGCAGGTGAGCAAGGGCTTGCTATGTCATTAGTTAGTATTGACGAGCAATGGCTACTTGAAGAAATTGAAGTACTGCTTGATACCCGCTTAACACCACAATGGCTTGAAGGTTATGAACCTGATTTAAATAAGCCACCTAAAGATAACCGCAAAAACACCAACAAAGCGCGTAAAGATCGCGATAAAAAACGTATTACAGGAAAAAGGGCTCCAAGCAGGCGCCGTAAATAATAGCCAATAGTATGGGGCTGTTAATGCCCCATTTAGTGATAAAAAATTAGTTTTTAAATAGTATTTAGCAATTTTATACACATCAGCTGCGCTTATTTTAATAGTCACTTTTACATAAAGCGGCTAAATAAGTAAAACCCCCTTTAAATAGGAATACATTGTAAGTGTTTTTTCTTCTTACAAATGTGCATTACTACAGTTTAAATCTATACTTAATCTACGACTAATAAGTTGCTAGAGCGATGAAAGGCATTATTTTTACTGAATTTTTAGAAATGGTCGAGATCACATTTTCACCAGCCGTTGCCGATCAAATTATTGAGCAAAACGAGCTGGATTCTAATGGGGTTTATACCAGTGTCGGTAACTATAACAAGCAGGAGCTTTTAAAGTTAGTAACTTCACTGAGTGGCATTGTTAATATTCCGATTGATGTACTTGTTAAAGAGTACGGGAAATATCTGTTAAAGCGTTTTTTAGTCTACTATCCACAATTTTTTGAAGAGCTCACTACCACATTTGACTTTTTAGGTACCATAGATAGGCACGTGCATGTAGAAGTTGAAAAACTATATACCGACGTTGAGTTACCTAGCTTTCAAACCAAACGATTAAGTGATACCCAAATGCGGATGATTTACCATTCGAGTAACCCTTTGCTGTACTTGCTGAAGGGTTAATAGAAGGTGCAGCCGAACATTTTAAGGAAAATATAAGCATAAGCAGCGAGATCAGTGACGATCATCAAGTGGCTACGTTTAACTTAACACTGGTAGGTTAAATATGGATGTAGCCCCTTTACAGCGGAGGTTAGAGCGAGAGCGCTTGGCGCGAAAAGAAGCCGAAAAGCTGCTTGAAGCCAAATCATTACAGCTTTACGAAGCCAATGAGGTGCTTAAAGGTGCGGCTGAAAACTTGGAGCAAGAAGTTGCCAATAGGACCCACGATCTTAAACTTGCTAAACAAGATGCAGAAGCTGCTAATGAGGCTAAATCAGACTTTTTAGCAAACATGAGCCATGAGATTCGCACCCCGATGAATGCCATAATAGGTATGGCTTATTTGGTTTTAGATACTGAACTTTCGGATAAACAGAGAGACTATGTTGAAAAAATTTATTATTCGGCAGAGTCTTTATTAGGGATAATTAATGATATTTTAGACTTTTCAAAGGTCGAAGCGGGTAAAATAGAGCTTGAACAAAAAGAATTTAACTTTAATACCTTCCTAGAAAATCTTGTAAATATTATTAGTACGTTAGCATCACAAAGAAAAATTGAAGTGGTGTTTGATATTGACCCTCTGCTGCCTGATTTCTTTATTGGCGATGCATTAAGGCTTAACCAAGTGCTGTTAAACCTACTTAATAACGCGCTTAAATTTTCGACCCGCGGTAAGGTTATTCTAGCTGTTAAATTAGTTCAAAAAGTAGATAGCTGTTGCAGTGTCACTTTTTCTATTTCAGATAACGGCATTGGGATGACCCAAGCACAAGTTGACTCACTGTTTAAACCTTTTACTCAGGCTGATGTATCGACAACCCGAAAGTTTGGTGGAACGGGGCTTGGTTTGGTAATAAGCAAAACATTGGTTGAACTAATGCAGGGAGATATTGCAGTAAATAGCAAGTTAAATAAGGGGAGCTGCTTTAGTTTTACTATTCCACTTAATTATTCGACTAAGCAAAGTGAGTTTGATATATCACATATTAGAGCCAAGTGGGCACTTGTTATTGAAAGTTCAGATAGTCAGTTAACATCATTACAAACGCTGCTTTTAGGTTTTGAAGTGAAATTTGATATTGTAAATAACATCAACCAAGTATTAGACCGGCTAGGTATGCTTCATGATTACGATTTTATATTTATAGATTGGCGAACGTTAAATTTAAATCATGATAGTGCTGCGCAGTCTTTGCGCAATAAGCTTAAATTAAATGCAAAAAAGCTAATTGTAATAGCGCCTTGTGAAAATAAAGCGCTAAACGAAAGCCTACTAGGGTTTGGTAATAACACTTATAAAATACTCATAAAACCAATAATTAAAAGTACTTTGCATAACGTACTTTTACAAATTATGCATATAAAAACACTAAAAAAACCAGAATCACAAGAGAGCTTAAATACACAAAACACACTACAAAAACTGCAAGGCATTCATATTTTATTGGTTGAAGATAACCCGCTCAATCAACAAGTAGCAACACAAATACTGCGTAAAAATGGCTTAATTGTTGATATTGCTAACGATGGCCTTGAGGCATTAGATGCGCTAAAACATAAAACTTACGATGGTGTGTTAATGGACTGCCAAATGCCTAGAATGGATGGTTATACGGCAGCCACAGAAATAAAAAGACAAGCAAAGTTTAAAAATTTACCCATTATTGCAATGACTGCTAATACAAGAGAAACCGATTTATTAAAGGCGCAAGATTGCGGTATGGATGGCTATATTTCAAAGCCCATTAAGGTTGAAAGTATGTTTGAAGTAATAGCAAAGTGGGTGTGTATTTAATTTTTGTTTTTGAGTTGTTTACTAAATAAGTTAGTGAGACAAAAAAGGCAAGCATTAGCTCGCCAAGAAGGGTGTAAATTAGTTTAACTTTACGCTATTTGTTTCTCAGCTAGGTTGAGCTCCATAGTTGCTTTTAATAAACGGTATAGGTTAATTGATGCGTCAATTTCTTCTTTACGGTTTGTTAAGCTTTCAATGTTTAAACCCAGTGGCACGTCTAGGTGTGCACAGCTTTTTAAAATTGAATCGAGATTTTCGCGGCAAATACGCACCGATTCACTCAAGGTGTTGTCGGCGTCAAGCATGCGCCATTTGGTCGCCTCTGGTACTGAAATACCCAACCACTGCATAAACTCTAGGGTTTTTTCACCGCCACATGGTGTAAACGTGAGTATAATACGTTTTGGTGTAACGCCTTGTGCCTTGCAGGTACGCGCGTAACTTGTTATTAAATCAATAGTAGCTTGAGCATTATAAACCGCTTGCGATATAAAAAATTGGCAACCTTGTGTTGTTTTTTCTATTAAGCGTTCGTGTTCATTGCGCTTGCTTGCATGTCGCTCTGCAATGGTTACGCCTCCTAAAAAGAAGTCATCACTTTGCTCAGCTAATGTTTTATAAGCGTCAGGTAGGCTTAGTTTAATATCACCTTCCGACGATGGGCTACCCACTAAAACGACATTTTTTAAATCAAACTCGTTTTTAGTTTCATCTAGCCACTCTTTAAATTCAGCCTCACCGCGTTGCGCTACGCTTTTGTAGGTAATTACATCTAGGCGTGATAAGTCTTTTAGCAACTTACTGTACTCACGCGGATCAACCGTTTGTTTAAATGGAAACGGACGAGCCTGATTAGTACGGCTGCTCTCATCTTGAATATCGTAAATTACAACACCGTCGTATTCGATTTCGTGTAAGCGGCCTAATAGTTTTTCTGCAATGGTTTTTAACTGCGCTTTATCAGTGCCTATTTTGGGTGGCGTTGTGCCAATAAGATAAACACCTTGATTAGTGTCCTCAATTTTCTCTTGAAGTGATAAAGCCATAATCCTCATTCCAGCTCAATGGTTGATGGATTAAATATAGCAGCCATTTAGACGTCTAGATAGATTTTTTAAGTGAAAGTTTTTCAAGCAACGTGAGGGTTATTCATACAAAGGAGTTCCTAAATTAAGTGTATGACACAGTTGTTTACATAATAAAGCGACTGAGGGCTCTTATATTCATTGGCTTTGGGGCATAATTAGTAGTGAAATTGTAAATATTTTGACAACAACTTTGCTCAATTTACTAAAGGACAATTATGAAATTTAAATTATTAGCAACAAGCCTTGCGGTATCACTCGCTTTAACTGGCTGTGCAATGCAAAAAAATGAAACGACGCAAACAGCAAAACAAGAACAAATAAAAAAAGCTGATGACCGTGTTTTTTCACAAGATTACCTAATTGAAGAGCTTGAGAATGGCTTACGTGTAATGGTTGTAAAAACGGATTACCCTGATGTCGTTTCGCTGCAAATACCGGTTTCTGTTGGCTCGCGTAATGAAGTAGAAGCGGGTAAAACTGGTTTTGCTCATTTTTTTGAACATATGGTATTTAAAGGCTCTAAAAAATTTCCGCAAGACGAATACACCGCCATATTCAAAAATGCAGGGGTTGATAACCGTGCATACACTACCAACGATTACACTAACTACCATTTAAACTTTTCAAAGCAGCACCTTGATAAAGTACTTGAGATTGAAGCTGATATTTTCCAAAACTTAACCTACACCGAAGAGCAATTTAGAACCGAAGCATTGACGGTAAAAGGTGAGTACTTAAAAAATAACGCCAGCCCAATTCGTAAGTTATTAAGTGCTGTGCGTGCAGAGGCTTTTGAAAAACACACTTATAAACACACCACAATGGGCTTTTTTGAAGACATAGAAGCCATGCCAGACCAAATGGCTTACGGTAAAGAGTTTTTTGATAAGTTTTATAAGCCAGAATATGTATCGCTAGTTATTGTGGGTGATGTTGACCCAAAAGCCACAATGGCAATGGTTAAAAAACACTGGGGTGGTTGGGAAAAAGGCAATTACGTTGCCGATATTAAAGCTGAGCCAAAACAGCAAGCTCCTAAGTATTTGCATGAACAAAATAAAGCCTTGCCGGGGCATTGGCTATTGGTATCGTATAAGGGTGCTGCGTGGGAACCCGCTAAAAAAGACAGAGCTGCACTTGATTTAATCTCGCAGCTTTATTTTTCAAGTAACTCAGATTTATATCAAGAGCTCGTTGTTGATAAACAAATAGCGAGTCAAATGTTTACTTATAATCCAGAAACCAAAGATCCAGGCTTACTGCATGTATTTGTAAAAGTAGAAAACGCTGATGATTTAGCAAAAGCGCGTGATGCAATTAACCGCACTTATGCAAAAGCCAGAACAGAGTTGGTCGATGCACAAAAATTAAGTGACTTAAAGTCTAACCTTAAATATGGCTTTATTAATGGTTTAGATTCTTCGCAAGCAATTGCATCAACCCTTGCAAGTTACATGCATTTTGAACGCGATCCTGAAGTAATTAACCAGCTTTATAAGTCGGCCGACAACATCACAGCAGAAGATATTAAAGCGGTTGCTAATAAATACTTTGTAGATAACACGCGTACTACCGTGACTATGTCGGCACTTGATAAAGCACCGGGGTTTGCAGAAGAGGCGAGTTTAAGTGCAGTAGTTGCAAAACTTGAACAAGCCCCAGAGGCACCTGTATTTAAAGTGCTTGATAAAACCAATAGCTCGCCGCTGATTGATGTAAACTTTTTATTTAATACAGGGGCAGCTGCTGATCCTCAAGGTAAAAAAGGTGTAGCTGCGCTTACCGCCGCAATGCTTGCTCAAGGTGGGTCGCAAAGTACCAGCTACAAAGAAATTCAAAAAGCGCTTTATCCACTTGCAGGTAGTTTTGGTTACCAGATTGACAAAGAAATGCTGTCGTTCCAAGGGCGTATTCATAAAGATAACGCTGAAACTTGGTATGCACTTGTAAGCGAACAATTACTTAACCCAGGCTTTAGAGACGATGACTTTAAACGCCTTAAAAAAGAAATGATCGACGGTATTAAGTCGGGATTAAAAGCATCTAACGATGAAGAGCTAGGTAAAGAAGTACTCTACAGCACGCTTTACAAAGGCCACCCATACGAAAGTTACAACTACGGTGATATTTCTGATTTAGAAGCATTAACGCTTGATGATGTAAAAGCATTTTACAATTCAGAGCTTACTCAATCTAAACTAACACTAGGTTTAATTGGCGCCGTGCCAAAAGCGCTTAAAGCAAATATTATGAGCGATTTAGCAACCTTACCTAAAGGCGAGCAAAACCGTTTAAGTATTCCTGATGCGCCAGAGCTTAAAGGCCATCATGCAACGATTGTAGAAAAATCAGCGCAATCGACGGCAGTGTCGTTTGGCTTCCCAATTGATACTATTCGCAGCAGCGAAGATTGGACTGCCCTTTGGCTTGTGCGTTCGTACTTTGGTGAGCATCGTAGTTCTAACTCATACTTATATGAGCGAATTCGTCAAACGCGCGGTATGAATTACGGTGATTACGCATATATTGAATACTTCCCACGTGGTATGTTTCAAACTAAGCCTGATGCAAATTTAGGGCGTTCTGAGCAAATATTCCAAGTATGGTTGCGCCCACTTCGCTCTAACAACGACGCGCACTTTGCAACGCGTAACGCATTATTTGAGCTGGATAAGCTTATTAAAAACGGCTTAACCGAAAAAGACTTTGAGGCAACACGTAACTTTTTAATTAACTACGTGCCGCAGCTTGTAGCAAGTCAAAACCGCCAGCTAGGTTATGCACTTGATAGCGAATTTTATAACACTGAATCGTTTGTAAAATACGTAACAAGTAAACTTGAAAAGCTAACGCTTGCTGATGTGAATCGGGTGATTAAAGATAATCTACAAACCGATAACGTGCAGTACGTGTTTATTACCGGTGACGGTGAAGACATGAAAAAACGTTTAGTGTCAGAGCAAACATCGCCAATGGTTTACAACACAGAAAAACCAGCAGCGCTTGTTGCAGAGGATAAAGTTATTGCCGATTACGCATTAGCTATTCCGGCTAACAATATTGAAGTAGTGAAAGTTGACAGTGTTTTTAAATAAACCTTAAACAAAACGACTTGTAGATAATTAAAAGCCCCACGTTTGGGGCTTTTTTATAGCATTGAGCCAACCTTTATCCCTAACCCTAAAATTATTACTGCGCTTATTATGGCTATTAATGTGATATGGCCTCGTAGTTCTTTTTCTTTACGTTCTGACATTTTTTAGCGCCTCAACTCATTATAAAAAATACAGTGATCATCCCCAATATAAAGCTGACTACTGACGATAGTGCTAAAATTGAGGTTATATTACGCGTGTGTAAAACTGGACTAACATCGCAAGAGTTAGTGTTATCTTCAAGTTTAATTAATTCACCTTGGCGTACTTCCAATACAGCACATAAAGCCATTGTTGTTTCTTTTGATGCTGCACCTTCTTTCTCTACCCGTTGAATTGTTCGTAAACTAACATCGCAGGCGTCAGCAAGTTGCTGCTGAGTCCAATTTAACTGGCCTCTGAGTGATTTAACAGTTGTAGGATTTAATTGCACGTTAAAGCTTCCCTACAAATAGTTCAACAATGGTTGCAGTTGCATAGCCAAACACTGCACCGCCTAATGCGCAACCAGCAATAAAAAAGAAAGCCTTTTTAGGATCGTCAGGAAGACTGCATTGAATTTGTTTGGCAACGACTTTTGTATCTTTATAAAGTGTGCACTCCATTCGCCCTGTGAGTATATTGAGCATGTCAAACTTAACTTGGTACTGTGAGTTCTCAAAATCAAAAGAGTGGGTGCTTGTGCAATTTACATTGCGCTTTTTACTAAATAAATCATCATTTATATACACCTCTTCTTTACCAGTAAAGTAACTTCCAAAACAGGCTATTTGATTGTCGCCATCTTGAAAATAAAATTTATAGCCGAGTTTTTTAGTATTTAATATGTCGTTTTTCATCATCGTTATCCTTGTTGAGTTGATGATGCTAATTTAGCGTTTATTATTATTTTTTACGCCGTCATGAATATGCCAGTGAGCAGTTTGGCATATGACACTGTGTATGTCATGTGTGTTTAACTACTGATTTTAATGTGTTTTATTTGATTTTCGTTCAGGTTTAAAATGAGTGTTGCTGTCGTATCATTTTTATTCTTTGATTGGGTAAATAATAAATTTAAAGAAAAGTACGCATTTATTTTTGTCAAAAAAACGCTAAGTACATATACTTTCAGACAATTATTCTTATAAGTCTGAAGGTAAGCGTGCTAGATGATAAATTATTTTTAAAGTTAGTTTTGGACACTATGCCAGAGCAGGTTGTTGTAATTAATAAAGAAGGAGAAATGGTTTTTATAAATAAAGGATGGCAAAACTTTGGTGAAGAAAATGACTGCTCATGCGGTGCTTGGGAAAAAGAAAATTATTTATTTACCTGTAAAAAAGCAGCAGACAATGGTGACGAAATAGGCGAAAGGGCATTGAAGGGAATCAATGCTGTCATTAATGCAGAGCAAGAAGCGTTTTACTTAGAATACCCATGCCATAGTGATGATGAAAAACGCTGGTTTATGATGCGCGTAGTACCATTTAAGTACAGTACTGATTTTTATTATGTAATTACGCATCAAAATATTACAGAGCGAAAGCTCGCTGAAGAAGAAGTCCAGAAAATGGCCAATATTGATGGGCTGACTGATATATTTAATCGTGGTTATTTTGATAGCTTTTTAGAGCAAGAATGGAATAGGTGTAAGCGTTTAAACATGCCTCTTTCATTGGCATTAATTGATTTAGATGACTTTAAGCTACTTAACGACACTTATGGTCATCAACAAGGTGATGAGTGTTTAAAACAAGTTGCGGCAGTCCTTAAGCAATATACAAAAAGACCCAGTGATATTTGCGCACGTTTTGGCGGGGAGGAGTTTGTACTTGTTTATGGCAACACAAACGCTGAACAAGCAACAATAATTATTAATGCTATTGTAGAGCAGTTAAAGCAGCTTAATATTTGTAATGAGCTGTCATTACCAAGTAAAACACTTACTGTTAGTGTTGGGCTGGCAAGTGTTATTCCTTGTAACAGTTATAAAATACAAAATATGGTTAAAGAAGCCGATGACTTATTATACAAAGCAAAAACTGCGGGTAAAAATTTAATATGTGCAGCCGATTTAACCGTGGTTGACTAAATTTTAAATACTTAGTTGTTAAATGTGCTTTGTTATACCTAATAACCAGAACAAATAACTAAGGCGTTAACACCTTGAGCTTTAAATCCGTTAGACTTAGCAAAAGGCTCTTTTTATATCAATTTAAGGCAGTTCAGTATTATGCGTCATGAAATTTGGCAACAGCTTCGAAGTGAAGCAAATGAAGTCGTCACTCGCGAACCACTTTTAGCAAGTCACGTGTATTCATGTATTTTGAATCATGAGTGCTTGGGTTCGGCGTTAAGCTTTATTGTTGCTAATAAATTGGCGGATGCTGTTGTATCTGCATTTACTATTCGTGAATTATTCGATCAATCATTTGTAAAATGCGATCGCATGCTGTCTTTTGTCGCAGAAGACATTAAAGCTGTAAAAGATAGAGACCCAGCCGCAGAAACCTACCTGACTGTTATTTTAAATTTAAAGGGGTTTCATGCTATTCAGGCTCACCGTTTAGCTAACTGCTTGTGGCAACAAAACCGTAAAGAACTGGCGCGTTTTATTCAAAGCCGTACCTCTGAGGTGTTTGGCGTAGATATTCACCCTGCGTGTCAGGTTGGTAAAGGCATAATGTTTGACCACGCAACGGGTATTGTTATTGGTGAAACGGCAGTCATTGAAGATAACGTATCGATACTGCAATCGGTTACGCTTGGTGGTACGGGTAACGAGCAGGGCGACCGTCATCCTAAAATTAGAGCCGGTGTGCTTATTGGTGCAGGTGCTAAGGTGCTGGGTAATATTGAGGTAGGCGAGGGCGCGCGTATTGGCGCAGGATCAGTCGTTTTAACCGCGGTGCCGCCACATACCACCGCTGTCGGCGTACCGGCTAAAATTATTGGCAGACCGGATTGTCCGTGTCCTGCACAAAGTATGAACCAAAACTTTTTAGCGACACCAGAGCCTGAAAACGAATCCCATACCAGCGCTATGCTTTGACATGTAAGTAGAAAAAAACTTAAGGGAATTAAAATGAACAAGAATAGCTTGTTAACTTTAGGGGTTGGGTTTATTGCTGGTGTAGTTTTGACTTGGGGCTATTTTAACTTAGTCCCAAATGATTTAGAGTCAGCACAGGCACATCAAATTAATACTATTTTGCAAAAAAAACATGCCCAGCAATCTAAAAGCAATGAAGCAACACCAAATAAAGTGATACCAGCTGTTACTGAAGAGGTCGTTAGTTTAGAACAAAATGAAAATACCACCTCCACCGCTTTAGAACCTCAAGAAATTGATGAGCTCCCCCTAGAAGAACAAGTTACACAACTTAAGCTGCAATTAGCTAAGCAAAAGTCGTTAATGGAAAATGTGGTGAAGCAGTTGCGTGCCCCAAATGATATTGAAGCCGCTTTACAGGCTCAGTTTGATGAACAACAACGTAATGAAGAATGGGCTTATCAAACTGAAACCGCATTGCAGGATTTTTTACTTACCGCAGATTTAACCTCAATGCCTGATATTGTGAGCGCAGAATGTAAGTCATCGGTTTGTAAATTTAAACTAGCAGCGCCAACGGGTAACGATATATTCGATCATACCCATTGGCGAGAGCTTAACGATAAGTTAATGAAGCAAGAGTTTTGGTTACAGTTTAAAAGAACAACCTCCACCTCGAGCGACAGTGAATTAACTCTATTAATGACAACAGAGCTTTAACTGAAAGCGTATTTTATGATGCTGTTGATTTTATTATGCCATCGCCAAGCTCTGTAATTAACACATCGCCTGTTTTAATTTGACCCACCGATTTAACTACTTTCCCCTGTGGCGTTTTAGTGATGCTGTAGCCACGCGCTAGAACATTAAGGGGGCTTACTGAGTCGAGCTTACTTGCTTGTAATGCTAGGCTATTGTTGGCTTGCTGTAATTGCTGTTGAATAGCCTGTTTTAACCTTGCTTGTAACTGCGACAGTTGATGCGAAGCCTGCGCTAGCTTTTTATCCGGTGATTGGCGCATTAAGCGCGATGTTAAACTGTTTAGATTACGTTCTTGTTGGTACAAACGCTGCAGCATTGCTTGTTGTAAAGCAATGCTTAGCTCGTCTAATCGTTGCGCTTTTTGATTGAGCTGATTGCGCGGATGGCACAAGTTAAGACGATGCTGTAATTGCGTAGCAAGCGCGCGCTTATCAGCAATATCGTGTTTAAAGGCATTGCTTAAACGGTTAATGAGTTGCGTTACTTTGTTATGTAGCTCTTGCGTGTTAGGGCTTACAAGCTCAGCAGCCGCTGATGGAGTCGCAGCGCGAACATCGGCAACGTAATCGCTAATGGTTGTGTCTATCTCGTGGCCTACCGCACTGACTATGGGTAATTCACTTTGATAAATAGCACGCGCAAGTTGTTCGTGGTTAAAACACCATAAATCTTCAAGTGAACCGCCGCCGCGTCCTAAAATAAGTACGTCTACTTCATTACGTGCATTAGCTAATTCTATTTGATTAATTAAATGCACATGAGCTTCTTTGCCCTGCACCATAGCAGGATAAATGATAACTTCTAATTGCGGCGCACGGCGTTTAAGTACGGTTAAAATATCTTTTATGGCTGCGCCTGTTGCAGAGGTGATTACACCAATACGGTTTATATTTAGCGGTAAAGGCTTTTTATGCGCAGAGCTAAACAGCCCTTCAGCAGCAAGACGCATTTTTAGCGCGTCAAACTCTTGCTTGAGTTGGCCTTCGCCAGCGGGTTCCATATGCTCAACAATAAGCTGGTAATCGCCACGAGGCTCATAAAGTGAGACGCGTGCTCTTACTGTTACTTGTGCGCCGTTTTCTGGGCGGTAACTTTGGCTTCGGTTGTTACCTCGCCACATAGCGGCTTTAATTTGTGCTTTGTCATCTTTTAACGAAAAATACCAATGCCCAGATGCTGGCGCAATAAAATTAGAAATTTCGCCAGTCAGCACTAATGAAGCAAAGCCTTGCTCTAATACTGTTCTGATCTCTCTATTAAGGCGCGAAACGGTATAAACCGTCTGCGAAGGCTTCGAAAACATAAAAAACAACCTAAAACTATTTATGAGGCAAGTTTATCATAAATATTTGCGAAATATTATTTACGAATGCCAACAACGCTGTTAAAATTTGGCCGCAATTCCTTATCTTAGATCCACATGTGAGAAGTTGCCAAAATGCTTAGAATTGCTAAAGAAGCTCTTACCTTTGATGACGTACTTTTAGTACCTGGTCATTCTACTGTTTTGCCACACACGGCAAATATTTCAACTCGCTTAACGCGTGGTATCAAACTTAACTTGCCGCTTATTTCAGCATCTATGGATACTGTTACAGAAGCTCGTTTAGCTATTGCCCTTGCGCAAGAAGGTGGTCTTGGTTTTATTCATAAAAACATGACTATTGAAGAACAAGCGAAAAACGTACGTAAAGTTAAAACCTACGAAGCGGGTATTGTGTCTTACCCGGTAACAGTGACTGCTGATTTAACAATTGCAGATGCTATGGACCTTGCTGAAGAAAAAGGGTTTTCAGGCTTTCCAGTTACCGACCCAGAAAACACCTTAGTAGGTATTGTTACGAGTCGCGATATGCGTTTTGAAACAAAACTTGAACAGCCAATTTCGACTGTTATGACTAAAAAAGAAAAGCTTGTTACCGTTAAGGAAGGCGCAGCTCGCGAAGAAATTTTAGGCCTAATGCATGAGCATCGTATTGAGAAGATTTTAGTTGTTGATGATGCGTTTAAACTTAAGGGCATGATCACCGTAAAAGATTACCAAAAAGCGCAAGATAAACCACATGCATGTAAAGACGAGTTAGGTCGTTTACGTGTAGGTGCTGCTGTAGGTGTTGGCGCCGGTACTGATGAGCGTATTGCTGCACTAGTTGAAGCGGGTGTTGATGTATTACTTATTGACACTTCTCATGGCCACTCTCAAGGTGTAATTGACCGTGTATCGCAAACTCGCCAGGCTTATCCAGACCTTCAAATTGTAGCGGGTAATGTTGCAACTGCTGAAGGAGCAATAGCGCTTGCTGATGCAGGTGTTGATGCAGTAAAAGTAGGTATCGGCCCAGGTTCAATTTGTACAACGCGTATTGTTACTGGTTGTGGTGTACCACAAATTACGGCTATTTCTGATGCAGTTGATGGTTTAAAAGGTCGCGACATTCCAGTAATTGCTGATGGCGGTATTCGTTTCTCAGGTGACATCGTAAAAGCGCTTGTTGCAGGTGCATCGTGTGTGATGGTGGGCTCAATGCTTGCTGGTACTGAAGAGGCGCCTGGTGAAGTAGAACTATACCAAGGGCGTTACTACAAATCATACCGTGGTATGGGCAGCTTAGGCGCGATGGACCAAAAAGAAGGTTCATCGGATCGTTACTTCCAAAAATCAAACGAAGCAGACAAGTTGGTACCTGAAGGTATTGAAGGTCGCGTAGCTTATAAAGGGCCAATTGCGACTATTATTCACCAGCAGGTAGGCGGTCTTCGTAGTGCAATGGGCTTAACGGGTTGTGCAACTATTGAAGAGCTTAATACAAAACCTCAGTTTGTACGTGTTACATCTGCAGGTATGGGTGAGTCGCACGTACATGATGTGCAAATTACCAAAGAAGCACCAAATTACCGCTTAGGTTAAGCGCGTAATTAATAATTTATTGGGCTTGCTTTGCAAGCCCTCTTTTTAGTCGTTTATATAAATACCAATTGCATTAATAAAGTGGTCAATTATTGCGACAGATAAATGGCTCAATAACGAGGCAAAAATTTCGATTTTTAGTTTCTTCTAAATAAGAAGTTTTTAACGTGGTTAGTGAGTTATTTAGCCTGCAAGAATTAGTAATGTTTAATAAAATTGGTATTCAAAGCGGCATTTAGCATTAGCATCTACTTTACGAGATACTCCATGAGCAAAGATATTCACGATTCACGAATTCTCATTTTAGACTTTGGTTCACAATACACGCAATTAATCGCGCGCCGTATACGCGAAATTGGTGTTTACTGTGAGCTGTGGGCATGGGATGTGACTGAAGAGCAAATCCGCGAGTTTAACCCACAAGGTATCATTCTTTCTGGTGGCCCAGAATCAACAACACTTGAAAACAGCCCGCGCGCTCCTGAGTATGTGTTTAATGCAGGCGTTCCTGTATTAGGCATTTGTTACGGTATGCAAACAATGGCAACTCAACTTGGTGGCAGCGTTCACAGCTCTGATAAAAAAGAATTTGGTTACGCGCAAGTTGAAAAGGTCGGCAATTGTGCATTGTTTGATGCAATTGAAGATCATATTACCGATGGCGGCAACGGCGTTTTAGACGTATGGATGAGCCACGGCGATAAAGTTATGGAAGTACCTGCAAGCTTTAGCACAACAGCTAAAACACCAACGTGTCCGCATGCTGCTATGTCTAATGAAGAAAAACGTTTTTACGGCGTGCAGTTTCACCCAGAAGTAACGCACACTCATCAAGGGCAACGTTTACTAGAGCGCTTTGCAATTGATATTTGTGGTTGTGAAAAACTGTGGACTCCTGCAAAAATTATTGATGATGCCATTGAGCGTATTAAAGACACTGTTGGCGATGATGAAGTTATTTTAGGCTTATCAGGTGGTGTTGATTCATCGGTTGTGGCTATGCTTATTCATCGTGCTATTGGTGAGCGACTAACCTGTGTATTTGTTGATAACGGGCTGCTTCGTTTAAACGAAGGTCAGCAAGTAATGGATATGTTTGGCAATAAATTTGGCTTAAACATTGTAAAAGTAGATGCTGAAGATCAGTTTTTAAATGATTTAGCTGGTAAATCAGATCCAGAAGATAAACGTAAGGCTATTGGCCACACGTTTATTAATGTATTTGATGAGCAAGCTAAAAAGCTTAAAAACGCAAAATGGTTAGGTCAAGGTACTATTTACCCTGACGTAATTGAATCAGCAGCTTCAGCGACTGGTAAAGCGCACGTTATTAAATCTCACCACAATGTGGGCGGATTACCAGATGACATGAAAATGGGCCTAGTTGAGCCACTTCGTGAGTTATTTAAAGATGAAGTACGTAAAATTGGTTTAGAGCTAGGTTTACCGTACGACATGCTTTACCGCCACCCGTTCCCTGGACCAGGTTTAGGTGTACGTGTACTAGGTGAAATTAAAAAAGAGTACTGTGATTTATTACGCCGTGCTGATGCTATCTTCATTGAAGAGCTACACAAAGCCGAGCTTTACCATAAAGTTAGCCAAGCGTTTACCGTGTTCTTACCGGTTAAATCGGTAGGGGTTATGGGTGATGCACGTAAATACGATTGGGTTGTTTCACTTCGTTGTGTTGAAACTATCGACTTTATGACTGCGCGTTGGTCACATTTACCCTATGAGTTTTTAGGTGTGGTTTCTAACCGTATCATTAACGAGATAGATGGTATTTCACGTGTAGTTTACGATATTTCAGGTAAGCCACCTGCAACTATTGAATGGGAATAACTTACCCTGCATTAAGTTTGGTAAATTAAACTGATAAAAAACGGTGAATTAGCATGCTAATTCACCGTTTTGCTTATTAAAAAAGCAGTTGAACTAAATGTGTGATTTTTCTCTTTACCTTTAGCGAAACTTCTCTATAATTCGTCGTCATTGCAGGGGCGTAGTTCCAATTGGTAGAACAGCGGTCTCCAAAACCGACGGTTGGGAGTTCGAATCTCTCCGCCCCTGCCATTTCTTCTTTACATCGTATTTATTAATTCTTATATTATCTTACTTACTAATTTCATCGAGTCGTTATGCATTCACGGTACGCAGCTGTTTTTGGTATTGAAAACCTCGAACTAAATACTCATTTTTTACCTGCCAGCTCTGAAAATCCTATAAGTAATGTGGAAAATGAATTAACACCTGTTTTATTTGAATCCCTTGAGCTTTCTAGCTCATTACTTGCAGATATTCATCGTGCAGCAGTGCCTGTAGCTATAAATAGCGTGGTTAAAGGTGAGCACATGCAATTAACGGGTGATCAGCTCGAATTACCATCCTCACAACTTAACGCAACCCAAAAACGGGCTTTGTGGGCTTTAATAAGTGAACACCTTGATAAACTTTAAACCTGTAAATAACGATGCTGTAGAGATGCTGATGGCTATCGAAAAGGCATGCCACAGTCATCCTTGGACTTTAAAAACAATGAGTTCATGTATTGGTGGACGTTATTTTAATTTAGCCGCCTTTGATGGTGATGTACTCGTTGGTTTTTACATTGGTGAAAAAGCGGGGCCTGATTTTACGCTTATGGATATATGCGTGACGCCCGAGCATCAAGGTAAGGGGATTGCTAAGCAGCTATTGAGTAAATTTATAGAGCACGGTGAACAGCAAAATGCAGAGAATTTATTTTTAGAAGTACGCGAGTCAAATACACGCGCAATTAAGCTTTATGAGCAGGCCGGATTTATAGAGATGTCGGTACGAAAGAATTATTACCCAAGTGACGATGCAACTAAAAACGGCTTTGAAGATGCCATTTTAATGGGTATGGCATTAAGCTTAGGGTTTATGTGATATTTAGTTGCGTGCAGCTAACGGTTTTATTTTGAGTTAATTGCCTGCTGTATTGCCACTATTACTGAGTTTATAATTTCATCTCTTTGTGATTTATCGTTACTTTTTAGGTTTTCTTCAAGGTCGCCTGCGCTTTTGTAAATAGCATCAAAGTTAAAACATCCTGCGCTGCCTTTAACACTATGTGCTACTGCTTTTAGGCTTTCCCAATCTTGCGTGTGATGCAACGTTTTTATTTGCTTCAAATAATCAGGTAAATTAGCTAAGTAATTATTAGATATTTGCTGAAATTTTTCACTTTTCAACAAATCATCCCACTTATTTTGATTATCTTTTTCAAGATGCAAGTAGCTAACAAGTACGTTTTCGAGCGCATCTTTGTCTATTGGTTTTCCTAGAGCTTTGTCGCAGCCAGCCTCAATATAGGTGCCAATATCGTGATTCATTACGTTTGCGGTAAGCGCAATAATAGGACCGTCGTACGCAGCATGTCGCAGCATTTTAGTGGCTTCAAGCCCACCCATAACAGGCATTTGCATATCCATAATAATTAGCTGATAGTCGTTTACTAGTGCCATTTCTACGGCTTGTGCACCATTATTTGCTATATCAGGCTCAAGCCCCCAAGTTTGCAAAAGCAACTTAATGAGTAACTGATTATCTGGGTTATCTTCGGCTACCAAAATATTTGCGTCAAAGCTGTTAGTAGCAAATGATAAAAGAGGGTCTTTTTCAGGAGTTAATTGTGAATGCTCTTCAAGGAGCTCAAGCGCTGGTGTTTTGCCTGTTAAGTGGCAAGCAGCACTAATAGAAAATTTACTTCCTTCGCCGACTTCGCTTTCTAGTTTTATGTTGCCGCCAAGTAATTGTGCAAGGTTTTTAGATATGCATAATCCTAATCCTGTACCACCAAAGCGTCGCGTGGTTGTCGCATCTGCTTGTTCAAATGGCTTAAATACACGAGAAATTTGATGCTCAGACATACCAATACCGGTATCGGTGATTACAAATTCAATAAGGTTGCTTTTAGCATGATAATGTACACAAATAGTGACATGCCCTTGCTCTGTAAATTTAACAGCGTTGTTTGCTACATTGATTAAAATTTGCTTTAAGCGTGTTACATCCGTGTATATAGTTTGCGGTATTGGTAAGTCAAAAATAATATTAAGTTCTAAACGCTTTTCTTGAGCCAACGGCGTTATGATTGATTCAATATCATGAATTAACTGTACAACGCTCACTGAGGTTTGCTCGACAGCTAACTTTTCAGCCTCAATTTTAGATAAATCCAAAATATTGTTAATTAGTTCAAGTAAGTGCTTTGAATTTCGTAAAATAGTACTTAAATTTTGTTTGTCGTTTACTATTTTATCGTTATGTAGCAACTGCTCCGTAAAGCCCATAATAGCGGTGAGAGGGGTTCGAATTTCATGGCTCATGTTTGCTAAAAAACGGCTTTTAAGTTGGTTAGCTTGCTCTGCTTGAGTAATAGCGAGTTCAAGTTGGCTGTTCATTGACTCAAGCGCTTGAGTTCGGCTTTCTACCTTGTCTTCTAGATGGTGTTTGTATTCTTCGAGCTGTTGCTGATAATGCCTAATTTGATTAACCATGTGATTAAAGTCGTTAAACAATATTCCCACTTCGTCATCGGTATGAGCAGGTAAGCTTACCGCTAAGTCTCCGTCACCGACTCTGTGGCTGGCTGCACCTAATAGCTCTATTGGGTTTAACAATAAGTTACGTACAACAACAAATATTAAAATGGGTAACGAGATCACTGAAATAATAACAATCAGACCTGTAATTAAACTAATTGCCTTGCCCGACTGGTGAAGCACCGCTTTGGGGATCGTTGATACGTAATAGTAACCACCGCTCATTTGTACGGCAAAAATCATACGTTCTATTTTATCTATACTCGACAGCTCAATAGTAGAAAGTGTGCCGATGTCAGCTAAATCATGAACCTTGTTAAGTTCGTATTCGCTAATATATTGGCCACGTAAATTATAGTTAGAGCTAAATAATATTTTACCGTCTTTGGTCAGTAACAAATTAAGCGTGTTGTTATAGGGCGCTTCTAAAATACTGGTATTTAAAATTGAAGGTTCAACATTTACAACAATAAAGCCCAGTTGTTGAGGACGCTTTAGGTAATAACCCACGCTGTCGATTCGCTGAACAAAATATAAGCTAGTGGTGCCGTCGGGTTTTTGAACCATAAACTGCTGTTGGCTTAAATTACTTTGTATAACCTGATTAAAAAAGGGGTAGTTTTTAGGCGCTATCGTTAAATTATTTGAATGATAGGCGTCACTTTTACCGCTAGCCGACACTAAATTTATGCTAATAATATCAGGGTAGGCTTCATTATAACTGGCAAATACATCCATTAGAGCGCCAAGCCTACGTGTATAATTTCCGTCTGAAAGGGCGTCATTGGCTAAAAAGTCGTTAAGTACCGGAGAACGAGAAAGTAACTTAGTCGTAGAGTGAAAAGAGTCTATATAGTTAAACGCTTTTTGTTGCTGCTGCTCAACAAAGCGGCTCATGATCAAATCAGCTTGTTTTTGAGTTGAGTTCGTTACATTAGTTAACGTAAAGCCACCTAAAAATAGCAGGGGCAATATAACAAGCGGGGTTATATACCATAATAATCTAATGCTTAACTTACTGGTTTTCATTAACTAACTAATATCCTTTACGCAATCTTTTTATAGTATGCGTTACAAGTTTATTAAACAAGCCTACGATTTGCTCATCGTTAAAATATACACTTTAATTAGAGATATACGCTCCAATAAACAGAGGTTTTAATTACTTAATTAGTCGATAGTTTGTATTTAGGCAGTGTCTTTTTACAAACAAAATGGCTTAAGCTTAAATATTAATAAAAAAGATCAGTTAATAACTAACCATTGATTGTTTAAAGGGTCAAGATCAGCGAAAATAGTCTTCAATTACGATTAACATAACGGATCGCAAATGAGGCGCTAATTTGCTCTTTGTTTTGGTGTGTTGAGGTTTCGAGGTTTAGTTATTTTAGCCTTTAAACGTCTGCACACTTCATAGTGACATTATCCGTATTTAAACTATAAGAACTTTTTAATGGCAGACCAAAATCTCCTTAGCGAAATAAGTAAACGACGTACCTTCGCAATCATCTCGCATCCGGATGCGGGTAAAACCACCATCACCGAAAAAGTACTATTGTTCGGACAAGCGATTCAAAAAGCCGGCACTGTAAAAGGCCGTGGCTCTAATCAGCATGCAAAGTCTGATTGGATGGAAATGGAAAAAGAGCGTGGTATATCGGTTACGACCTCTGTAATGCAATTTCCGTATAACAATGCGCTGGTTAATTTACTTGATACTCCTGGACACGAAGACTTTTCAGAAGATACTTACCGTACGCTGACTGCGGTAGATTCGTGCTTAATGGTTATTGATGCCGCAAAAGGTGTAGAAGAACGTACTCGTAAACTGATGGAAGTTACGCGCCTACGTACTACCCCTATTGTTACCTTTATGAATAAGTGTGACCGTGATATTCGTGACCCAATGGAGCTCCTTGATGAAGTAGAAACAGAGCTAAACATTGCCTGTGCGCCTATTACGTGGCCAATTGGTTGTGGTAAAGAGTTTAAAGGTGTTTACCATATTCATAACGACGAAGCGGTTTTATATAAAACAGGCCAAGGCCATACTATTCAAGAAGTACGTACAGTAAAAGGCCTTGATAACCCAGAGCTTGATACTGCTATTGGTGAAGAACTCGCTGAGCAACTACGTGAAGAGTTAGAGCTTGTAATTGGTGCTTCAAACGAATTTGATCTTGAACTATTTTTAGCGGGTGAACTTTCGCCAGTGTACTTTGGTACAGCCCTAGGTAACTTTGGTGTTGACCACGTGCTTGATGGTTTAACGCAGTGGGCGCCTACGCCATTACCGCGTGAAACAGAAGACCGCCAAGTCGTCGCATCAGAAGAAAACTTTACTGGTTTTGTGTTTAAAATTCAGGCCAACATGGACCCTAAACACCGTGACCGTATTGCCTTTATGCGTATTGTGTCGGGTAAATACAGCCAAGGCATGAAAATGAACCATGTACGCCTTGGTAAACAGGTCAGTATTTCTGATGCGGTAACGTTTATGGCGGGCGATCGTGAGCGTGCAGCAGATGCATTCGCGGGCGACATTATAGGCCTACATAACCACGGTACAATTCAAATTGGCGATACCTTTACGCAAGGCGAAAAGCTTAAATTTAGCGGTATTCCTAACTTTGCGCCTGAACTGTTTCGTCGCATTCGTTTGCGCGATCCGCTTAAGCAAAAGCAGCTATTAAAAGGTTTAGTGCAGCTTTCTGAAGAAGGTGCAGTACAAGTATTTAGACCGCTGATTAATAACGACTTAATTGTAGGCGCGGTAGGTGTACTACAGTTTGATGTAGTTGTAGCGCGCTTAAAAGCTGAGTACAACGTAGATGCTATTTACGAAGGTGTAAACGTCAATACAGCGCGCTGGGTAAGCTCAACTGACGTTAAAAAGTTTGAAGAGTTTAAACGTAAGTGCGAAAGCAACTTAGCACTTGATGGTGGCGATAACCTAACTTACATAGCACCGAGCCGTGTAAACCTTAATTTATCAACAGAGCGTTACCCAGAAGTAACCTTTAACCATACGCGCGAAAACTAAAATCAACTGACTACAGTCAACTGAAAGCCTGCTTAGGCGGGCTTACAAAGGTAAATAATATAATGAACATTCGTACTATTTTAGTAGAAAAAGCCATTGCAGCTATGACCGCAGCAGGCCTACCTGAAGATACAAACCCAGCGGTTACACAAAGCACACGCCCACAGTTTGGTGATTACCAAATTAATGGTGCAATGGGCGCCGCTAAAAAAATGAAAAGCAACCCACGTGAGCTTGCGAAAAAAATTATTGATAACCTAGATGTAAGCGACATTGCTGAAAAAACAGAAATTGCTGGCCCTGGTTTTATAAATATTCATTTAAAGCCTGAGTTTTTAGCCAAAAGCGTAGAAGCGGCTAACAGAGATGCAAAGCTTGCCGTAAACGAGCACGCTAACCCGCAAACTGTTGTGGTAGATTACTCATCGCCAAACCTTGCAAAAGAAATGCACGTAGGCCATTTACGTTCAACCATTATTGGTGATGCCATTGTACGCGCACTAGAATTTAGAGGCGATAAAGTCATTCGTCAAAACCACATGGGCGATTGGGGCACACAATTTGGTATGCTGATTGCGCATTTAGAAGATCAAATTAGCCAAGGCGTAGATTTAGAGTCGGTAGCGCTTGCTGATTTAGAAACGTTTTACCGCGATGCTAAAAAACGCTTTGACGATGAAGAAGGCTTTGCCGATAAAGCCCGTGATTACGTCGTTAAACTACAAGGCGGTGATGCGCACTGTGAAAAACTATGGAAATTATTTATAGCAACCTCAGTTAAGCACTCTGAGGAAGTTTACAAACGTCTAAATGTAACGCTTACTCAAGCTGATATTATGGCTGAAAGTGCCTACAACAGCGAGCTTAACGATATTATTAGCTTATTAAAAGATAAAAACATTGCTGTAGAGTCGCAAGGCGCACAAGTGGTGTTTTTAGATGAGCTTGCAAATAAAGATGGCGAGCCATCTGCGTTTATCGTGCAAAAATCAGGCGGTGGCTTTTTATAT
Source organism: Pseudoalteromonas sp. S408 (assembly GCF_005886645.1). NCBI lineage: Bacteria > Pseudomonadati > Pseudomonadota > Gammaproteobacteria > Alteromonadales > Pseudoalteromonadaceae > Pseudoalteromonas > Pseudoalteromonas sp. S408. The sequence goes on along the minus strand of NZ_PNDY01000001.1, from coordinate 380,266 downwards.
GCAACCACCGATTTAGCCGCATGTGATTACCGCTCAAATAAATTGGGTGCTGAACGTATTTTAATATTTGTTGATGCACGCCAGAGCCTTCACTTTAACCAAGTAGAGCTTACAGCACGTAAAGCAGGCCTTTTACGCGATGAAACAAGCTACGAGTTTTGCCCGTTTGGCACCATGATGGGCGCCGATGGTAAACCCTTTAAAACCCGTACAGGTGGCACTGTTAAACTTGCTGATTTACTTGAAGAGTCAATCAGCCGTGCAGCAACAAAACTAGCTGAGCGTGAATCCGGTTTATCGGATCATGATCGCAGCGAAATTGCGCGTAAAGTAGGTATTGGCGCAGTTAAATATGCTGATCTTTCTAAGCACCGTACCAGTGATTACATATTTAACTGGGACAGCATGTTAAGCTTTGAAGGCGCTACAGCACCTTACTTACAATATGCTTATACTCGCGTACGTAGTATTTTCCGTAAATCAGGTGTCGATGCCGCTTCGCTAAATGCTGATGTAGCCATCGCTGAGCCGCAAGAAAAAGCACTCGCACTTAAACTACTTCAGCTTGAAGAAGTGCTTGATTTAATGATCTCTGAGGCCACTCCGCACGTATTATGTGGTTACTTATACGAGCTAGCCAGCTTATACATGACATTCTACGAAGCTTGCCCAGTACTTAAAGAAGGCGTAGAGCCAAGCGTTCGTGACAGCCGTTTAGTGTTGTGTAATTTGGTGGCAGATACGTTAAAAATAGGATTGGATTTGTTAGGCATTGAAGTTATGGAGCAAATGTAATCACCGTCGTATTTTAACCTAATACTGCGTTATCCACCCCGACTTACCCTAATTACATACAAACCGTATGCTCATAGGGATAAGTAGGGTTGGATGCCTTGTCTTAGGCTAAACTACTTAGGTGAACGTCTGCTGTGTGAAGTTCACTTTATCAGCACTTCTACACTTGCAGGTGATTTTAGGCTTTACTTGACGAGCTCTTGTAAGTTAATCAATTTTGTAGCTGATAGCTGATAGCTGATAGCTGATAGCTGATAGCACCGTAGGTTGGGTAGAGTGAAACGAAACCCAACACTAAACTAACATTAAACAAAACACTTTTATTTTTGTTCTTATAACGATTAATTGCCTGACCTTACTTACCCACATACGCTTTAATAAACAGAGAAGGATTTGTTTATGAAACTCGAAGATATCCGCCGTGAATACCTACAAGACGCGCTAAGCGAAGATACGTTGCAAGATGACCCATTTAAACAATTTGAAACGTGGCTTGAGCATGCAGTGGGTAGTAATATTCCAGACCCAACGGCCATGGTTGTGGCAACGGTTGATGAAACAGGGCAGCCTTCGCAGCGTATTGTGCTGTTAAAACACCTTGATGATAATGGGTTTGTGTTTTTTACTAATACGGGCTCTCGTAAAGCACAAGAGCTAAAAAGTAATAATAAAATATCGTTGCATTTTCCGTGGCACCACATGGAGCGCCAAGTAATTGTGTACGGCGAGGCTAAACCGCTGCCTACATCTGCCGTGGCAAAATACTTTTTATCGCGCCCTAAAGAAAGCCAATTAGCCGCATGGGCTTCAGCACAAAGCAGGCCCGTGTCGTCGCGAAAAGTACTTATGGAAACCTTTGCGAATATGAAAAGCAAGTTTGCCAAAGGTGAAATCCCATTGCCAGACTTTTGGGGGGGGTACTGTGTAGTGCCTACTAAAATTGAGTTTTGGCAAGGCGGCGCTCACCGTCTACACGACCGCTTTATGTACCAGCGCCAGGATGATAATAGCTGGCAAATAACACGCTTAAACCCTTAAGCGGTTTACGCTATGAAATTTATAGACTCCCACTGCCACCTTGATTTTACTGAGTTTGACGCAGAGCGCGAATCACTTATAAAAGCGTGTGTGGCAAAGGGCGTTGAGCGCTTTATTGTGCCAGGTATTAGTTTGGCGCAATCTAAACAGTTAATTGAGTTTAAAAGTAAATACCCACACGTGCATATAGCCGCAGGGCTTCATCCTTACTTTTTAGCTGATCATAAAGAGTCTCATCTTGCGCAGCTGTTTGATTTTGCAAAAGCAAACATTAACCAGCTGGTGGCAATAGGTGAGTGTGGGCTTGATAGAAGCATTGAAGCCCTTACAAAGCAAACGTGGTTATTTGAGCAGCAAATAACGATTGCTAATGAGCTAAATTTGCCACTTATTATCCACCATAGGCAAAGCCATGATTTAATTGCGCAATCGTTTAAACGTTGTAAGCCAAAATATGGTGGGGTGATACATGCGTTTTCGGGGTCACTACAGCAAGCGCACTATTATATTCAACAGGGCTTTAAACTAGGTGTAGGTGGGATTATAACTTACGAGCGCGCATTAAAAACCCGTAATGTTATTGCTCAAATTGAGCCACAACATTTAGTGCTCGAAACCGACTCGCCCTCAATGCCACTGAGTGGGCATCAAGGTGAAATTAATACGCCGCTACACATTCCAAATGTGTTCAACGTACTATGTGGTTTAAAACAAATTAGTGATAAAAAGGCACTTGCTAAAGCGCTTTATAAATCTTGCTCAGAGGTTTTTTGCATATAGCGGTTTACCTGCCAACGTTTTAAACCACGCCCTAATTGCCATGTAAAAATACACGCAATAACCAGCATTAATAAAACTTGCCTACCTAAATCGTGAAAATGACTGTGGCTGTTCGATATAGCTGCACGCGTTAGATACGTTACAGACACAAAGCCAATAGGACGGTCATCATCACTTATAACAGGCTCTACAAAAGGGGTTTTTAGTTTACTTATTCCTGGAGTCGACTCTGGAAGTTGACCTAAAATGTGGTGCGACTGCCAATTATCGCTACTGGCAACTAAAATGCCCTGATGATCATAAATGGTAGCCGAAAGTACAAATTCGTCTTTAGCTATATCGTTACATATCGCATTTAGTTCGGGTTTGTTTTTTTCTATCAGTGGCGTTTTAACATTTAATGCCATAAATTGGGTTAAACTTTTTGCCGTGTTATCGGCGCTATCGTACAACAATTGATGACTTTGAAAGCTACTATTTACACCAACCCAGCTAAGCAATACAAAACAGCCCGCAGCTAGCAATAACCGCAAGAGTCGCTTTTTTTGTGATGCTGATATTGGATTTTTTAGATGGTTATTTTTCATAGTCACCGTATATGCTGCTGACAGAATTTTGATTTGATGTTACAACTACTACTATAACCTTAAACTGACCCTGATGGCGAATTTAGCACTATTTTCATCAACTTTTTTAAATCAGGTAAATAAAAATAAACACGGAGATCCCATGTCGCAAATCAGCATGGCACAGCTTATTTCACAGCAATCATTATCAATGTTAACGCTTAACCAATGGTTTGCTCATAAAAATGGGGTTTTTACGCTGTTTGACGGTGTACCAAATACACAAGACGGGTTATTTAGCATTGCGTTTGCAGGTGATTTTAATGCAACGAGTATAGATACATTCATTCAGTTTTTAGCTCACCATGGGCAAACGGTTACTGCGCTTTGCCAATACCAACCTGACTTAGGGTTATCACCAGCACTGTGCTTTTATACCCAAAATACAATGCAATCTATCAACCCACTAACGCTTAAAGCGTTTTCAGAAACACTAGAATGTCAACTAGTACAAATTAATACCCCGCCTAACCTATACGAGCCAGGCTTGCTAGTGATGGATATGGATTCAACAGCGATTACTATTGAATGCATCGATGAAATAGGGCGCTTAGCAAATGTTTATGATGATGTAGCATCCGTAACTGCACTTGCCATGGCGGGTAAACTTGATTTTAGTGAAAGCTTAAATCAACGAGTCGCTAAGCTTAAAGGTATTGAAAAAAGCCTTATAGATGAGTTAAAAAGTACCTTACCACTTATGCCAGGCATAAAAGCTTTATGCCAAGTATTAAAACATCACAATTGGTATTTAGCTATTGCCTCTGGTGGTTTTGTACCATTTGCAGAGCGTGTTCAGCAGCTTATTGATTTAGACGAAGTACATGCAAATGTGCTTGAATTCGAAGACGATAAGCTAACAGGTAAAGTGTTAGGTACTATTGTAGATGCACAGCAAAAGGCAATTATTTTAGAGTCCTTGCAGGCTAAGTTAGGTCTCAAAACAACACAAACCGTGGCGATTGGCGATGGCGCTAACGACCTTGTTATGATGGCAAAAGCTGGCCTTGGTGTTGCAGTACATGGTAAACCTAAGGTTGTTGGACAAGCGCAAGCCGCTATTTGTAAAGGCTCGTTATTACAGTTACTTTATATGTTAGCTATTCCGCTAGGTAAAAAGTAATAGTGACTGTTAAACCGCTTAGCGAGAGCGGTTTAACCAAATCAGTTTCCTGCGTCCCATTTGGTCAACCTTTTGTTGATCGAACTCAAAATGGCTCAACGCTTCTTCGGTAATATCAACCACATCACCTACACCTGTTACAGACCATAAAGCTTCTTCTAACTCTTTGGCTTTATGCAGAGCGTATTGGCTAACATAGCTAAGCTCGTTAGAGAGGTAGTCTGTATCTGGGCGACCGGTACGTGAAATATATAAACGCATAACAAATATAATTTCGGATTTAATCCCTTTGCTAATTTGTTCGTTAAAACTGCTGTAATCTTCACCGAGTATGCACTGACTTTGGATTGCATCGGTGGCTTTATCTTTACGGGGATCAAAATTGATTGCGAGCGTAAACGCAAGCGGTGGGTCTTGCCTGCTGCGATCTTTTATATTTGGGGTGATCACATTTAAAATTTGCTCGTCTGTTAATATACTCGATACATCTGTTTTATTACTAAGTAAGCCAAAGTTTTGCAAAAGTACATGCAGCGGGTTTGAATAAAGACCGTAGCCAATTGCGCCCACTTTAAAATGTGCCGCTTCTTTATGTAAATACAGCGGGAATTGGCAAACACTTTTAGTGACCATGTTTCTTAATGCGGTTGAAAGCCCTTCTATTTTAGGCGCTTCTTCGCTTACTTTTAATTTATTTTTGTTATTTTCAATTAACTGCGTAAAAAAGCTAACGCCTGCATGAGGTAAATCAGCCACTCTATTTGCTTTTAAATTAACGGTGGTCAGTGATTTACTAATGGCCATAACTTCATATTTGAGCTCGCCCAATTTATGTTTTTTAGTTATTTTTTGTAACTCAGGAAATGTTAAAAGGACGATATCGCCTTTTTTAAAGTTAACAGGCTGATCGCACTCTAGCTGCAGTCCCATAACTGAAAAATCACGAGTATGCCCGTTAAGCACCGTATCATTTATATGCAATTTAACGTCGGTTTTATATAAATAGCGCTTATGAGAACGTAAATTTACATACTCGAGCGCAACAATGTCTAAATAGGGAGCTGTTTTATGCTTTGCATGACCAAAAAGCTTAAGCTGATTAACAAGTGCCTTATCGTAAGTTCGCGCTTTATAATGAGCTTGCTCAACACTGTTACCTATACTGGTTAGCACCACAATATATTTTACGTCTTTTACTAGTCCTTCAACACGTGGGGAGGGCGGCTTATTGAGTTTTTCAATATTACTGCCCGCAGAGTTAGGCAGTGAAAGCGGTATGTATGCATCATCAGGATGACTTGGCATTATTTGAATTTTAAAACACTGCCAGCTTTCTTTTTGGCTACCAAATCCCAAGAATAAATCACGAAGTTTTGGGTTTTTATTAAGTTCGGTTCGTGTTGCAGAGTAAAAATAAACTTTCCCTGATGAGACGTGAGTAAATGTATACAGGTAATCTTCTTTTACTGCGGTTGTTTGTGTTAATAGTTCCGACACACGTTTGTGGTTAAGTATGTTATATAAACAAGGTACACTTTTTTCATCGGTAAAATAACGCTGAATAAAAATATTGTTTTCAGTGGTTAAGCTTAAGCTAGGATAATACAGGTCATCTTTTTTACTCAAAAACACATACAACGAAGTAACTCGAGGTATGTAATATTGCTCATACCCCTTAGATACAACGGCATCAAGCGTGTTATCTAAATTAACTTTGTAGCGGCGTTTATTTCCGTGGATAAAGCTTTCTAAAAAGTTATCAAAGGCTTCATTATTCTCAACATAAGTTCGCTTTAAGCGAATATGGTTGAATTCACGTGAAATATTCTCAACGGCAACCACTTCATATTGAATACCATTTTTTAAACCTAGTTCAAAGTCTTGCTCTAGGCCCACCAAACGCATTGCTATTAGTTGGCCTTTTCTAATTATATTTCGCTTTGCAAGCTTAATTTTACAGCCACTCAAAGAGATATCAGAGGTACTTGCCTTAATATTTTTGTTATCGTTATATTCAATTGTTACTTTAATTGAATAATTCATTCTTTCTTCTGCGCGGCTTTCGTAAGATGCAAACTTTATTACATTGGTATTTAGTAAATCTTCTTGCTCTTGCTTATTCCCTTTTTCGGCGGCTTCTTTTTGCATTACACGGTGATTATTTTCCGTATTCATAACCGCTTCATAGACGGCAAGCGTGTATTCGCCATGCTGTTTTAGAGCATTTTCAAACACTTCAATAGCCGTTTCATCCATAAAGTGCTGTTTACCGTTGTGTTCGTAAGGTTTTACTTGCCCTGTAACTAAACCACGTAGATCGATAAAGCGCGCAACAGGCTGAGAAAGGCGCGACATTTCCATTTTAATCAAAAACTGCTCAGGCTTTGTAAGCTCTGCTGTTTTTGATTTAAAAATTAGGTCAAACTTAGCGTTGCCTAAATATTGTTTTAGCTCATTCACGAGGGACTCGTGTTTGAGCATGATGTCATCAGCCATTTATAAAACCATCACCGTCTCTTTGAAAAGTAGGTATACTATTAAATCCATTTATTAGAAATTCAATAAACGTAAATCATGCTATGTTATTAATATAGGTACGATTTTTTGAGTAACTACAATTTAGTCTTTGTTATTATGTGTTATGCGCCATTTTATTGGCAAGTTACTTTTATTCAATTTTAAAGCAAAAACTGTGCCCTAAGATATATAAAAGCAAAACAGTTAATTAGGTAATGATTGTGGCTTAAGAAATTTCCACAGGCAAGCTATGTTGCTATGTAAATAGGTGAAATGGCAAAATAACAACAAAACAATACGTATTTTTAAATTCAATGATTAATAAATAAGGTTATTAATGGCTAAAGCGGCAAAAGTAGAGTTTGTTTGTACAGAGTGTGGCATGAATTACCAACGTTGGCAGGGACAATGTCGCTGCGGTGCTTGGAACACATTAGCTGAATTTAAACCCTCAGCAGGGCAAAGCAAAAAAACTGCAGCAAGAGCAAGTGTTGGCGGCTATGCCGGCGGAGTTGGTGGTGGTTCTAAAAAAATTAATGATATTGCGACCGTTGAAGCCGAAAAACAACTCACTGATATAGGCGAGCTGGATCGTGTGTTAAGTGGTGGTGTTACTACGGGCTCGGTAAATATTATTTCGGGCGATCCGGGTGCGGGTAAAACAACGCTTTTATCTGACTTAGTCGCAAGAATGTCAAAGCGTATGCCATCTCTATACTGTACAGCAGAAGAGTCTTTGTCGCAGTTTAAAAATCGCGTTAACCGCTTAAAGCTAGACTATGACGCCGACGAGCTTTATTTACTCTCAGAAACTAGCGTTGAAACCATTATTGAAGAGCTCGATAAAAATAAAATTAAGTTTGCAGTTATTGACTCTATTCAGGCTGTTGTTACCGATACAGCAAATGGTAGTCCGGGCTCACCTTCACAAGTTAAAAGCGCAGCTCAAGCGCTTACCCAGTATTGTAAGCAAAATGACGTGACTATGTTTATTATTGCTCATGTGAATAAAAACAATGAAATAGCAGGCCCGCAAACCTTAGTACACATTGTTGACGCGCTATTACACATAGACACTAATGATGGACAAATTCGTACCTTACGTGCCAATAAAAACCGTTTTGGTGATATTGATACGGTCGGTATTTTTAAAATGTGTGAACGCGGAATGTTAAGTGTAGACAACCCAAGCGAGATATTTTTGTCGGGGTCGACAACTGACTCTCCGGGTTCGTCTATTACCTGTATCCGTAAAGGTAATCGTAATTTATTACTAGAAATACAATGCTTAACAACAGAAACCGAAGCTGAATTTCCACAGCGCGTCTGTGTGGGTTTAAATATGAACCGAATAAAAATGCTTACCGGTATTTTACGCAAGCATACAAAAACTAAAATATTTCATGACACCTTTTTTAATATTGTAGGTGGTTTAAAAATTGATGAGTCAGAAACTTGCATAGATTTAGCGCTCGTTACCGCACTGCTTAGTAGCTTGAATGAATTTGTTGTACCACGCACAACGTGTATTATGGGCGAGCTTAGCTTAAATGGCGATGTCCGCCCAATAGACAGCGGTGTACCTCGAGTCAAAGAAGCTGCGCAGCATGGCTTTACAGAAATATTTATCCCGTTTCGTAATTACCATAAATCAATGGAAGGCTTAGGCGCTAAAATAACTCCAGTAAAAACGGTACATGAGTTATTGAGCCTAATTAATTAACGCTTACAGCGGTTGCTATGCAATGTTACTCTTAAGCAAGTACAATTTTTATAAAAAATAAAATAAGGAAATAACATGAAAAAATTAATAATAGCAGCAGCGATTATTGCCGCAGGTGTTGGCGGCGTTAGCTATGCTAACTATGTTGCAACCCAAGAGGTTCGTGCTGAAGTAGACAAGCAGCTGGCCATGGTGAGTGAGCAAACGGGTGCAACATTTAAATATGCTGGCTTATCAGCAAGTGTTATTTCAAAAAGTGTTGAAATTACAAACATGGAAGTAATAAGCCCTGAGGGCGAGAGTGTTGCCAACGTTCAAAGTATTGAAGTTAAAGGCTACGAAACTGATAAAATTTCACCGCATACATCGCTTGATGTAAAAAATCTGACACTGAGTAAAGACTTTATTGCCACACTGCCAGCTGACACAAACGCAATATTAGCGTCAGCAAGTTACAACCTGCATTCATCTTTAGATTATAATGAAGAGTCGGGTGAGAGCGATATGGTTGTTAAGCTCAATGCTAAAGATGTGATTAGTTTTAATATGGATATAGGATTAGCTAATTCTAAACCGCTTATGGATACGTCGCTTGCTATGAGCAAAGAGCAAAAGCAAGCGGGCGATACCCCTCTAACTTATGAGCAGCAGCTGCAACAACAAACACGTATGATGCAAGCAATGAGCAAACTTGAACCACGTAACGCAAGCTTTGTCATAAATAACCAAGGGAAACTTAAAGAGTTATTTGAAAGTGAGCTTTCAAAGCAAGGTATGACTATTGAGCAAATGCAAACAATGCTAGCCCAGCAGTTAGAGCAAGCGCCTATTACGGAAGAAATTGCTAGTGCGTTAACAAGCTTTGCCAGCGGTTTAAATTCGTTAACTGTTTCAGCAAAGCTACCTGAAGGCCAAACTATGATGGAAGTTAACCAGCAGTTAATGATGCTAGCTGGTAAGCCAGAAGAACTGGTTAAGTTTATAAATTTAGAAGTTAAGGGCGACTAATCACGATAAGTTGTTAAATCATAATTTAAAAAGCCGCACTTGTTTAATCAAATGCGGCTTTTATTATAGATAATGTTTAGTGAAGAATACGCGCTCTAATTGTTCCCTCAACCGCACTTAGCTCTTTTAGTGCTACTTCAGAGTGGTCGGTATCAACGTCAATAACCACGTAGCCAATTGCTTCATCAGTTTGTAAGTACTGAGCCGCTATATTGATACCGTGCTGCGCAAACGCTTGGTTAATTTGCGTAAGTACACCAGGGCGGTTGTGATGAACGTGTAATAAGCGGCTGCGGTTAGCAAGCTCTGGCAGAGATACCTCAGGGAAGTTAACAGCCGTAATTGTTGAGCCGTTATCTGAATATTTAGCTAATTTACCTGCCACTTCAATACCAATATTTTCTTGGGCTTCTTGTGTTGAACCACCAATATGCGGGGTTAAAATAACGTTATCAAAATCACGTAGTGGCGAGATAAATTCTTCATCGTTAGATTTAGGTTCAACAGGGAAAACATCGATTGCTGCACCGCTTAGCTTTTTCTCAGTAAGTGCTTCTGCAAGGGCGTCAATATCAACTACCGTGCCGCGCGAGGCGTTAATTAAAATAGCGCCTTGTTTCATTACTGCAAGTTCAGCTGAACCAATTAAGTTTTTAGTTTGCGGTGTTTCTGGCACATGCAAACTAATTACGTCAGATCGCTGAAGTAGCTGAGTCAAGTTATGCACTTGTTTTGCATTACCGAGTGTTAGCTTATCTTCAATGTCGTAAAACTCGACGTTCATACCAATGTTTTCAGCCATGATACCGAGTTGCGTACCAATATGGCCATAGCCAATAATACCCAAGGTTTTACCACGAGCTTCAAACGAGCCTGTTGCTGTTTTTAACCACTCACCACGGTGGGCAGCAGCATTGCGCTCAGGGATCCCGCGTAGTAAAAGCAAAATTTCGCCAAGTACTAGCTCTGCAACAGAGCGAGTATTAGAAAATGGGGCGTTAAATACTGCAATACCACGCTGGCGAGCACTATTTAAGTCAACTTGGTTAGTACCAATACAAAAACAGCCTATAGCAATTAGCTTTTCCGCTGCATTTAAAACAGCTTCATTAATATGAGTACGAGAACGCAGACCTACAAAGTGCGCGTCTTTTATACGCTCTTTTAGCTCGTCTTCAGGCAGCGATGTTTTAACGTAGTCTATATTGCTGTAACCATTTCGTTTTAGCGTTTCAACTGCGCTTTGGTGCACACCTTCAAGCAAGAGAATTTTAATTTTGTCTTTTGCTAACGATACCTTACTCATAACCTCATCCTATTTAATTTGAGGCCCATTTTTAGTGCCGATAATTACTTTATCAGCACCACGCATCGCAAATAGGCCATTGGTAACTACGCCAACAATTTGATTTATATCTGTTTCAAGTTGTTTAGCATTGGTAATGTTTAAATTATATACGTCTAAAATAACGTTACCGTTATCGGTAACTACACCTTGGCGATAGACTGGATCGCCGCCTAATTTCAATAATTCACGTGCTACGTAACTGCGCGCCATTGGAATAACTTCAACTGGAAGTGGGAAGTCACCCAATGTGTCTACTAGTTTTGTGTCGTCAACAATACACACAAACTGCTTAGCAACTGCAGCCACAATTTTTTCACGGGTAAGTGCTGCACCACCGCCTTTGATCATTTCGTTTAGGGCGTTAATTTCATCCGCGCCATCGACGTAAACATCGAGTGTATCTACCTCGTTTAGCTCAAATACTTCAATGCCGAGTTCTTTTAAACGTGCAGTTGAGGCTTCAGAGCTTGATACAGCGCCTACCAAGGTATCTTTAACGGTGCCAAGGGCATCAATAAAGTGATTAACGGTTGAGCCTGTGCCTACACCTACTATGGTGTTTTCTTTTACAAACTCGAGTGCAGCCCATGCGGCTGCTTTTTTTAATTCATCTTGTGTCATTATTTTGTGCTCTTGTATGTCAAACGTGTGCTGTAAGCATGTGAATAATCACATCACCAGCAGTAATTTTTGCTCGGTGTTATTATAGTTTTAAGTGGTACGTCCCATGATTCTACTGGTAATAAATCAACTTTTTGGCACTCATGTGCAAGGCCTATAAGTTGCGGTTTTTGCCAGTTTTCATCATGTAAACGAGCCAACGTTCTATCGTAAAACCCACCCCCCATTCCTAAGCGATTACCTTGGTTATCGAATGCAACTAACGGCATAAGTAAGTAGTCAAGCTTGGGTAAAGGGCATATTTGACTGCAATTTAGCTTAGGTTCAAAGATACCATAGCGATTTGCCCTCATGGGTGAGTTTTTCTCATAGCGCTGAAACAATAAGGTGGCGCCATTAAATGGGTGTATTACTGGTAGGTAAATAACGTGATTTAAGTTCCATAATTCTTTAATTAACAAGGAGGTACCAAGTTCTCCGTCATTACTTAAATAAATGGCGATATGCTGACTTTCAGCTGTTTTTTTTGATTTTAAGTATTGAATAAAATTCATACTTAATGATTGAGATGCTAAATTTTGCTGTTCACTAGACAGATTATTACGTAATTCGCGAATAGATTTTCTTATTTGGGCGCGTGATTCGCTCATTTTTTAAACTTACTACTTAGTTAAAAAGAAACCAGATCAGGAAATGCCAAGTACACCGCAAGTATAATAAGCAACGTAACAACCGTAGCAATTAACGAATAAAGCAATGCATTACTGCGTTTTTTAGGCTGAGTTATTAGCTCATCTTCAAGCAATAGCTCTTCATCTTGCCATTCGTCTTCATCTACTTCAGGGTTTTTTGTTTGGTTTTCGGGTAGGCGCTGTTCTAAGTCTTCGAGTTTTTCTTCTAACCTAATTAAGCTGCTAGTTATGTAGTCTAACGCATCAAAAATGCGTTCATCTCGCTGGCTATCACTTACCGTTTGAGTGGCTTTTTCTGTACTTGTTGATACCGCTTGAAGTTTACTTTTAATGCCCAAACCCACAAGTAGCTTAGCTTGTTTTAACGCTTTGTTTTTATCGCTAGGCGCAAATAAAGGCTTACCATTAAAAAATAAGGCTACTTTTTCTTCTGAGATCTTTAGTTTTGCCGCTAGGTTTGTACACGCTGTTTTTGTGTCAACGTTATCAGCGAGTCCAGCAAACATAACGCGAAAATTATCGGTCATTTAAATATCCCTAAAGCTTTATAATTTAATGAGTATATACCTAAAGTATAAAAAAGTTCGAGGACCAATTAATAGTTATTTGTATAACCATAAATTAGCAGTGTTAAACAAAATAAGAAGCTATAAAAAACGGCCCTTAAAAGGACCGTTTTTTTATTGCTTTGCTCTTAAAGACCTGAAGCTGCGCGAAGTGCTTCAGCTTTATCTGTGCGTTCCCACGGGAATTCGTCACGGCCAAAATGGCCGTAAGCTGCAGTAGGAAGGTAGATAGGGCGCTCTAAATCAAGCATTTGAATTAAGCCGTATGGGCGTAAGTCAAAGTGCTCGCGAATTAGTTCGATTAAACGTGCTTCTTCTAACTTACCAGTTCCAAACGTTTCAACACTGATTGAAGTAGGCTCTGCAACACCAATAGCGTAAGACACTTGTAATTCACACTTATCAGCAAGGCCAGCAGCTACTACGTTTTTAGCCACGTAACGTGCAGCGTATGCAGCTGAGCGGTCAACTTTTGATGGATCTTTACCAGAGAAAGCACCACCACCATGACGGGCCATGCCGCCGTATGTATCAACGATGATTTTACGACCAGTTAAACCACAATCACCCATTGGTCCACCAATTACAAAGCGACCTGTTGGGTTAATGAAAAATTTAGTTGCGCTTGTGATTAGTTCAGCAGGAAGTACTGGCTTGATGATTGTTTCCATCACTGCTTCAACTAAGTCATTTTGTGAGATATCTTCGCTGTGCTGAGTTGACAGAACAACTGCGTCAATACCAACTGGCTTGCCATTTTCGTATGCAAAAGTAACTTGAGATTTTGCATCTGGACGTAACCAGTTAAGCTCGCCGCTTTTACGTACTTGCGCTTGACGTTGAACTAAACGGTGAGAATACGTGATAGGTGCAGGCATTAACACTTCGGTTTCGTTACATGCATAACCAAACATTAAACCTTGGTCACCAGCGCCTTGTTCTTCTGGGCTAGTGCGATCAACACCTTGGTTAATGTCTGGAGACTGTTTACCAATGGTGTTTAAAATTGCACACGAGTCTGCATCAAAACCCATGTCTGAATGCGTGTAGCCAATTTCACGTACTGTTTTACGTGTAATCTCTTCTATATCAACCCATGCGCTAGTCGTGATTTCACCACCAACCATAACCATACCAGTTTTCACGTATGTTTCGCACGCAACGCGGGCATGAGAGTCTTGCTCTAGGATTGCATCAAGAACCGCATCAGAGATTTGGTCGGCGATTTTATCCGGATGACCTTCAGAAACAGATTCAGAAGTAAATAAATGTTTTGCCATTGTATTTCTGCTCACAAATATTGCGCTTCACAAACGTCGGTATTAGCGCTAAAAAATTAAGGGGCGTATTTTATCTAAAACAAAACACCTTGCATAGTGTTTTTACGCCTAGACGTCTAAATAAAATTAGTTATGACATTATGGTCTTAAAAAATATTCATAATACCTCATTTTTATAGGGTTTTTAATTGCACACAGCCCCCACAATAAGTAAGAATGGTCGCTATAACAGTGCTCATATAATTTGAGTACATAAACGAACACATAAATACCCGCGCAAATACATATATAAGGTAGGAGAATTCATGCCATCTCGCAAAGAACTTGCAAATGCTATTCGCGTCTTGTCAATGGACGCAGTACAAAAGGCCAAATCTGGTCACCCTGGAGCCCCTATGGGCATGGCTGATATCGCAGAAGTATTATGGCGCGATTATCTAAAACATAATCCATCAAATCCAGAGTGGGCAGACCGAGATCGATTTATTCTTTCAAACGGCCACGGTTCAATGCTTATCTATTCTTTATTGCACTTAAGTGGTTATGATTTACCGCTGGACGAAATTAAAAACTTCCGTCAAATGCACTCTAAAACACCAGGTCACCCAGAATATGGTTATGCGCCAGGTATCGAGACTACTACGGGCCCATTAGGTCAAGGGATCACAAATGCGGTAGGTATGGCAATTGCTGAAAAAGCGCTTGCGGCACAATTTAACCGTGAAGGGCACGATATTGTCGATCACCATACCTACGCATTTATGGGCGACGGTTGTTTAATGGAAGGTATTTCGCATGAAGCCTGTTCACTTGCCGGCACATTAGGCCTAGGTAAGTTAGTTGCTTTTTGGGACGACAACGGTATTTCTATTGATGGTGAAGTTGAAGGTTGGTTTAGCGATGACACACCAGCACGTTTTAAAGCGTATGGTTGGCACGTAATAAGCGGCGTTGATGGTCACGACAGCGATGCGGTAAGTGCTGCGATAGCAGAAGCAAAAAGCGTTACTGATAAACCAACGCTAATTTGTTGTAAAACAATTATTGGTTACGGTTCGCCTAATAAATCAGGTAGCCACGACTGTCACGGTGCACCACTTGGCGATGACGAAATTAAAGCGTCTCGTGAGTTTTTAGGTTGGACGGGCGATGCCTTTGAAATCCCTGAAGACATTTACGCACAGTGGGATGGAAAAGCTAAAGGCCAAGAGCTTGAATCAAGCTGGGACGAAAAGTTTGCAGCCTATGCAAAAGCACACCCAGAGCTTGCCGCTGAATACAAACGCCGTACAAATTCAGATTTACCTGCGGATTGGGCTGAAAAGTCTCAAGCGTATATTGAAGAGTTACAAGCAAACCCAGCAAACCCGGCGTCACGTAAAGCGTCACAAAATGCATTAAATGCATTTGGTCCATTATTACCAGAATTTATGGGTGGCTCTGCCGATTTAGCAGGTTCAAACTTAACAATTTGGGATGGCTCTAAAGGCCTAACTGCTGACGATGCAAGCGGAAACTACGTTTACTATGGTGTACGTGAGTTTGGTATGTCGGCAATTATGAACGGTATTGCGCTTCATAAAGGGTTTATTCCATATGGTGCAACGTTCTTAATGTTTATGGAGTACGCACGCAACGCAGTGCGTATGGCTGCATTAATGAAGCAACCAAGCATTTTTGTATACACGCACGATTCAATCGGCCTAGGTGAAGATGGTCCAACTCACCAACCAGTAGAGCAAATTGCCAGCATGCGTTTAACGCCTAACTTGTATAACTGGCGCCCGTGTGACCAAGTTGAGTCGGCAATTGCATGGCAACAAGCTATTGAACGTAAAGATGGTCCTACATCGTTAATATTTACACGCCAAGGCTTAGAGCAACAAGCGCGTGACGCACAACAATTAAGCGATGTTAAAAAGGGTGGTTACATTCTAAGCTGTGATGGCAACCCTGAGCTAATTATTATTGCAACAGGCTCTGAGGTGCAATTGGCACAAGATTCAGCTACTGAATTACGCAGCCAAGGTAAAAAGGTACGTGTTGTATCTATGCCATGTACTGATGCGTTTGAAGATCAATCGCCTGAGTACAAAGAAAGCGTATTACCAGCCTCTGTTTCACGCCGCGTAGCGGTAGAAGCGGGTATTGCAGATTACTGGTACAAATACGTAGGCCTAAATGGCGCAGTAGTGGGTATGACTACTTTTGGTGAGTCTGCACCAGCTAACGAGCTATTTGAACACTTTGGCTTCACAGTAGAAAACATTGTAAGTAAAGCAAACGCACTTTTTTAATCGTTTTGATTAAGTAAGTTAAGCAATTTAAGAACCCGCATATGTTTGCGGGTTTTTTTATGCCTTGTATGAAACAACTTCACCTTACCCCGTATCGCTTTTCTTGCAAGAAAGTGAGCTATCAGGCAAGGTAGTGCGATAAAATTTATAAACAAAAATCTTAAATTAATAGCAGGAGCTAAAATGTCTCAGTTTGAAAATGTAAGTGTAGTTAAAAAAGCAAACGTGTATTTTGACGGTAAAGTATCGAGCCGTACGGTTGTGTTTAGCGATGGAACAACTAAAACACTAGGCTTTATGCAGCCGGGTGAATTTGTATTTGATACTAGTAAAAAAGAACTCATGGAGTTGTTAGGTGGTCAGTGGGATATTTTATTACCAGGCGAGAGTGAGTGGAAAACATTTAACGCGGGCGAATCGTTTAATGTAGATGCTAACGTAAGCTTTAAAGTAAAAGTAACAGACTTTGCCGATTACTGCTGTTCTTACACAGACTAAACGCTAGACGTCTGAAAGCCCATACCTTATGGGCTTTGCATAAAGTTTGCGCAACCTATGATTTAAATCAGATAAACGAGTAAATAAACCTCAAAAATCTCTCTTTTTTCCTTGTGTTAATCTAAATAGCCCCCAATACTATTTATGAGGTAACAAATAAAAGGATACCCTATGAAAATTAATCTTTCTGGTCACCATGTTGAAGTTACTGACTCTATTAGAGAGCACATCAACGAAAAATTTTCTAAAATTGAGAGCCATTTTCCATCACTTATTTCTCTCGATATGATTTTGTCTAAAGAGCATCATAAAATCCAAGCAGAAATTAGCACTAACTACGAAGGTGCGCGAATATCAGTAAAAGGGGAAAACGAAGTAATGTACCCAGCTATTGCAAGCGCAGCTAAAAAACTCGATGCAGCACTAAAACATCGAAAAGGCCAAATAAAAGCAAACTTACACGAAAAGCCTGTTAGTACAACACCAGAAATAGCACATGAGATCATCCAAGAGATGGATCTTAAATAAACGGTCAAAATGTTACATAAAAAAGAGCCTTTAGGCTCTTTTTTATTGCCTGTAATTTAGGTAAGTTATTCGCTCTTGCAGATTATTAATTGAATAAATTAGTAAAAAGAGCGCATAACACACACAATTTGAGAAATTAATGCAACAAACACAAGCAATATGGAAATCTCGCATAGGCGCCCTTGGCCCGGGTATTTTAATGGCCACCGCCGCAATTGGAGGCTCACACTTAGTTGCATCAACTCAAGCAGGCGCATTATTTGGTTGGCAACTTTTTTGGCTTATATTGGCGGTAAACGTATTAAAATATCCTTTTTTTCGTTTTGGTATGGAATACACCTTAACCACTAAGAATAGCTTAGTAGAAGGCTATAAAAACAAAGGGCCCGTTTATTTTTATAGCTTTATAGGCCTAAACATACTTGCCGCCATAGTAAATACCGCTGGTGTATTACTGCTCACAGCAAGTTTACTGCATTATGCGTTGCCAATAGTGATAGAAGTAACGCTGCTATGTTGGATATTGCTCGGTGTATGCTTAGCTATATTATTATTAGGGCACTTTAAAGCGCTCGATAGCGTTGCTAAAGGCATAATGGGGCTATTAACGTTAGCTACAGTTATTGCACTGGTTATTGCGTTTAGTAATGGCCCAATGGCGCCAGCTGATTATGTTGGCCCATCACCGTACGAGCTGGCTATGCTGAGCTTTATGGTCGCGTTAATGGGCTGGATGCCTGCACCAATAGAAATATCAGCGCTTAGCTCGCTTTGGCTAAAAGAAAAACAAGCCCAGCAAACAGTCACTAAAAGCCAAGGCTTGTTTGATTTTAACGTAGGGTATTGGTTAACAGCGTGCTTAGCATTAGTGTTTTTTAGCTTAGGCGTGCTGGTGCAATACGGGCAAAGCAGCAATATAGAACTTGGCGGCGTTGCCTTTGCTAAACAACTTATCGATATGTACGCACTCACAATAGGCGAGTGGGCAAGGCCGCTTGTATCAGCCATTGCTTTTTTATGTATGTTTGGCACCACACTTACTGTACTTGACGGCTACGCACGCACACTTAACGAGTCACACAAATTACTTGGTTTTAAGCAATCAAAACACAGTTTAAATAGTTGGCTTGTACTGCAAGCACTTGCAGGTATGGCCGTTATTTTATTTTTTAAATCAGCCCTTGGCCCCATGCTTACCTTTGCCATGACGCTTGCTTTTGTAACCACCCCCGTTTTTGCATGGCTTAACTTTAGCCTAGTGCGTTCAGAGCCCGCCATTAAACACAGCGTGCTATTACGCAGCTTAACGTGGTTAGGGCTAGTGTATTTAGTTGGTTTTGCTGCTGCCTTTGTTGTGTGGAAACTAGCAGCTTAAATTTCGCTATTTACTTAAGGGCTTTACTTAAGTGCATTAGTTAAAGCCCTAAAGCCTAAAATTTAAATGAGGCATAAATGGATATTAGAACAGGTGAGCTTTCAAACCCACACGTTATAAAGTTACTACAAGCGCATCATAACGATATGCTAAAACACTCACCTGCTGAGAGCGTACATGTACTGGATGTAACTAAACTCACTCAGCCCAATATAATCTTTTATAGCTTATGGATTGATAATAATTTGGCGGGTGTTGGCGCATTAAAAGCGCTCAATGCTACACATGGCGAAATTAAATCAATGCGTACCTCAAGCAACTATTTACGCCAAGGTATAGCCGCTAAGCTACTTACGCACATTATTGAGCAAGCAACACTGCGAGGTTACAAAAAGTTAAGCTTAGAAACTGGAACAGCAAAGGCATTTTTGCCCGCACAAAAGCTCTATACTCAATTTGGTTTTAAAGAATGCGAGCTATGTTCTGTAGTATCCTTGAAGGCTTTTTCCCATATTCATCAAGTTTTAGAAAATCAATTATCTTTTGATTAGATTTTAACTCGATTAATTGATCTAGATTTGTAAGTCAAACGCCTCTTTTATTTTTCTCTGAGTATGGTGACTAAAAGTATTATGGCTATCTCTCGAAATATATAACTTTAATTCATTATCGCGCACAATATCAATGGAGTTCACCCATTAGATATTGGTGAGGTTATCTGTATTAATAATTGAATTGTAGGTTGTTCTCTATATAATATTGATTGTTAAGTGGTTTTTAATTCTAAAGAAGCAGGTTTTTGCGCCGTGGATGGGTTTTATATTTTTCTACAACACTGTATAGAAAGATATAATTGCACGATTTTTAGACCTCTTAACGACTTAAATATTTTATAAAGGAATAATTATAATGAAAAAAAACTATTTACTGGCACTTATTACATCAACTCTTTTTTTTGGCGGTTGTAAAAGTACCGGTTTAGAGTCTATTTTACTAGCATCTGAAGAGCCTTCTGCTAACGATATATACTCTGGTACAGTTGGATATTGCTCTCAATCTTATGACGCTATAACTAAATATGTTGGAAACAGTGCGACCCAATCTCCAGAGGAAAGGAAAGCTATTAAAGAGTCAGTATGGAATGATTGGCAAGAAAAACGAAAAAAAATGAAATCCAATGTAGATGGTAAGCAATTTAAAATATCACAACCTGCAGCTTTTTCGGGGTATGACGAAAAAACGGGCCTAATGGTTTTTTACAAAGGCGGCTCCGTAACAGGGAAAAATATTGTAGAATTAAGTGCGGTACCCGACAATATAGTTTTTAATACGTATGATCATTGGTTCTCACCAGAGCTTCCGATTGGGTGGATGAGAGCAGGCAAATATAGAGACCATAGAGGTATTACAAAAAGGGATAAGGTTGCTCTGGAGGCTTTTGGGAGTCAACTAAGAAGAAATCGATCTATTTATGTAATAAATGATTATGATAATATGGATTATTCTAGCCGATCAGCTCAATACGGAGGGCGGTTTTTTTCTAGAGAAACTTATACTAACAAACTAATGGGCGTCGGTTTTAATACAAAAAAATGGTTTGACAATATAGAGTCCCCAGTTCTATCTAAAGATGGGGATTTTTATTTTGATACAAGGAAAGTTGATTTTTATAAGACGTTTGGAATTTATCCAGATATAGGTACAGCCTATATAGATATAAATTACACTTTTGAATTTGTCGGCTGTAATAATAGTGGCCAATTAAATGCTGAAGTTAAAGAGGTCGTCGTATCAAGTGTAAAAGGTAGGAATGAGATCTATCGAGTAACCTTATAAGGAATAGCTTTTAGTTAAGTAGTGTGGCTTTTTAAGGCCATGCTGCATTAATCTCCGTAAGGTGCTGAATATGCAATAAGTAGTCTGAAATCGAACAGGCTTAACAAGTCTACCTTTAAGGTAAGAACAATGTTTGGATTAATAATTTAGAAAATTCAAAGCATTATTTTGACGTTCTGGAGGTTATTTTAACCTCATACGACTCTAATACTTAGTATCAACTCAGCTCTTTTATCGCTTTACTTATTCCATCCAAACTCAGCGGGTACATTCTGTTATCCATCAGCTCTTTTATAAAGCCAATTGATTGATAGTACGGCCAGTGTTCAACGGGTTGTGGGTTGAGCCACGCGACTTTATCAAAGTGATTTGTTATACGTTGCAACCATGCACTGCCGGGCTCTTCATTGTAATGTTCTACCGAGCCGCCCGCATAAGCTATTTCGTATGGGCCCATAGTGGCATCACCCACGAATATCACTTTATAGTCGCTGGTAAATTTATTAATCAGCGTCATGGTGTCAATAACGTTTGAATGGCGCCGCGCATTGTCTTGCCATACGTGTTCGTATAAACAGTTATGAAAGTAGTAAAACTCTAGGTGTTTAAATTCACCGTGGGCGGCGCTAAATAGCTCTTCGCAGGTATGAATGTAGTCATCCATTGAGCCGCCAATATCAAATAGCATCAATACTTTTACGGCATTGTGACGTTCGGGTGCCATTTTTACATCTAGCATGCCGCCTTGCTTTGCTGTCGCGCGAATGGTCTCGTTTAAATCTAGGGTGTCGCTTGCGCCAGTACGGGCAAATTTACGTAGTTTTTTAAGGGCGAGTTTAATAGTACGAGAGCCAATTTCGCGATCTGAGTCTAAATTGCGGTATTCGCGTTTATCCCACACTTTTACTGCTTGACGATTGCGGTTACCGTCTTGCCCTATACGCACGCCTTCTGGGTTATAGCCGTAGGCACCAAAAGGCGATGTGCCGCCAGTGCCGACCCATTTATTGCCACCAGCGTGGCGTTTTTGCTGTTCTTCTAAACGCTCTTTTAGGGTTTTCATTAGCTCGTCGAGCCCGCCCATGGCTTTTAGTTGGGCTTTTTCTTCATCGCTTAGGTGCTTTTCAAACTCTTTACGCAACCAATCTTCAGGTAAATTGTGTTGCTGCTTTAAGCTCTCGAGTAGGTCTAAGTCGGCAATACCGCTAAAGTAGTCGCTAAAGGCTTTATCGAACCTATCAAAATGGGTTTCGTCTTTTACCATTATAGTGCGCGCTAAATGGTAAAAGGCGTCTACGTCGGCAAATATAACGCCTTTTTTTAAGGCGTTAATTAAATCGAGTAGCTCGCGCAGGCTCACCGGCAGGCGGTATTTGCGCAGCGTGAAAAAAAACTGTACCAGCATATTAGCGACGACTCATAAACGCGAGTTTTTCGATTAGGCTTATGTCTTGCTCGTTTTTAAGTAGCGCGCCAAACATTGGCATTAAACCGCCTTTTTGGGTTTTGTCGTGTAGGGTTTTTGCGTCTATGTCTTCTGCCATTAAAAGCTTTAACCAATCGAGTAATTCGCTGGTGGAGGGCTTCTTTTTAAGGCCGTTGGCTTCACGTAAGTTAAAAAATACCTCTAGCGCTTGGCGCACTAAATCTTGTTTAACATTGGGGTAGTGTACGTCAATAATTTGCTGCATTTCGTCACTACTTGGAAAATCAATATAATGAAAAAAGCAGCGGCGTAAAAAGGCATCGGGCAATTCTTTTTCATTGTTTGAAGTGATGATCACAATAGGGCGCTCTTTGGCTACAATGCGCTCGTTGGTTTCGTAAACATGAAACTCCATTTTATCGAGTTCGAGTAGTAAATCGTTTGGAAACTCAATGTCGGCTTTATCTATTTCATCAATTAAAAGTACAGGGCGTTTACCGTTAAGCTCGGCATAGTTAAACGCTTGCCACAGTTTACCTTTAACAATGTAGTTGCCAATGTTGTGTACGCGTTCGTCACCGAGTTGGCTGTCGCGCAGGCGCGATACGGCATCGTATTCGTACAAACCTTGCTGCGCTTTGGTGGTCGATTTAATGTGCCACTGAATAAGCTCGGTATCTAAACTTTTTGCAAGCTCTTCGGCCAGCATGGTTTTACCCGTGCCTGGTTCACCTTTAATTAATAATGGTTTTTCGAGCATAATGGCGGCGTTTACAGCCTGTTTTAGTGAGCTGCTTGCGATGTAATTGTCAGTAGAATTAAATTGCACGGGTTACCCTTGTCTGGTCTGAGCAGTATTGAATGGGCTTATAATGCCACAGTTAATCTGCAGGTCCAAGGTAGGCAAAACGAGGTATAGTTTTACCCTCTTTTTCAACGGTTTCTAAAAACATACTAAGTGGCCGTGCCCAAATACCAAATTCACCGTACAAGGCCTGGTAAATAACTAGTTGCTCGTCTGTTTCGCTATGGGTTGCTTGATATAAAACTTTGTACTGTGGGCCTTTGTAGTGTTGATATAAACCTGATTTGAGTGAAAGTGGTTTTATTGCTGTAGTCATGTTTTGATCTCTTGTATAATTTACGTTTGCACTTTGAATGCTAACTAATTTGCCAATATTATGAACTATATTTCGTTAGATGATTACAAAAAGGCGTGGGTTTTTCGCCATAAAGATATTCCGGTATCAAGCGATGACGCAGTTAAAATAAAACCAATGAGTGACGAGCGCGCAGCGGTGCTTTGGAGCACAATGGTAAGCCGTGAGTTTGACCACCCCGATTTTTTTGATGACAGTATGTGGTGCGGCCAAGATAAAAGCTTTAGTGGTGAAGTTAACTGGGAAGCTGCTTGGGAAAATGGCGATGCTTTACCACCTCAAGAAATTTTAGAATTTTTAGGATGGGAAGCAAATACCACGGTGTATTTTTGTATGGCACGCGACAATATTATTGAGACGTCGTTTGATGTATTTAAACGTAATTGGCAAAATTTTATGTTTTTAGCCGATGGCAGTTTACTGATTGGTAAAAAACGCAACAGTGTTGTGCAATTTTTAGAGTCGGGTAAAGCTAAGTTAGGTGAAAAGCCAAGCGCTTAATTTATTATGCATGCTTAAAAACTATTCAGTACTGTGTTATAAAACAGTTATCTGAATGTTTTTGAGTAGAACAATTGGTCGCGAAAAATCAGTCACTTGGTGAACAGCAGCAAGTTGAAATTTGGCAAACTGATGCGCAAAAAGCGCTCTATGCGCAGTTGTGCAATGCATTTTATCAGCGAGAAGTTCAGCGGTTAGTTGCTGAGCCTAATGCCGATAAGCTGCGTAGGCAGTTAAAAAGTTTGCCTTATTACATTGAACGAGCTGCATCGCTTGTAGTAAACGGGCATTCACCTTTTACGCTTGATGCACAAAATGGCTCGTGGCTTGAAAAACAAAAAGCAACACCACCCGATGTAAATAAACAAGCTAATGAACTTTTTTTTCATGCACATGCCAAAGTGGGGCTGATTGTTCCTGTTGTGGTAAACCAATATGACAAGTTGCACCTTAGAATAGACAGCATTGATCAGGTGTCTGAAAATAAGTTGCATTGCAACGAACTAGGGTGGTTTGATTTTTTAGGCGAGAGCCTTGAAGAACAAAATGCGCAATTAATTAAACCGAGTAAAATAAGTTTAGCAGCAGCATGTTGTGGCCACCAATGGCAGTTTTCAAAGCGCAGTATTCCGCGTGTATTATCATTACGTGAAATGCTACTGGCAGGGAATATTAATTGGCGCAATATAAAACGCCCATTAGCTTAACTAAGCTAATTGGCGCAATATAAAACGCCCATTAGCTTAGTTAAGCTAAAATTTTTAAATTATTAAATAAGGAGTGTTAAATGCGTGTTTTTCAAGTTTGCTTACTGTGCTTAGCACTGTTTGTTCAATACAGGTTATGGTTTGGTCAAAATGGTGTGCAAGACTACTCGCGCTTAAAAGGCGCGGTGGCAACCCACCAAGACACGAACGAAAAGCTAATAAAACGTAATAAAGTGCTTAAAGCCGATATAGAAGATTTAAAACTTGGCCTTGAAGGCATTGAAGAACGTGCTCGTAACGAATTAGGAATGATTAAACCGGACGAAACATTTATTCGTGTTTTACCGGGTAACCAATATGAGAAATAAACAAACTATCGTCGCGATTGTACCCGCAGCGGGTGTAGGCAGCAGAATGCAGCACAATGCACCTAAACAATATATACAGTTAGCGGGTAAAACAATTTTAGAACACACCCTAACTAAACTATCTCAATTACCACAACTACAAGCTATTGTTGTTGCCCTCAGTGATACAGATCCATACTTTGACGACTTACCACTAACAGATGCTCGTATTGTCCGAGCTACTGGTGGAAAAGAGCGAGCTGACTCAGTGCTAAATAGTTTGTTATTTTTAGCACCTAACCCACCAGATTGGGTATTAGTGCACGATGCAGCGCGCCCGCTGGTAGATATAACAGATATAGAGCGCCTGATTAATGAGTGCCTTAGTGCAAATGAAGGCGGGATTTTAGCCAGTAAAGTAAAAGATACCATTAAACGTGGCGGTACACACTCAAAGCAAACCGTACCAAGAGATGACTTATGGCAAGCGCTCACGCCTCAATTTTTTAAGTACAATGATCTTAAAGATGCGCTACAAAATGCGTTACAAAATGGCGCAACTATTACTGACGAAGCCAGTGCTATTGAGTGGGTAAACAAACCAGTAAAACTGATAGCGGGTCGTAGCGATAATATTAAAATAACCACGCCAGAAGACTTAGCTTTGGCGGGGTTTTTATTAAATAAACAACAAAACGAGAGCGCAGTATGATACGAATTGGCCATGGTTTTGACGTTCATAAATTTGGCGGCGAAGGCCCGTTAACTATTTGTGGTGAAAAAATTGATTACCCGCAAGGCTTTTTAGCACATTCTGATGGCGATGTAGCTATTCATGCATTATGTGATGCTATTTTAGGTTCACTTGCTATGGGGGATATTGGTAAGCACTTTCCTGATACAGCGAGCGAATATGAAAATATAGACAGCCGTATTTTGCTTCGTCATGTTGTTAAATTAGCTAAAGACCAAGGTTATGTTTTAGGTAATGGCGATGTAACTATTGTGGCACAAGCACCAAAAATGCTACCGCACATACAGGCTATGCGCGTAAATTTAGCCAGCGATTTAAACTGCGATCTTAGCCAAATAAATGTTAAAGCTACCACAACCGAAAAGCTCGGTTTTGAAGGGCGCAAAGAGGGTATTTCTAGTCATGCAGTGGTTATTATGAGTAAAGAACCTACGAGTACAACAAACGCATGAGCGACTTAAATTATTTATACGGTGCGCCACTTTCTAAAGCTGATTTTAAAACCATTGCTGAAGACTTTATGGTGGATGAAGAGCTGGGTATTGAGTTTACTGGTAGTGGTGAGCATGTATGCTTGCAGGTGGTTAAAAAGGGCGAAAATACACAATACGTGGCTAAAGTTATCGCTCAAAAGGCCGGGGTATCGCCCCGTGAAGTAAGTTATGCAGGCATGAAAGATCGCCATGGTGTGTGTAGCCAATGGTTTAGTGTAAAAGTGCCAATTAAAAAGCACATAGATTTTACAGAGCTGAACAGCGAGAGTATTTTTGTAGTATCTCAGCAGCGCCATGAGCGAAAGCTACGAACGGGTTGCCACAAAGGCAATAAATTTACCATTACCCTTCGTAATGTAACCGAGCCGCTTGATATATTATGTCGCATAAACGCGGTTCGCGCGGGTGTACCTAATTATTTTGGCGAGCAGCGTTTTGGTCGTGATGGTCATAATTTAGTGATGGCCGAAAAAATGTTTGCTGGCGAGCGTATTCGCGATAAGAAGTTACGCGGTATTATTATTTCAGCTGCGCGTTCACATATTTTTAATCAGCTTGTAAGTTTACGTGTAAAAGAGCATGGCCTGGCTAAAACGATGCATCGCGAAGTGTTTATGCTCAGTGGTAGCAATGCGTTTTTTGAAGATGCGATTAATGACGAAAACATAGAACGTTTAGCTTCTGGCGATATAGTTATGTCGGCACCAATGGCTGGTAAAAGTGATAAAGGGTTAACTGAGCAAGAAAAAATATGGCTTAAACCGTATCAAGCATGGTGCGATGGCTTAGGTGAGTTAGGGCTTAAAAATGAGCGCAGAATGTTGCGTTTAATTCCTGATAGTTTATCTGTAGAAACGCTAGATGACACGACTCTTAAGCTCAGTTTTGGTTTACCCAAAGGGTGTTTTGCCACCGCGTTATTACGTGAGCTGGTGGACTATAAAGATGCAAGTCCCAAAGAGCGAAAAGAAAAGGATGATGGCATAAATGAAAATACTGTTAAGTAATGATGATGGCGTTAATGCTAAAGGCATAGCGGTTTTATATAACGCACTTACGCAAATTGCAGACGTCACTTTGGTGGCTCCAGACCGTAATTGCAGTGGTGCGAGTAACTCGCTAACATTAATGAACCCATTGCGGGCAACACCGCTAGAAAACGGATTTATATCGGTCAATGGTACACCTACTGATTGTGTGCATTTAGGTGTTAATCAATTGGTTTCAGAAAAACCAGACTTAGTAGTGGCAGGTATTAACCATGGTGCTAACTTAGGTGACGATACGCTTTACTCTGGCACCGTTGCCGCTGCTACTGAGGGGCGTCATTTAGGGTTGCCTGCAATTGCGGTTTCACTTTGCTCACACCATGGCGAGCACTTCGAAACAGCTGCAGCCGTCACCGTCAATATTATTAAAGAGCTTGCATCGCACCCATTACCAAAAGATCAAATCATTAATATTAACGTGCCCGATGTTCCGCTAAGCGAGTTAAAAGGTGTGCAGGTTACGCGTTTAGGTGCTCGGCATAAAGCCGAAACCATGACCAAGCAAACCGATCCATGGGGACGAAGTATCTATTGGTATGGCTCGCTTGGCACAGAGAGTGATGCAGGCGAAGGAACAGACTTTTATGCAATTAATAATGGCTTTGCATCTGTAACACCTTTAAGTGTAGATATGACAGCGCACGACAGCATAAATGCCCTTGGAAACTGGTTATCTGATTTGGAAATAAACCGTGCTCGCTAATTACACACGCAGCGCGAAAGTATTATCAGATTTACTTAAACGTGAAGGCGTTGAGGATCAAGGTGTACTTGATGCTATTGCAAATATACCGCGTCATTTATTTATTGATGATGTGTTGCAACATAAAGCTTATGAAAATACTGCACTACCTATAGGTCAAGGACAAACTATTTCACAGCCCTATATTGTTGCCCGTATGACTGAGCTACTAAGACTTGCGGGTGTGCGCGATAAAGTATTAGAAATTGGCACGGGCTCTGGCTATCAAACAGCGGTGCTTGCTAAAACCTTTACTAAGGTTTACTCGGTAGAGCGTATTAAAGCACTGCAATGGCAAGCAAAACGTCGCTTGCAGCAGCTTGATTTATACAATGTAACAATGAAACATGGAGATGGCTGGCAAGGTTGGCAATCTCAAGCACCATTTAACGGTATTATTGTTACGGCTGCGGCTGCTACCTTACCTCAAGACTTGTTAAGTCAATTAGCCGATGGCGGTGTATTATTAGCGCCGATTGGTGAAGTTGAGCAAAAGTTAACAATGGTTATTCGAAAGGGCGAAAGCTTTACAGAACATGTTATTGCACCAGTAAGATTTGTACCTTTGGTACCTGGTGATATTGAATAGGAATTCACTTTGAAGTTGTTTACTAAGTTGTACGATATGGCCCTTGTATGGGCAAAGCACCGTCATGCGGAGCGTTATTTAGCAGGAATGAGTTTTGCTGAGTCTGTTTTTTTTCCAATCCCACCAGATGTAATGTTAGCGCCAATGTCGCTGGCACAACCTAGCAAGGCGTGGCGTTTTGCAAGCTTTACTACCATTGCTTCTGTCTTGGGCGGTGTAATTGGTTATTTACTTGGGTTTTGGCTTTTTGAACCTGTTGTAGAGCCGCTAATTGCACAAATGCATTGGCAAGAAAAGTTTGATGTAGCGTTAAATTGGTTTAAAGAGTATGGCGTTTGGGTGGTATTTTTAGCTGGCTTTTCACCCATACCTTATAAAGTATTTACAATTGGTGCTGGCGTTTTACAGATGGCATTTTTCCCCTTTTTAATCGCTTCAGCAATTGGGCGCGGCGCCCGATTTTTTCTGGTTGCAGCGCTTATGAAATGGGGTGGAGCGCAAATGGAGAAAAAATTACGTCAATATATTGAAGTGCTTGGCTGGGCATTAGTGGTATTAATTGCTGTTGCGTACTTTTTATTGCGTTAAGCTACATAAAATAGCGTTATTTAAACATGGAGAAAAGTACGATGAATAAACAATTTATACTTTATGTTGCTTTGTTCATTAGTGTTTTTCTCTTTGGTTGTTCATCTCGCCACGTTCCGGCTCCTGTTAGTAGTTTAAATAATAATGTTAATTTCTCAAATCATTTAATTAACATTGCGGGTGGCAAATACACAGTACAAAAAGGCGATACGCTTTATTCTATCGCGTTTAGCGCAGGGAAGGATTTTAGAGAAATTGCTGAAAATAATTTAATTTCAAGCCCTTATGTTATATACCCCGGCCAGTCAATATCCCTGATATCCACGAGCAAAAAAACAAAAGGCTCAAAAAAATATACGAATTTGAGTAAAAAGTCTAGAAAAAACACACAAAATAATAACAAAAAATTAAAGAAAGGACTTGATCAGCCAAAAAAACGAGAGTATGTTCAAAAACAAGCCAGTAATAAAGTTAGTAACCAAAAGCAGTTATCGAGCGGTAAATTAGCGTGGTTTTGGCCAGCAAAGGGCAAAATTACCAAACGCTTTTCTAATAAGGAAAACGGCTATAAAGGCTTACAAATTACTAATAAAATGGGGGCTTCAGTTTTAGCCGCTGCACAAGGAACGGTGGTGTATGCGGGTAACGCGCTTCGAGGGTACGGTAATTTAATCATTTTGAAACATAATGATGATTATCTAAGTGCTTATGCACATAACTCGAAATTACTTGTAAAAGAAAAGCAAAAAGTTAAGGCAGGACAAAAAATAGCAGAAATTGGAAATTCAGAGTCTTCGGTTACCGCGCTTCGCTTTGAAATTCGTTACCGGGGGAAAGCTGTCAACCCTGCTAAATACCTTCCTTAGATTTTAGGTATTGATAATTGCTCTGGAGAAGGCTTATGGCTAATGCAGCAAAAATTGAAAAAAATATTAGCAATGACGACAAGTTTGATGAAAACACCGTTGAAGAAGCAACACCGTTACTTGAAAAAGTAGATGACGAAGACATATTTGCAAAAGAAGAAGTTACTAAAAACCTTGATGCCACACAACTTTACTTAGGTGAAATAGGTTTCTCTCCATTATTAAGCGCAGAAGAAGAAGTATTTTTTGCTCGCAAATCTTTAAAAGGCTGCGAAGCCTCTCGTAAACGCATGATTGAAAGCAATTTACGTTTAGTTGTTAAAATTGCCCGTAGATACAATAACCGTGGACTTGCACTACTCGATTTAATTGAAGAAGGTAACTTAGGGTTAATTCGCGCTGTTGAAAAGTTTGACCCTGAGCGCGGCTTTAGATTTTCAACTTATGCAACATGGTGGATACGTCAAACAATTGAACGTGCCATTATGAACCAAACACGCACCATTCGTTTGCCTATCCATGTAGTGAAAGAGCTTAATGTTTACTTACGTACAGCACGAGAGCTAACCCAAAAGCTCGACCATGAACCAACTGCTGAAGAAATAGCTGAGTGCTTAGATAAGCCAGTTGAAGACGTAACCAAAATGCTACGTTTAAACGAAAAAATAGCCTCGGTTGATATGCCTATTGGTGGCGAAAACGATAGCGTTCTGCTAGATATTTTACCTGACGAAAAAGGCAATGGTCCAGAAGGTGAAGTACAAGACAACGAAATTAATAAGCACATTGTTGATTGGTTAGGAGAGTTAAACCTCAAGCAACGTGAAGTGCTCGCTCGCAGGTTTGGGTTACTCGGCTACGAGCCATCTACACTTGAAGATGTAGGCCGGGAAATAGGCCTAACACGAGAGCGAGTAAGACAAATACAAGTCGAAGCACTACGTCGTTTAAAAGATATTTTGCAACAAGAAGGGTTAAGCACTGATAGCTTATTTAACCAATTTTCTTAATAGTAAATGTAAGGCCTTACTGGGCTGGAATAAAAAAGCCGAAGAAATTAATCTTCGGCTTTTTTATGTTTTTTACAAGGCAAACTTAAAGCAATGTTTTTAATTTATAAAGCAATTCGTGAGCTTGTCTGGGTGTTAAGTTATCTGGATCAATTGACTTTAACTGTTCTTCCACTTGTGAAGGCTCAATAATCGCTTCGTTATTAAATGAAAATGTTTGTTGTTCTGTATTAGGCGCCGTTACACTTTGATGGTTTTCGAGTAGCTTAAGTTTTTGTTTAGCTTGCGCAATTACAGCTTTAGGTACGCCTGCAAGAGCGGCGACTTGTAGACCAAAGCTTTTGCTTGCTGCACCGTCTAGCACGGTATGCATAAATGCGATTGTGTCATTATGCTCTATTGCATCTAGGTGAACGTTTACAAGGCCTTGAGTTTGCTCTGCAAGCTCTGTAAGTTCAAAGTAGTGTGTTGCAAATAGTGTTTTAGCTGAAATTTTTGATGCTAAATGATCGGCCGTGGCATACGCAAGCGAAAGCCCGTCGTAGGTGCTTGTTCCTCGCCCAATTTCATCCATTAACACTAACGACTGCGCTGTCGCATTATTTAAAATAGTGGCGGTTTCGGTCATTTCAACCATGAAGGTTGAGCGGCCAGAGGCTAAATCATCACTTGCACCAATACGCGTAAATATACGGTCTATATTACCTATTTTCGCGCTATCTGCAGGCACATAACTGCCAATGTGTGCCATGAGTACAATAAGCGCTGTTTGGCGCATATAGGTTGATTTACCACCCATATTTGGACCTGTAATAATCAACATTTTGCGCTGGCTATTAAGCTCTACAGGATTTGCAATGAAGGGTTCTTTCATTACTTGCTCTACAACGGGGTGACGGCCTTGTTTAATGCTAATGTTGTCGTTGTCGCATAACTCTGGTTTAGCATAATTAAGCGCAAAGGCGCGCTCTGCTAAGTTGTTTAGCACATCTAAGTCAGCAAGCGATGCGGCCATTATTTGCAGCTGTTCAATGTGAGGGGCTATAAATTCAAATAACTCTTCGTATAGTTGTTTTTCAAGCGCGAGTGCTTTTGATTGGCTGCCAAGTACTTTGTCTTCATGCTCTTTAAGCTCAGGAATAATATAGCGCTCATTATTTTTAAGCGTCTGGCGACGAATGTAATCAGCTGGTACTAAATGAGAATTAGCACGGCTTACTTCTATAAAAAAACCGTGCACTCGGTTATAGCCAATTTTTAATGTGCTAATACCTGTGCGTTCACGCTCGCGTTGTTCAAGCTGCTCAAGTACATCTGCGGCACCTTTACTCAGGTTACGCCACTCATCTAATTCACTATTATAACCAGGTGCAATTACGCCCCCATCACGAATAAGTACTGGTGGATTATCAATAACAGCACGCTCTAGTAATGCTTGTAATTCAGGTAGTTCTGGCGAGTGTTTGATAATACTCGCTATGCGCGGGTCGCTCGCATCATTTAATAAGTTATGTAGTGGTGCAAGTGCCTGTAGTGCACTGCGCAAGCGTGTTAAATCTCTTGGGCGTGCAGTGCATAGTGCTAAACGCGCTATTACACGCTCTATATCACCAATATCTTTTAATGATTCATGTAATTCGCCGCAAAGCTGTACGTCTAAAATTGCGCTAATGGCATTTAAGCGAGAATTAAGCTCATTTTTATTACGAACTGGCGTATGGATTCGGCGTTTTAATAAGCGCGATCCCATTGCTGTAGCGGTTTTATCAAGTACTTGGGCAAGCGTATTTTCAAACCCGCCAGATAGGTTAACAGTAAGCTCTAAGTTTTTACGGGTTGCGGCATCTAAAATAACAGCATGCTCGTTATGTTCAAGCGTAATGGCGCGAATGTGAGGTAAAGCAATTCGTTGTGTATCTTTTACGTATTGCATTAAACAGCCGGCGGCTACGAGTGCAGTATGTGCTTTATCTACACCAAAGCCGACTAAATCTTTTGTACCAAATTGATCGCATAATAAGTGCTGGGCCGTATCTAAGTCGAACTCCCATTCAGGGCGGCGACGAGCGCCTTTGATATGCTCAATCAAATGGGTGTTTTCAAAGCTTTCGCTATATAAAAGTTCTGCTGGTGACAAACGCTGTAGAGTTGAACAAAATGCCTCATCGGTACTTACCTCTACAATGTTAAAACGACCAGAATTTATATCAAGGTAAGCGATTCCGTATTGGCCCTTTTTATTTTGCCAAACACTGGTCAGTAGATTGTCTTGTCGCTCTTGTAGCAGCGCTTCATCCGAAATGGTGCCCGGTGTTACAATACGCACTACTTTTCGCTCAACAGGACCTTTACTGGTTGCGGGGTCGCCAACTTGTTCACAAATAGCAACAGATTCGCCCATTTGTACTAAACGAGCTAGGTAGTTTTCTACGGCATGATAAGGCACACCTGCCATAGGAATTGGGTCGCCACCGGCTTTGCCGCGCTGGGTTTGCGAAATATCGAGTAATTGCGCTGCACGTTTTGCGTCGTCAAAGAAAAGCTCATAAAAATCACCCATACGGTAAAACAATAAAATATCGCGATGCTCTGATTTTATTTTTAGATACTGCTGCATCATAGGGGTTTGTTGTTTTATAGTGTGTGGTGCAAAAAGATCAAACGACATGTATTTACCCAAAGGCTGAATATGGAATTACATCAAGAGATTAAAACACTTGCTGCGCAATTAGGTGCTATTTTAACGGATAAATGCTTATGGATCACTACTGCTGAATCATGTACGGGGGGAGGGGTCAGTTATGCCCTCACAGATACCCCCGGTAGCTCTGGATATTTAGGGCGCGCATTTGTCACATATAGTAATGAAGCGAAGCACGAATTACTCAATGTAGCGACGAATACGTTAGAGCAATATGGTGCTGTGAGCGAGAAAACAGTAAAAGAAATGGCGCTGGGTGCAAAAAATATCGCTAATGCTGACGTTGCTATTGCTATATCGGGTATAGCTGGGCCGGGTGGAGCAACACAAGATAAACCTGTAGGTTTTGTATGGTTTTGCCTACAAATTGCAGATAAACAATTTACATTTAAGCATATATTTAGTGGCGACAGGGCAAGTGTAAGAGCTCAAGCTATTGAATTTTCATTAAAAATTGCGATTGAAAAGATAAAGTTATAAATTTTGCTTGATACTGTGATTTCATACAGTATACTTGTTCGCATTAGCCGGATTTGGAGAACAAAATGAACGATAATAAACAAAAAGCGTTAGATGCAGCCCTATCACAAATTGAGCGTCAATTTGGTAAAGGATCAATCATGAAGTTGGGTGACAACAAAGCCCTAAATATTGACGCCGTATCTACAGGTTCACTAGGGATCGACATTGCTTTAGGCATAGGCGGTTTACCAATGGGTCGTATTGTAGAAGTGTACGGTCCTGAATCATCAGGTAAAACTACGCTGACTTTGCAAGTTATCGCACAGGCTCAAAAAGAAGGCAAAACATGTGCCTTTGTTGATGCTGAGCATGCTCTAGATCCAGTATATGCACAAAAACTAGGTGTTAACATTGATGAGCTTTTAGTATCTCAACCAGATACGGGTGAGCAAGCGCTAGAAATTTGTGACATGTTAGTACGTTCAAGTGCGGTTGACGTGGTTATTGTCGATTCTGTTGCTGCACTTACACCAAAAGCTGAAATTGAAGGCGACATGGGCGACTCGCACATGGGCTTACAAGCACGTTTAATGTCGCAAGCATTACGTAAGCTTACGGGTAACATTAAACGTTCTAATACGTTATGTATTTTCATCAACCAAATTCGTATGAAAATTGGTGTAATGTTCGGTAACCCTGAAACAACAACCGGTGGTAACGCACTTAAGTTTTACGCGTCAGTTCGTATTGATATACGCAGAATTGGTTCTGTAAAGGAAGGCGATGAAGTTGTTGGTAATGAAACGCGTGTTAAAATTGTTAAAAATAAGGTAGCGCCTCCGTTTAAACAAGCCGAATTTATCATCATGTATGGTGAAGGTATTTCTAAGCAAGGTGAACTAATTGATTTAGGTGTTAAGCACAAAATTGTTGAGAAAGCAGGTGCTTGGTACAGTTACAATGGCAACAAGGTAGGCCAAGGTAAAAATAATTCGATCAAATTCCTAAAAGAAAATGTAGAAATTGCGAACGAAATTGAAGGCAAACTACGCGATATGTTATTGCTTAAAGCGACAATTGAGCCAGAAGACGGTGAAGATGTGCTAGGTGATGAAGGCGACCTTTAAGCTTTACAATGTTCTCTAAGCTTGATTTGACCCGAGCTTTATAAAAACGCTAACCAGTAATGGTTAGCGTTTTTTTATGTTTAAACATCTATTAAATGAATAATAACGATTCGTTTAACTAGCTGAGCTATGTTTGTGAAAGGAAGTCCAAATAGCATCAGGTTGATTTCTTAAATTATTATTGCGGGTGCTATTACAAATTAAAAAAAACGACACAGAGTATGTGTCGTTTAAATTAAGTTATAAAAAGACGTTTAATTTGCTTTATAACTGCCAATTAACCGATAGGGCGTAGTTGCGTGGCGCGCCATAGTAACCTTGCGCCCAATATAGGCTATGTAAGTATTTTTCGTCAGTGGTGTTATTAATGTTAAAAGTAATCCCTACGTTTTGAGTGATTTTGTAGTTAGCCATTAAATCAAGAATACCGTAAGCACCTTGGTTTGTTGTTACAAGCGCTGCCCCCGTTGGATCTGATACTTGCACTCGGCTAACGGAATCTTGCCAGCGGTAGTTTGCGCCAAATGTTAAACCCTCAACAAGCGGTACTTGGTAAGTAGCGGCCACCTTTAATTGGTTCTCTGGGGTGTAGTCTTTTACTAGATCATCACCTTCAATACTCAGGTTACTAAAGCTTATGCTTGCACTTAAGTCTTCGGTAAGTTTCCCACTTAGTTCTATTTCAAAGCCGTCGCTGTTAATACCTTCGGCACCGTAGTAGCGTGTATCACTTGGTAGTGAATCAGGAAGTGCGACTGCAAGCCCTTCTTGCTTAGCATCAAAATACGCTAAAGTTAAAAACACTTGATCGTCTAAAAGCTGTGCTTTTAAACCTATTTCACTACTTTTACCTGTAATTGGCGCAAGTTGTTCTGCGTTTATATCAAGTTCGTTTTGTGGCACGAACGTTTCGGTGTAGCTTGCATAAGCCGAAAGTGACTCAGTAAAGTCGTAAACAGCACCAACATAAGGGATTACTTCG
This sequence comes from Pseudoalteromonas sp. S408, assembly GCF_005886645.1. Lineage (NCBI taxonomy): Bacteria > Pseudomonadati > Pseudomonadota > Gammaproteobacteria > Alteromonadales > Pseudoalteromonadaceae > Pseudoalteromonas > Pseudoalteromonas sp. S408. The sequence continues at coordinate 344,110 of NZ_PNDY01000001.1, read as the reverse complement.
CTGTCATCACGTGTTTGCGCTACACCATATGCTGTGCCTTTTGTTTCCCAGTCTGTATAACGAACGCCCGCAAGTATACTTAGTGGTGCACTTAGTTTTATACGAGTTGAGACATAAGCTGATTGTTGTTTGTTTTCAATGTCACTACCGTTTAAACCGTCTGCAAGTGTTGCCTCTGGGGCTACTCCATCCCATGAATCAAGTGACGGCATGGCAGGAAAGCCATTGCCTGTAGTATAATCGTAGAGTGACTGTTCGGTATAATCCATATTGGCTTGGCTTACCCCAAACGATAGGTCGTGCTCTAAGCCAAATAAATCAAACTTACCACTGGCGTATAAATCAAACAGATCGTGTTTATCTTCGTAATCATAACGACTAGCGTAACCCGTTAAGCCAAGTCCTGTTTCTTTATCTGGTGTACCGTATACATAAAAAAGCTCTGAGTCCTGCTCGTTTTTAATGTGTGCATAACGAGCAGTTGCAACCCATGTAGTCGACAAATTTTGTTCAAGGGTTACATAAACTTGCTCAGCGCTATTGTCCCAGTATGACCAGTCAGAAGCGGTGCTGGTAGATGAATCGTAATCTGTGGCTGAGCCATCAGTATAATAAAGTGGTAATGCTCCCCAAAGTGGGCTGTCGGCATCTTTTTGTTGATTAACGTAGTTAAGGCTAAGCGTTGTGTCATTTGTTATTTTGCCTTCGTAGGCTAAATAACCAATTGTTTTATCTGTTTCGTAACGATCTAAGTATGACTCGGCTTGTTGCTTAGTAAATACAGCGCGTACAGCGTGCTCATCGTTTATAGGTGATGAAACATCAAGCTCTAAACGCTTGTTATTCCAAGAACCATAAGATGCAGATGCATGAGCTTGTGTTATGTAAGTTGGCTTTTTAAGTACCATATTAACGGTTGCGGACGGGTTTCCTGCTCCCGTCATTAAGCCGTTGGCACCACGAACTATTTCTACACGGTCGTATATAGACGTATCTAAAGTCCCTTGAATTGAACCTGAGCTTTGTGGAATACCTAAACCATCTACCTGAAAGTTAGTTATTTCAAAACCACGAGCTTTGAAGTAAGTTCGGTCTGTTTCTATTTGTTCTACTGTGACACCCGGTGTACTTTCAAGCACAGCGTTAATGTTGTCTAGTGAAAAGTCGTCCATTAATGCACGTGATACAACAGATATGCTTTGTGGTGTTTCTTTGATTGAAAGGCCTAATTTTGTTGCAGACTGTGCTTCTTCGGTAATGTAATTTTTATGATGTTGACCGTATACAGCTATCTTTTCTAGCGGGTCACCTTTTGTATTTTCTTCATCAGCAAATGTATAACCAGATAAAATTAAAGAGGAAACAAGGCTTAATTTTGACAAACGTAAAATAGTAGGGGACGACATAGTGGTTCCAGTGAGTTTAAATTGGAATTCATGTTAATCTAAATGATATTGATTTGCAATTACGTTAATTGCTATTTTTTATTGATACTAATTTACTTAATTTAGTGGCTATTTTGAGCGAGGGGGAGAGATATGCTAGATAGCTCGGCAAAAAACTCGCTATTTAGTTGCTCGGTAATTGCTCCTGTATTGCTCTACCTTCTGCATTCATGCAGTCGTAAATGAAAATTTATTAATCTAGGTAGCGACACGTTTAGCCCTTTAAAGTGATTAACTCGTATTGCGGGTTGGTACAAGTTCAATTTTATTTAACCAGGCGGGGGGCTTATGCTTTGAGGTTTAATTTACAGCAGCCTGTTTGGTATATGAGTAAATAAGGATGCTAATCCTTAAAAATAAATAGGCTGTAATCGCTTTAACCCTTTATAAATCACTTAAACTGTTATGTAGACGCTTGCTATAAAGACGTAGGTTAAATACATAAAAAAGCGGCCTAGGCCGCTTAATTTATTGAATAAACTTTAAAGTTAAAAAGCGTATTTAACAGAGAATTGCAGGCGGTCTAAATTACCATCAACACCACTTTGGGTTTCTCGTTCAGCATGTTTTAACTCTGCACCAAACGTTAGGCGTTTAACTGGCGAGTATAAGATATTAGCGCTGTAACTTTGAGTCGATTCGGTTGGATCTCCAGAAACACTCAGCAAGTCGGTGTTATTATCTGCAGAAAAGAATGAATAAAGGAATGTTGAGCGCCATTGGCTGTTCCATTTATGCTGATAAGCCACAAAGCCTGATGTTGAGTCAATGGCGTCTAGTTCATCCCCATTGAGTACGGCCCCATGAGCAACATTTAAACCCACATACCGACCTAACCCTTTACCTTGTGTAAGCATAAATTTAATGTTGTCGTCGCCTACTTTAAACATACCCGATGCACTAATACCAAATGACGTTTCATCGGCATCAATACTACCTACTTTATATGTTAATTGGCGAGCTAGCGCGGTAACAACAAGGTTACCCCAATCCGCTTTGTGGGTATATCGTGCAGTAAAGTCAGGAAGTGACGCATCATCTGTTGCAACACGTGATCCACCTGCTGTTGTAATCGTGCTTTCAGGGTTTTCTAATGAAAAAGACCATGCGCCAGTTGTGTACTTAATTTGAGCTTGGCGGACGAATACAGTTCCTTCAGCAGGGCCTACAAAGTCTAGCGTTTCAGGAAGGGCACCCACGTTTTGAAAGTTTGACCATGTTTGACCAAATAACCATCCGTCATAGGTGATAAAAGCATGGCGAATACGTGGTGCGAAGGAGTTTGATACGCGTTCATTACCACCCGCTGCTGATGCAAGAAAATCGATTTCAATTTTGCTGTTAATTTTTTTGCCGTTATCGAGTAAAGTCGACGTACCAAAATTAAAACGCGATTGACGTGCATGCATATCAAATACTGCATCCGAGCTGTCATCATCACCTACTGTTAGTGTGCTTGGCACATAAAAATCACGACCAACACTTGTACCAGCAGAGGCACCCGCTGAATAATCACTCCACATTGTGTCGAGTTTAATATATCCGCCGTAAGTGAACTCAGTGTCACCGATTTTTGCAGCCGTCGCTGCATAAGAAGTGCTTGATAGTGCACATAAAACAGCGCTTGCTGCGAGTGTTTTTAATAGAGTAAATTTCATACTGGTATCCCTTGTTTAGGCTACTTGTTGTTTATTATTTTTCACTCGTTTTTGCTCAATATTTGCTACAAGTACAAATTACGAATAAAAATAAATGTTGTCAGTGTGTTTCGTGTTTATAAATATTTTTGTAATTTTTAAACAATGCATGCAATAGGTTTTTTTGCTTAATTGTTCACCACAAATACTTTAGTTATGTGTAGTGTTTACTCAATTACCTATTGGTCTATAAGACTAAGGTTTAACAATTAGGTCGCTTCTTATTACCTTTATTTAACACTCTGTATTGTTTACGTAAAAATATTTAAGTTTATTAATTATATAGTACAAACACGCGATAAGTAGGTGAGTACAACTAAGGTCTAATACTTAATAAAGCACTGCTGAGTAATCCTTGTTAAGAGCCCAAGGCAAGTAATTAAAACGGAGACTAAGATGTCGCAAAGTATCTATCCAGTTCCTAAGCATATAAAAGACACAACACTTGTTGATAAAAATAAATATAATTCGATGTACCAGCAGTCAATTAACGACCCTGAAAGCTTTTGGAAAGAGCATGGGCAACGCCTCGACTGGTCTACTCCTTATTCAATTGTAAAAAATACATCGTTCGATAAGGGCCACATCAGTATAAAATGGTATGAAGATGGTTATTTAAATGCATCTTACAACTGTATCGATCGCCATTTAAAAACCAAAGCCGATAAAGTCGCGCTTATTTGGGAAGGGGATGATCCGTCACAAAGTGAAAACATCACATACCAACAATTACATGACGAAGTTGCCAAATTTGCTAATGGTTTAAAAAAGCTAGGCGTGAAAAAAGGTGACCGAGTTGCTATTTATATGCCTATGACTCCACAGGCTATTTATGCCATGCAAGCGTGTGCACGAATTGGTGCCATTCACTCGGTTGTTTTTGGTGGTTTCTCACCATCAGCAATTGCAGATCGCATAAAAGATTCAGGCGCAAAAGTGGTAATAACGTCAGACGAAGGTCGACGTGCAGGTAACTGCGTGCCATTAAAAGCGAATGTTGATGAAGCTGTGTTACAAGATTCTGTAACCACTATTGAGCATGTGATTGTCCACCAGCTGACCAAAGGGGAAGTTGATTGGCATGATCACGATATTTGGTGGCACGAATTAGTTGCTGACTTACCAGCACAGTGTGAACCGGAGCCAATGAATGCAGAAGATCCGCTATTTATTTTGTATACATCAGGTTCAACAGGCCAACCTAAGGGGGTTGTTCACACAACGGGTGGTTACTTAGTTTATGCGTCAATGACCCATGAGTACGTGTTTGATTTGCAAGACGACGATGTATATTGGTGTAGCGCCGATGTAGGTTGGATCACAGGGCACAGTTATATTGCATATGGACCGCTAGTCAACGGTTGTACACAAGTTGTATTTGAAGGCGTACCAACATACCCAACGGCAGGAAGAATGGGTGAAGTGGTCGATAAACATGGCGTCACTATTTTATATACCGCGCCTACTGCGATTAGAGCATTAATGGCTAAAGGTGATGAACCCACAGCAACTTCAAACCGCGATAGTTTACGCATTTTAGGTTCTGTAGGAGAACCAATCAACCCAGAGGCATGGAACTGGTATTACGAAAGCATAGGAAAGTCTAATTGCCCAATTGTCGATACTTGGTGGCAAACAGAAACGGGCGGTATTATGATCACGCCATTACCGGGTGCAACAGATACAAAACCCGGTTCTGCAACACATCCGTTTTTTGGAATTGCACCGGCACTTTATGATGCTGAAGGAAATACACTAGAAGGTGCGGTTGACGGTAATTTGGTTATTTTAGATAGCTGGCCATCACAAGCGCGAACTGTTTATGGCGATCATGAGCGTTTTGAGCAAACTTACTTTAGCGCATACCCTGGTGTCTACTTTACAGGTGATGGCTGTCGTCGTGATGAAGATGACTATTACTGGATCACAGGGCGTGTTGATGATGTGCTCAATGTATCTGGGCATCGCTTGGGTACTGCCGAAATTGAAAGCGCCTTAGTTGCGCACGAAGCTGTAGCCGAAGCCGCCGTAGTCGGTTATCCACATAATATTAAAGGCCAGGGTATTTATGTTTACATTACGCCTAACGAAGGGGTCACGGTGAGTGACGAGCTTACAAAAGAGGTTCGTAATTGGGTTCGTAAAGAACTTAGCCCAATAGCCTCACCAGATATGATTCAATGGTCGCCGGGTTTGCCTAAAACACGCTCAGGTAAAATAATGCGTCGTATATTGCGTAAAATTGCTGCTAATGAGCACCAGCAGCTAGGTGATACGTCAACACTTGCCGATCCGTCAGTTGTGGATGAGCTTATTGAAAATCGATTAAATCGTTAAATACGCGTTAAAAGCTTGATTACAAGTTAATTCTAAACGTAGTATATCGGCTGTTACTTAGGAATAAGTATCAGCCGAATATTTAGGAGTGAACCATGAGTCAGTTTTTAATAGCGGACGATCATCCGTTATTTCGTGAAGCACTAAAGGGGGCATTGAGCTCTAAATTTGAAGGGCTTGAAGTTTTCGAGTCGTCAGATTTTGACAGTACATTGCAGGTGTTAAGCGAACAAGAAGATCTTGATATATTACTGCTAGACCTTCATATGCCAGGAAATGGTGATTTGTATGGTCTTATTCGTATCCGAGAAGAGCACCCAAGTTTACCCATTGCTGTGGTTTCAGGCAGTGAAGACGTTAATATTGTTTCTAAAGTAATGGGTTATGGCGCTATGGGATTTATTCCCAAATCATCACCATCTGACGATATTGCCAGTGCTATAAACCAAATACTTGAAGGCGATACGTGGCTGCCGAAAGAGCTTAAAAATAAAGTAGCCGAGATTGAAGGTGAAGACAGAGAAATTGCAGCGCAAGTCGCTTCGCTTACACCTCAGCAATACCGCGTTTTACAGTATTTACATGAAGGACTACTCAATAAACAAATTGCTTATGAGTTGCATATTTCAGAAGCAACAGTAAAAGCACACATTACCGCAATTTTTAGAAAACTCGGTGTATATAACCGCACTCAAGCCGTACTTATCGCTGCTAAATTACAACTAGAGCCTATTGAGCCAGCTCAATAATAGTTTTAAGGGTTTTGAAGCGATTTATTACCGTTATATTTTACCCGCTATTTTGAATTGGTATTTTTGCGCAAGCGCATATTGACGGTTATGTTTTGAAACTCGCTAAATTTAGAGCAGGCGTAGGTTAACTCCTCTAGGCAGCGTCTGCTTAGTATTAATGTTTTTTTATCTTTTACTGATGAAAAAACACGCTTAATACCTATTCCTCCTTTTGTGTTATTTGACTTTACTCAGAAACCATTCACCTTTTAAACATGATCTAAATTACAAATAATGCTAGGTTACGGCAATTTTATAACTTTAAGAGCAGGGTATGACAGACTCCACACACTCACCTAGCAACAATCCAAATAAGGGATTATTTAATCGGTTTTTAGCCACCGTCGAATTTTTAGGCAATATGCTGCCTCATCCAATTACACTATTTGCAATATTTGCAGTAGCGATTGTTGTGTTTAGCGGCATTGCAGATTGGTTTGGATTAAGTGCAATAGACCCTCGCCCGGTAGGCGCTCCAGGGCGCGCCGCTGACGGCGTTATTGAAGTCGTAAGCTTGTTAAGCGCTGAAGGTTTACAACGCATTATGGCTGGGCTTGTTACCAATTTCACAGGATTTGCTCCCCTAGGTACCGTGTTGGTTGCATTATTGGGTGTGAGCGTTGCTGAGCACTCGGGTTTGCTCTCTGCGGCTATGCGAGGCATGGTAATGGGCGCCTCTAAACGTTTAGTTACGTTTATGGTCGTGTTTGCCGCTATTATGTCAAATACGGCTTCAGAGCTTGGCTATGTGGTTTTAATTCCGCTCGCAGCGATGATTTTTCATAGCTTAGGGCGTCATCCATTAGCTGGCCTAGCCGCTGCATTTGCAGGTGTGTCGGGGGGCTATAGTGCTAACTTATTATTAGGGACTATTGATCCGCTCCTTGCAGGTATTACAACTCCTGCAGCTCAAATGATCGATCCAACCTATGTTGTTGGCGCAGAGGCAAACTGGTATTTCATGATGATATCGGTGCTTTTAATTTCAGTGCTGGGTACTTTAGTAACTGAAAAAATAGTTGAGCCACGCCTAGGCAAATATAATCCAGATGAAGCCAGTATTGACCTGTCGCAAAACAGCATCGATACCCTTACCCAAAAAGAAAAGTCAGGTTTAAAGTGGGCTGGCATTTCTTTACTCGCAGTTTCTTTATTACTTGCATGGACCATAGTTCCTGACGATGGCATTTTACGAAATCCTGCAACGGGTGAAGTCGCGGGCTCTCCTTTTTTAAAAGGGATTGTGGTTATTATTTTTGTGACATTTAGTATTCCAGGTTTTGTATATGGTCGTGTTGTTGGCACTATGAAAAACGATAAGGATGTTATTAACGCCATGAGTAAAAGTATGAGCTCAATGGGGTTATATATTGTTTTGGTATTTTTTGCGGCTCAGTTTGTAGCATTCTTCAAGTGGACTAATTTAGGCACTATTTTAGCTATAAATGGTGCGGCGCTTTTACAAGCTTTAAACCTAACAGGCCCTGAAGTATTTGTATTGTTTATTTTAATGTGTGCATTAGTAAACCTAAGCTTAGGCTCGTCGTCAGCGCAATGGGCGATTACAGCGCCTATTTTTGTTCCTATGCTTATGCTAATCGGTTACGCGCCAGAAACTATTCAAGCGGCTTACCGTATTGGTGACTCGGTAACAAACTTAATAACCCCGATGATGAGTTACTTTGGTTTAATCCTTGCTGTGGCTGTTAAGTACAAAAAAGATATGGGGATAGGTACTCTGGTTGCCACCATGCTGCCATACAGCATTATATTTTTTATTGGGTGGGTCATTTTGTTTTATGTGTGGGTATTTTTACTTGGCATGCCGGTAGGGCCTGAGTCTCCAACATATTACACGCCATAATTAATTATTATATGCGAACAATAAAAAGCCAGCTAAGCTGGCTTTTTTTATAAAATTAACGCAGGGTAACTATAAAGGCTTATACGCGTTAGCTAAACACCACGGTTTTATTACCATTTATAAATAGCTTGTGCTCTGAAGCAAGTTGCAACGCTTTACAAAAAACTGTTTTTTCAACGTCTTTACCCATTTTTGCCATCATTTCAGCTGTGTTAGCGTGAGTCACACTTGTCACGTCTTGTAAAATAATTGGGCCTTCATCTAATTCATTATTTACAAAGTGAGCCGTTGCACCAATAATTTTTACGCCACGCTCAAATGCCTGGTGGTACGGCTTTGCACCAATAAATGCAGGTAAAAAAGAGTGGTGTATATTAATGATTTTACCGTCAAACCGGCCGACAAATTCAGGGCTTAAAATACGCATATATTTGGCTAAACCAATTATATCTGGGTTATAACTAGCAATTAAATCACCTACTTGTTGGTCATGTTCACTTCGGCTTAGCCCAACATGCGATACCACATGAAATGGCACACCAAATCCTTTCGCAAGTGGTTCTAAATCAGGGTAGTTAGCAATAACAGCGAGTACTTCAATATTAAGTGTTTGTTCAAACTGTTTTAATAGCATACCACCTAAGCAGTGTGCTTCTTTGGTGGCAAGCAACACTACTTTAGTTTTTGCATCGTCGTGCAGTGCAAGCTTGGCGCCTTCAGGTAATAAAGCGCGTAGCTGCTCTAAAAAGTCACTTTGTGGTTGCCCCGTCAGTTCAGTGCGCATAAAAAAACGTTTCGCGTCTTTATCTACAAATTCGTTATTACGTGTAATGTTCAAGTTATTTTTATGACAAAGCCCGGTAATTTTAGCAATTAAGCCCACATCATCGGCACATTGGGTGGTTAGTATGTAACTCATTTTCCTCATTCTTACCCTGTGATTAATGTTTCATTATTTGTGTTTTAACACATAAAGCAAGGGCTTTGTGGGCTAATCAAATATTAATCATGTTATTGCAAGCTTTTAGTTTAATTTAGACGTTACATAGCGGTGGGACATATTGATCTAAATAAAAAATGCCACCCAAATACACAGGTGGCACTTATTTAAAAATGCTAGGTTTTTGGCTTAGATGCCAAGTCGTCCTCTTGGCGTAAAAAGCCAGCGGCTTCTTCATCGTCTTTAGTTAAAGCAGGTTGCATAGGCATTGCGCGAGTTTGTTGATTTAGCTGATGCAGTTGAGAGGCATTACCTAAATCGCGTTCACTCGTTATTGACGCAATTGATTCGCGGTCTTTCAAAAAGGCGATTACATCTTTTTTGATTGCTTGTAATTGACCTTCATCTTTGTGCATTTCCATAATATGGCGAGGATGTTCAAGGTTTTTCATACCTGTTGCGGCAAAGGTTGTCGAAACAATACGTGAAACAATAACCCAAGGCGTTATGCTGCTGCGTACTAGGGTGTTTTCAGAGCGTGTACTGTCGTGAATCCCTGTACCTGTTGATATTTTGGACTCTGTAAATGTGCCTTCACATTTAAAATACACCAGTAATGATTCAAATTGCATTTCGGCAAAAAACAAATGGGCACTGTTACTTAACAGCTGTGCAAAGGCTTTAATTAATACACCAATCAGTAATAAGTGAACACTTGCCATTAATAGCTCACTAAACTCTATAATATTTTGATTATTAAACGCTTGTTCAATGGTGTTTATATTTGCAGCTTCAATATAGTGGTAAATATTAATAAATGAATAAGCAAGTAATACGGTAAAGCTAAGCGCTGCAATGTAGAGCAAGTTACCGCTAATTAACGCAATTAAACGCGAAAGGCTAAACTGTCTACCTAAATCCATAGTGTGCAGTTTAGGTTGAATTTCTTGAATCATTTCACCTTTAAATCCGCCTTTACCTTCAATTTGCTCTTGTAGCTTAGGGTCTAATTCACGGTAAACCCTATTCGGCACTTCTTTGTAACGACGGTTTGCCATCACTAAATTATCAAGGTTTATAAAAATTTCGTCTGGGTGAACAGACTCTTGCCAGTTTTCTCGAAGTTCTGATACTTCTGCACTGGGGGTCACTACGTTTAAACGTGCTTTAATCATTACAAATACAAGAGCACAACTCAGTGCGGCTAGTATAATAATGGCTGTTAAATACAGCCCTGCATTGAGGCTGGGTAATTGTTCTAGCCAGTTGTCTATTTGTTGTTTACTAATGCGTTGCTCCTGCATTAGCCACGACATAGAAAGGCCTATAGCAATGGGTAATATAAACGATAAAGAAATGATCTTAGCAAGCGCACCCGTGCCCAATGCTTCAATGTTTTTTTCTGCATTACGAGAAATAGGTTTGCCAGACGAACGCCAAGAAAACAGCACATAAAACATCAAAATAGCGCTATATATTGGAAAAGCGAGTTCTCCTGCTTCGCCTGTAAAGCCTGATAATGACACAAACGCAACTAATGCATAAGCAATAAGTGCAACCAGCGTACTAACCCATGAGCCAAATAAACGTTGTGCAACATTACGTATTGGATAGGGCAAAAATAATAGTTTTGGTATTAAGCTGTGCAGTAAGCGAGATAAAAAGCCATTTGGCTCTTTGAAGGTACTGTTTTTGCGCCCAACAAGCATTTCTTCTAGTGTTTGTGCCGTGTAGGCTACTTCGTTTTTTTCTTCTTGTGCAGTCGATGTTTGTGATTTACTAAAGTTAAATGCCAGCGATGTAGGGTGGTTCCTGCCTACAAAGTACTTAAGTGTGGCGTAAATGCCGCCCGATAAGGTACGAATACCGAGTGCGAGTATCAGCATGCCAAATATCATTAAAATCCAACCTGCGGTTGCATCTTCTTTTACTGAGCCAGATGCGGTGACCAAAAGGCCGACACCAACAATAGACTCAATAAGTCCTCTTACGGCCTTTACTTTTCCCTCCAGTTTAAAAGGGTTCTTTAGTCCAAGATCGATTGATCCGTAATCAAAAGCCATTAAATGCTCCTTATAAATAGCATACCCTAAAAAGGGAATATCAGCAGAGTTACAATAACGTATGCACTTTAAACATTATTGCTTAATTTTTGATTGTATATCAATAATATTGTTCAGTTTAAGGTTATTTGAATATGTTAGTTTAAATCTTTTATGGTTGTCATGATCAAATCGGAGTGCAGTGCTTATGAAGTTAATCTATGTGGATGATAATTTACCTGGTATCACTCGAAAGCTTAAAAATAAGCAATGGCAGTATTTCGATCCCATTGGCAAATTAATAAAAGATGAAGCGGTTATTGAGCGTTTGAATGGCTTAGCATTTCCGCCTGCTTACAAAAGTGCATGGTTTTGCCCCGAGGAAAACGGACATATTTTAGCCACAGGTTTTGATAGTAAAGGAAGAAAACAATACCGATACCACCCAGAGTTTAGAGCACAGCAAGAGGCTAAAAAATACCAAGCTTGTGGTGTGTTTGGCCACAAACTTCCTTTATTGAGAGCCCGTTTAGAATCAGATTTACAAGGTAGCGAGCTAAATATAGAGCGAACATTAGCTGCGGTAGTTAGGCTTATGGATTTAGGAGCGCTAAGAGTTGGCAATGAGCGAAACGTAAAACAAAATAAAAGCTTTGGCGCTACAACGTTACGCACACGACACGCAAAACTGACAGGTAAAAATATTCAGTTAAAATACCGGGCAAAATCGGGAAAAGAACGTGAGGTTAATATTACTGACAGAGTGCTAAGCCATGTAATTAAAGACTTACAAGATTTGCCTGGCCAGCATTTATTTCAGTACATAAGTGAAGGTGAGCGTACTAACGTAACATCGAGCGAAATAAACCAATACATACAGCGAATAGTGGGAGAGGAGTTTAGTGCAAAACATTTTAGAACTTGGCGAGCAAGCGTAATTGCATTTAAGCAGCTCGCTAAGGCCAAAGGCGCACTTACCTTAAAAAGCATGCTCGATTGTGTGTCTCAACAATTAGGCAATACCCCAGCAATAGCGCGCAAATCTTACGTTCATCCGGCTTTAATTACCCTATGTAAAAAAGATGAAGCAGCACAAAATGCGTGGCGTGAGTCACTTACTTTACCTCGAAAGACAAAATATTTAAGCCGTTACGAACGTGGTTTTTTAGCATTTTTAAATGATTAATCGGGATAGCAACTTTACACACTTGAGTATATTAATTACACAAACAGGTTGTATTATAACTTAGATGAATTAAATTTTATTTTTAAAATTAAGTAATATCAGCGGTTTACTGTATTTTTTGTTATTGGCACTGACGTTGCACCCTTAGTTGATAAATTAACGGCAAGTACAAATTTATTTATCAACACTATTTAGCGAGGGGTACAACGTGAAGGGACTATTTATAAAAAAATGTTTTACTAAAACAAACAAAGCTACTTTGAAGGGGGCTTTGCTTGTGAGTTTAGTAAGTATGTTTGCTTCACCCATACTAGCGAGTGATGATCTAGACGGTGCTTTACTTGCCAGCACTTCACTGACCACATACAGCTCACAGCATTACACGCAAACAAGTGATAGTTATTACTTTGATCAATATTCAGCCCAATTAATAAAGCGTACTGAAAAAGCGATTAATTGGTACCAAGAAATAGTGAATCGTGGTGGGTTTATTCCTTTACCAGCCAGCGAGTTGCTAGAACTAGGCAGTAACAGTAGAGCTGTGAGTTTATTAGCAATGCGTTTATTTCAAGAACAAGATTTACACACTAACGTATGCGATGAATCGCCATGCCTTTTTGATAAACATATTGAGCGCGCCGTAAAACAGTTTCAATATCGTCATGGCTTAAACGTTGATGGGCGAGTAGGCCAGAACACGTTTGCCAAGCTTAATATTTCAGCTGAGCAAAAGCTCAATAAATTAAAGTTAAACTTTTATAGAATTACTAACTTTGCCGGTTCGAGCGATGAGCACTACGTGTTTGTAAACATTCCTGAGTATCAACTGCGTTATGTAAAGGTAGGCGATGTAAAGCTTCAAAACAACGTGATTGTTGGTAAACCTAGTTGGGAAACACCGTCGTTTAGTGACGAAATAGAAAAATTTGTAGTTAACCCTGAGTGGCGCATACCTATTTCAATTGCTACTAGAGAAATAGCTCCTAAAGTAGCAGAAGATCCTGATTACCTTGTTAAAAACAATATTGAAATCAGAAAAAACAGCTACATAGACTCACAAACAGTTAACCCCAGTAATATTGATTGGGATTCAATTAAGCCTTATCAGTTTGATCATTTTTTAGTGAAACGTGCGGGTGAAAAAAATCCCCTTGGTGAAGTAAAATATTTGTTCCCTAACCCTGAGGCAATTTATGTACATGATACACCTGCAAAGCAGCGCTTTAGCCAAACAAGACGTGCGCTATCGCATGGCTGTATAAGAATTGAAGACCCTTTTTCACTTGCACAAGAAATAATTAAACACCAAGGTGAAGAACATGCATTGGCACAAGTTAACGATGCACGCAGTGAAGACAGCACACAAACATTTTACTTGGACGAGCCATTACCCATTCATTTAGTTTATTGGACTGCGTGGGTAGATGAAAATGAGCTCGTTAACTTTAGAGATGATATTTACAATCGCGATCAAAAAGCACGCCTTAAAAATGATAACCAGTCGGTTATTGCGGCATTATTAGAAAGTAAATAATGAGAGGTAATATGAAATTAATCGGTTTTTTTTTAATCAGTATGTTGGCTACTCTGCTTAGTACGCATTTATTTGCCTCTCAGCCTGCTAAAACGGCTCATCAGGTTGTTGATATACAAAACAGGCCTGCTTTTGAGGACGCAGAATTTAGTTTAAAAATTAACGATATTGTCATGCCATACTCGCTTTTTTCGGTGTTTGTAATGCCCAATGAGCAGGTTGAATTTGAAGTGCTCTATGCGCAATCACCTGACACCTACACATTAATTAGCGATCAAAAGTCCATGCTAACTGATACTAATCGTTGGCAATGGCAGGCCCCGGATACTCCCGGTTTAACATCGGTAATAATTGAATCGCCAAATAAAAAACAACGTATGGTAATAAATGTGTTTGTAAAAGTACCTGCCGATAAAGTAGAGGGGGGTAAGTTAAAATATTACCAAATAGGGCACTACCCGAAGCCATCGCAAATCAAAGATTCAAAACATTATATTGTTCCTGATGGATTTGTTGAAGTGACTCCTGAGAATGAAAGTACCAAATTATCGCCTCACTTTTCTTTAAAAGAATTTGCGAGTAAGCAAAAAAGTAATCATCCCAAGTATCTTTTTTTGCAAAGCAAACTGCTGCTTAAGCTAGAAATAATTCGTAAGGAACTAATTTTAGAAGGCATTCCAGTTAGTAACATGGTGGTGATGAGTGGTTACCGAACACCTTATTACAATAGAGCCATTGGGAATGTGAAACTAAGCCGTCATGTGTTTGGAGACGCTGCGGATATTTTTATCGATAACGATGGAAATTACCGTATGGATGATATAAATAAAGATGCCAAATATACTATTGAAGACGCGAAAATGATGGCCAACGTCGTAGAGTCGTTAGCCAGACGTGAATCATTCAAAGGTTTATTGGGCGGGTTAGGAGTTTATGGCCCTAAAGCGCACCGAGGGGCATTTATTCATGTAGATACACGTGGCTTTAAAGCACGCTGGGTAAGTAAATAAAGTTTACACCTGATAAATAAGGAATATATTGACGCCATTTTATCAGGTGTAAGCGTCTTTATTGCAACATAAACGTTTCGTATTCTAGGTCTTCAAACTGCTTTGATAGCCAAAACAAGCCAACTACAGAGGTAATTATTGTAGAGAGAGCAAACCCGTAGCCATAAAACTGTGGCCCAAGTGCAATAGATAAATACGTAAGCACAATGTTTAATGCTAAAAATAGGCCCGAGAGCACTAACACAGTAAAGCGCTTATCAAGATAGAACAATATATTGAGAATAGATAAAAATATTACCTGCACGCCTACGCCCACTACATCAATAAAAAGGAGTGTTTTATAGTTAGGATCAATGCCAATATAGGTAAGGATTTGCTCGCCCCATAATAATAAACACGCAACGGTAATGCCTTGAATTTTAAATATGTCGTACAAGCCGCCTCGCGCTGTCGTGATCATGTTATCTTTTAAAAAGTATATCTCTTCGAGTGAGGAGCCCCCCCTAATTGCAGAATAAAAACGGTCATATTGCTCTACAAAGTCGGTTTCCATTCTTACTAAAAATACAGCCATCCCGGGGATAATCGATAAATAAGCCAGAAATATGGGAAGATCGTAAATTGGGCTAGCCCTCAGGGGACCTATGATATGAATAGATGTGCTTGGTGAAAACCAAAACAAAATTTTGTCAGCCCACACGCCAATATTGTAAAATAACCCGCAAAAAAACAGCATGTAATAGACTTTTTTTCGACTAAGAAAGTCAAAGCTGATTAGCTTATTGCCAGGGTAGCGGCGAATAATCATGAATAAAAAACTAAAAAACAGCAGCGCTTCACCAGCAAAAAAAGCAAAAAATAGTCCATCTAGCTGCCAATCTCGTAGTAAAAATGCGAGTAGTACCATGAACGCGTAGCCGCTGAGCATGGTAATTAATATAAGGCGGTACTCCTTCATACCCGATAAAAATATAGCACCTAGCCATTGATTACATAGACTAACAAAACCACCTAAAATAATAATTTTAGTTACAACGGGTAAAGGCAGAAATGGCCACACAGCAAACCCAACCAGTAATGCACCTATCGTTGTAATAAGTTGCGCACCTAGTAAATTGGGTAGTACCGAGTCATCATCTTTTGTAAAAAATAAATCAGCAACAAACCGCGTAAGCATTAGCTGTAAGCCGCCAGTTAATATTAACGAGGCCGCCATCATGTAAGTGATAAGCGTTAAAAATTGAATAATCAGTAATTTAGGGAGTACAATCCCAAGGCTTAAAATACCAATCAGCATCAGTGCAATAATTGATAATAACCAAGGGCCCGAGCCAATTAAACCTGCATAGCTATAGGCTTCAAATACAGAAAGAAGCGTGTTTTTTTTGAGAATTTTTCGAATCTCAAAACCTATTCCGGCCATGACATTGTATCCTTATACAGCTTGTTGTATCGGGCAAACATGTGGCTTTCGTCATAAAACGTTTTTACACGTTTTAAACCACTGGTTTGATACTCATGCCATTTTTCATTGTTCTTTAGTATGTTTGCTATTTGCAATGCAGTTTCGCTAGGAGATGCAATTGAGACGACTTCACCAGCTTTACCCAGTGCTTTGTCTTGATCTGTTGCTCCTTCAATAATTTCTCGGCATGAACCCACATCACTGGCCAGTACAGGAACGCCTGCTGCCATTGCTTCTAGTAATACTAAGGGTTGCGCTTCAGAAATAGATGTTAAAGCAACAAGGCCTAATTTAGGGAGTATTTCGGCAATATTTTGCATACCTAAAAATTTAACATGGTGTTCTAAATCAAGGCTTCCCACCAATAATTGACACTCCTTGTAGTATTTAGGGTCTTCTTCAAAAGGGCCTATGATCCACCCCTCTATTGTGGGCATGCTTGATTGCACTTCTTTGATGGCACGAATAAAGGTTTTAATGTCTTTTATTGGTACTATGCGGCCAATTAATCCGACGGTTAATGGAATAGTTTTAGAACGCGCAGCTAGTGCTTTAGCATAATGAGCGGTTTTAATACCGTTAGGTACGACTAACGCACGCTCCTCACAGGCTCCATCTTTAATTTGGCGTTGCCTATTGCCTTCGTAAAGTGAAATGATTTTATCGGCTTGGTGATAACTTGTGCGGCCTACTTGTTCAAAGAAAGTGATCCACATTCGGCGAATAAAGCCCATTTCGGTATTTAAATTTTTACCTAAAATTGCTTCAGACTCTTTTATCCAATCGGCTTGAATTAAGTCTATTTTTCGCTCTTTTGTATAAATACCATGCTCAGTTAAGAGGTAAGGCGTGTTATTAATTACACTTGCACCAGCACCTAAAAAACCGGCATAACCTGTCGAAATAGAGTGTATGAGTTTAACTTTTGGTAATTGGCGGGCAATATCTGCAATTTTAAACAAAGGTTTATACAAGTTACGATACGACCAAAAAAAATCAATAAAAGATGATTCGTCGCAAAATGTTAAATAGTAATCTGCTAATACTTGCCAAGATGACTCACTATATAAAAAATCAGCCTCGTTTATGCCGTTTTTTTGCCCAAGTTGTTCAAATGCAAATTTAAGTAATTCAGTAGGAATAGGCTCTTTTGAGTCCCTAAAGTAACGTTGTAGTTGCTGCCAAAATTCAAATAACTCTTTTTTATATTTAACGCCGTGCTTTGCTTTTATATCAGTATTATTTTGCTCTACTAAATAGTGAACATGCAATTTTGTGACATTTTTTGGAAGTGTATATTTAATGTCGCCATAATGCTCAGAAGCACCGCCTAAAAAAATAAGCTCAAAGTTATAATGAGGTAGCCCTTCAATAATTTGATGAACCCAACTTGATACGCCCCCACGCACATAGGGATAAGTACCTTCTAACAATAATAATATATCAGCATTGGGTTTAGGCATTCCAATACTCCTGTAATTGGCGAAGCTCGCTTCCTTTAGGTTGTTCAGGTAGCTCACTTAAGTAGCGTTTACAGTCATCATATTTATTCATACAAAAGGCAACTTCGGCTTTGTAGGGTAAAACATGGCGACGCGCCATACCTAATTCAGTTGCTTGTACAAGAAAATCAAGCGCATGTTCGTAATGACCCAGCGCTAAATAAACACGCCCTAAAAATACATAATTAGCTGGTTTTTGCGCGTACTCAATACTTTGTAAACTGAGCGCTTCAGCTTTTTCTAATACATATGTTTTTAGAGCGCCTTGTGCAAGCCCTAAATAACTAAGCTCCCAATACACTTGGGCTAATTGTTGCTGTAAATTACTCAGCTCAGGTTGTTTTGTGGTGCTGGCTATTTGTTGCTGATAAACACTAATTTTTTCGTTTAATTTTGTTTCTTTAGCGTCAAGTGTTGAGTAAGCCAGTAAGCGTATATCGTCTTCTAAATCTTTGAGGGCTAGTTTTAAAATTGGGATTGCTTGGCTGTCGCGCATGTGCCGAGCAGCCATTACCGCGGTTAAGCGTTTATTGGGCTCTGTTGCATACTTTAAAATAGCTTTTACGCCACCAATTGAATAAGTAGGGTTTATTGAAATATCGCGAACTTCAAAGGGGAGCTCTGGAATTTCATGTTCTATTATTTCAGTATCGTCATTTTTAAGTGGCTTACATAGCGCGAACGTAAGCGCCAGCACGACACCTAAAATACCAAAAACAGGTAGGCTAAACAGTAACAAGAAGAATAATAGCGAGCCATTTATAAGCGTTGTTTTATATTTTTTAGGAATAAAAACGTAGCTTACAAAAGTAAAAAGTATGCTTGCAATGCAATGCAGTAAAATAACAATAAGCCAGTTTGGTGTGTCTAGAATCTCTCGCAGTGCAAAATATTCACATAAAAATGCAACTAAGGCGGCTATCACTACTTTAATCATGTAGGGTTACCAGTTTTGATAGTTCGTCTTTATTGACCGGAAATGCGACTTCTTTCTCAATAATAATATCGAGTTCTGTTAAGGTTTTACCGGTACGCTCTTTACACCAGCTGTTCATTCGCATTACAAAACCGTCTTTTTCAAGTTCATCGGCAAGCGGCATCAGTATTAATAAAACTTGTTTTTCATTATCGTATAAATAAATGTCTAACCCTCGGCGAGCTTCGGTTAAATACTCCATTAGCCTTCGAGATTCATCGTTAATACTTAGCGCATTTACCTTTAAAAAGTATGAAGGTATTTTATAACGCTTTGCTTCCTTGTTTGCGTGTTTAACTTGGCGCTTAAAGTAGGGCGACTCTTCACGTGTCATTATTGGGTTAGTGATTTCGTGACGCAATAAATCACCAATGTGTCCGGCCATGACTGCAAGTAAAGTAAGGGTGTTTTCTTTGAGAGCAAAAAACTTCACTTTTTCAACTAAAATAGCCCCATAAATTGTGTCGTTAACATCAATCAATGGAATGGCAATATGATACTTGCTATCACCCGATGAAGCTTTTGGGTTTTTAAGTGACACCAGTTCTTTTTCGTCAAACATGGCAGCTATTAACGGGTCTGAATTAGATGGCTCGCTCATTTTACCTATAGAAGCTAGTGCAGGCTCTCGTATTTTATTGTTTTCTACTTTATACAAGCCTGCTTTTTCAATCGAACCATATTCTATAAATAAATTTAAAATAACCTCTGCGGCACTGTCTAAGCGCCTTTCTTTTAACTTTCCAATTGATTCGCGTACGGCTTGTAATGACTCACGTAAACTAAGCGTATGTCCAGCAAGCATTTGTTCAATGCGGTCATGTGATGAGCTAATTAAATGATATTGGCGCGTAAATTTTTCAAGTCGATCAGATACATATGCAAGTTGAATACTTTGCTGTTGATTAGTGCGCTCCCATACATCTCTAAATTCACCTGCCACCATAACCACAATAATGTAGCCAATCATAGCGTTAATATTAAACTCACTTTGAGGGTCTAATATAGTGCTTTGTATTAGCAATAATTGCCCTACGAGTAAGGTTAAAATACTAATAAAACCTTTTGAGAACCCATAGCGAAGAGCCACAAGTAGCGGTCCTAATACCGGCCAAGAAAACCCTCCTTGCGTCCAATAGGGATCCTCAGCGTTAAATAGAACAGGCAGCCCTAAAGCTAAAGCGGTAAAAAAACATACCTCAGCCCATATCTGTAGCTCAGGAACGTCTCTTGGGCGTAAGAAATGTGTTTTCACTCACTAACCTCAATGTAAGACACTAAATCGGCAATGACATCTTGCGCCGTTGCTGCAATGCTATCGCGTCCCCAACCGCTCTTTGCAATGGTGCCGGTCCAAATTGGTGTTGTTTCCCCGTTTTTTGTAAGCGATAAAGTAAGTGCAACCACCGGTTCTCCATCAAGACCTGCTTTATAACGCCATTCTTCAATACTGCCACTAAGTACATAGTCAGCTTGTTGAGTATTGAGCCATTGCATTGCATTGTTTAAACGGTATTGATCGTCTAAAGGTGGGAGGTCTTTACTGCTATTTCTTGGCGCACGAAGTAACTTAGGTAGCTTATTTTGTTGCCAAATACTCGCTAAAATATCTTCAGCGCGTTCACCTGCCAGTGGTGTTTGTGCATGATTAACAAGCGGTAAAAAAGCCACGGTTGTTGATGGGCTAATTTCGATGTCATCAGCAATTCGGCTTGTTGTACAAGCTGATAAGAGCAAAACTAAACTAAGTAAAACTAAGCGAAACATATTCTCTCCTAACATTAAAAATGTATGTAATATCCTAATTGTAACTGTGTATCTGAGTTACCGACTTTATTACTACTTTGGTAACCGAGCTGTAATTTAAATAAATCATCACCAAGGACAGACCACCCGGCCCCACTGGAAACAGACACATCTATTGTATCGTTCAGTGTTTGATAGCCTGTACTTATGTCAAATAGCCAAGACGGGCTGGCACCCAAGTATGGGGGCGTTAATGAGCCTGTTGATGCAAATGAAGTACCTAGGGCAAAGCGCCTAAACGGCTCAATAACTATTCGTCTGGGTCTTCTGTCTGTATTAATCGCAGTATTTACTCGTTCAAAGTCTTGCCATTGCGCACTAAAGTAGGCGTTCCAAATAGGGCGATCTTTTAAAATACTGTATTGGTAGCGTGCGTTATACTCTTGTCCATTAACGAGTGTGCTGTTGTTGTCTCTACGCGTGAACGACATAGCAGCTGCTGATAGCTGCATGCTTTGTCTGTTATCAATATTATAATTTATATAAGCCGTGGCTTTATTAAGTTGCGCATAGCTGAGTAACACTTCAGATTGGCGGTTTTCGGCGTTGTAGTGTAAGTTTACGCCAACTTGAGTACGCGCATCCCACTGATAACGAGAATCTAAACTCAAGCCTTGTCGGCTAACAATATCGCCCTGATGCGTATCAACTTTTGCATTTAAAGCCCAACGGCCAAACGTCATGGTATTTTCTATTGCGAATAGCAGTCCGTTATTCCCAAGGTTTTGCTGATCGCTAAGGCTAAGTTTCCACTGACCTTTTGCATAAGGGAAATACACATTTATGTCGTATTGCGTACTATTGAGCCCAGCTTGCGGTGATAGGTTTACTTCAAGTGCGCGAAAATAAGCTGTTCGCGTGTTTCTTAAAAAGCCTAGTTGAGCTTCGTTTGGTTCGTTAATTAGCTCTTCATACCAACGTTGCATAGTTGCATAAGGTTGATTTAGGTATAAAAGCGCGCTTAATTGATCGTTTTCGCTAAGCGTATTTGTGTCAACTAATTGTTTAATTTTAATAAATTCACCTTGGGTCATGTACAACTGGAGTGTTTGCCAAGGCTCAAGTTTTTGCGCCGCACGGCGCGATAACCACCAATTTGCTTGTGCTGTGCCTATGGTTTCAGGGGCTAACTCATCGAGTGTGTTTAGCTGCATTAAATGAGGCATAGCCATAGCGCCAGCCCAGCGAAACATAAGTCCTCGGTATGCGTATTTATCTTTCGGTAAATGCTGAAGAAGATAATGATTAAGCTCTGTGGCGTTAGCGTAATAGCCAAGTTGTCTCATTACATCGGCTAAATTTACTAATGTGGTTAAGTCACTGGGCTCAGCTATCGCTAGTTTTCGTAGGTAAAAATAAGCACTGTTATATGACTTTTCATAAATTGATAAACTTGCCAAAAGCTGACCCCACGCATACGTTGGGTCGTTGTCTGCATAGTTATTTAAAATACGTGAAATCATAATACTGTCATGCATTTGCAGTGCTAACCAGCCTTGTGTAAGCACCACATCGGGGCTGTATTCGCTCAGTTTTGCGGCACGGTTAAGTGTTGTATAAGCTGAATTCAAATCGCTTTGATTTTGATACCAGTTAGAAATAATTAACCAAGCAGGGTAGAGCGCCTTGTTGTAGCGCTGCTTGTTTAGTTCATTGTGGATTCGTTCAACGGCGTTTGAATCGTTTATTTGCGTACTTAAGTTAGCAATGTCAATTAGCTGACTTTCGCTCAGTGAAGGTTGCTGCCACAAATACGTCAATAATTCATGTGGGTTGCCTTCAAATCTAAGTTGCTGGTACTGCAATAAATCGCCTGCGCCTAATTTACCCAGTGCTTTGAGTTGCTCAAGGGCATGAAGCTGTTCTTTTTTATTTTTTACCCTGAGCGCCATGTCAACGCGGGCACTCCAAAACTCGTCATCGGTACTTTGCTGCTTTTGCTTTAAAATAGTTAGTGCCGTGTTAAAGTCGTTTTTTAACCAAAACGCGCGAGCTAGCCACATTAAATCTTCTTCGTTTTTGGGACCCTGATAAATAGGCCACAAATTACGTAAACCGTTTAAGTTGCCTGTGTCATGTAATACTTTTGCTTTCCAATATTGCGATAATACGCTTTTACCGTTTATGCTTTCAAAACGCTCTATGTGTCTGAGCTCTTGTTTGGCATCGCCAATAAATTCGTTAGTTTGCATCCATTTAGTAAAGCCATTGCCTTTTAGTTGCCTATTTTTAGCTTTATAAGCGTAAATGTCGTTAGCGTCTTGGTACAAGTATAAAGCCGTTGCATCGTTAATACTGTCTGTAAGCATTGATGCGGTAACAGCTTTATTTATCATTAACCATTTAAATTCTTTAAGTGCTTCTTTTGGCTTATTAAGCCAGCGCTTTACTTTCCAGTTAAGTAAATGAAGCTCTTTATCGTTAGGCTTTTGTTTTAGTAGTTTTGAAAGCAATATTTCAGCGCCATTAGCATCGCCATTAGCTAAGTGAAGCTGCATTGACTGTGTTAAGTATTTATTATTGTTAGGTTCTTCGCGCAGCAGTTTTGTAGCTGCAGTAATTGCATCTTCTTTATTGCCTGCTAAGTCAGCGAGATAAAGTGTGCGCTTTATGTTTGATTGATCCCCATATTGCTTCCACCACGCATAAGCTTGCACCGCTTCGTTTGCCCCGAGAGCGGTTTCAATGGCTTTTTCAGCTATTGTTTCGCTCATGTTATTTTTGTAAAGCAGCAGCGCTTTTGCAGGCTCGCCTGCGGTTAGCCAATAATCAGCGGCAATTAACGGCTTTTTGTGTGTTTGATAATAATGTGCAAGCTTAACATTCAAACCGAGTGCCTTAGCGATGCTAAGAACGTCTTCGTTCCATGGTTTATAGGCACTAACCTTTAATGAAAGCTCTTCAAATCGATCATCTTCATTGGCACCACTTGCAAGCCATAATGAGTAAAGTAATTTTATTTCAAGTTCTGTTTTACGCCGACTTTTTGTTAGTCTTTCTAGCTCACTAGTTGCGTTTGAATATTCACTCAATGCAATATGCAGTTCAACTAATTTAGCGCGCAGTTTTTCATTGTTTGGGTCAGTATTAAGTGCAGCGTGTAAGTATGACTTTTCGAATGTGTAGTCTTGTGAAAGTGCATCGTCTTCAAAAAATAAGGTGTGCGGAAATAGCGCATACAACGAAAAACAGCTAACAGCGAGTATTGTTAAAATTGTTTTTATTGAAACTAAATGAGGGCGCTTTTTGGTATTCATTACTTAGCAACCCCTGTGCAGTTCAAATAACCAAAAAAATCACCTGCAGGCAGTTTAAAGTGGGTTATTTTTCCGCGAGTGATACCTTTATACCTTTTTCCCATGTGAGATATAAATTGGCATGAGCGGGCATTCACTAAATCAAGTGTTGCAGGTATCCACGCTTTAAAACTAACCGCACCATTTACTTGCCATGTATCTATTACTACATTGGCAGAGGCTAAATAAGGGGTATTATTTTTTTTGCTGTGGTCAAAACTAATACGCGAGATACCCTCAATAGTGTGTACGTAGTTGCCTTGTTGCGTTACCCCTAGCAGCCCATCGCTTTGTGATATGTTTGCAATATCAAAGTCGCTGGGTATGCGAAGGGTGCGAATGTTTTTTGAACTAAACAACCAGTCGCCTTTACTATTTTTAGCTAAAGCAGAAAAGTAAAAATCTTTCGCAATTTTTGCATAATGGCTTAAGTACACCGGTGTATTAGGTCTTTCTAATGCATAGTCAATATTATGCTTTAGGGCGTCAAGCCCTGCAGGAACTTCGCCAGAATAAAAATGATAGTAAATAGTATAGGGCTTTAACCTGTATGGCTTTTCGGTTATTTCAAAGGTTTCTGTTAGTCGCTTAAATCCGTAATACGGACCATGCCATAAATTAGTGTATACGTTTTCGTTCAGTATTGGCGCGTAAATTTGATACAGTAAATCACCCTCAGGGCGCGCAATCGGCGATATATGTGAAAGGCTAGGGTTATCACTATTTACATCAGTATTGCCGCCATTTACATTTAGTACACCAGCATTACGCGCTATTTTTAATGCGTCTGGACCGGGTGTAGCATCGCCCGACCACAACATAAGTACTGTTTTTTTTCCTTTAGGTACTAGCCTTTCGTTAATGTAATTAATGGTGCCGGTAATTTCTTTTTCTAAGCTAATTGTGTCATAGCCAGGTACATCTAAATGAAACCCATAGTCTGTATCTTCTTCGTCAATCTCTTTTCGGCCCGAAAGCGCGGTCCAAAAGTAAGGGTGACTATAAGTATGCGAAGCCACTTCTACATAGGGAAGTTCAAAAATACTGCGCGCAATTTTTTCTAGTTTATTACTGTGTTTAGCATGAATTCCTCCAGGCTCAATATCAGCCTGAATAATGGAAGATGTTATGGGAAGTTTATAAGGTTTAATAATATCATCGCGAATGACCTCTGCGGCATAAGGACTTCCTTCAAAGTGTGCAATGCTGGTAAAGCCATCACCATCTATATGCATAGTAAGCATTCGTCTGCCACTTTCGGTCGTTGTATCGGGTGCTAGTATAGCGGGTAATCCCATTGCTTTTGTAAGCAGTGTAAGTGGGTCAACAACCCAGTTACTGCCTTCCATTGGTAGCGTATCAATTAGCCATGGGGCGACAATAACTGCACCATATTTGGTTTTGGCACTTTGTACAATTGTGCTGCCATCAGTTGCTGTTATATCAATAAGGGTGGTGGCTTCTGGCGCTAATTTTAATAAATAAGGTTTGGTAATGGCAGGCGAAGAACCTGACTCACCTTCTAACCATGGTGTTAAATAGTTAAGTTTATAAGGGCCAGGGGGGGAGCTGTTCAGCGTTTGCACGCCTAATGCTGCTAATAATTTAGCTGATTGTGGTAGCTCACCAACAATTAATTGAGGCACAACGCCTAAGTTGCTCTCAAGCCAGTTTATAACCGTCGCAGAGTAGAAGCCGGCCATGTTGGTCCACGAAATAATTCCAGCATGTAAACTTGGGTCAACTAATGGCAGATCTCGCTTGGCCATATCAATATAGTCAGGAATATAACCTAGATACTCAATCAGAGTGGCCAGCTTTAAGTGAACCGTAGAATAAATTAGAGGTTTTAAGTCACTATTGTACGGAATAAGCACACGCCTAGGTACGGGGCTAATAGCTGATGTTCCCCAGGTTTGTAAATGCCCATCGGTCACCCAAGCATTAAACCCTGAAGCAATAATTTTTTCAGCCATTACAAGACGTTTATCAGGTTTTGCATAATCAATAACTTGCACGTTAAAGCCTAAACTTTGCGCTTTTTTAAGTTGGGCAGCTAACCATGCTTGATCGCTCTCAGTGGTAAATTTGTAGCTATTATCAAGCGGATTAAAATGGCTAAATAACCCCTCAGCGACTAAATCGGTTGCAAGGTTTTGTAGGCTAGGAAGTAACTCAAAGCCACGATTGAGCACTAATTGCTTGTTAAATACTAAAGAAAGATCTTTTATTATTGAAACTAATCCAGCCTGCTGCGCTGATTTGTTGTAGCGTGCGTTGTCTAATAATTGATAGCTATCAAGGGTGTCTAAAAACAACCCACTAAAGCCACGTTTTTTTAACGTAACAGCCGAGCTATTTAATTGTTGTTGCCATTGTGTTGAAGTTAAATCGGAAATATAGCTATTCCAATTAGGGTTTGTGGTGAGTGAATAATCACTTTCATTGTATGATTCGCCAATGCTCAAATAAGCATAAACTGAAATATTACGTTCTTTAAACCAATTTAATTCGTGCTCAGTCACTAACTCAGGTTGCACAACAACGCGCGAGTAAAAAGTCATTTCGGCTAGGGGCATTGGGGCTGAGTAGTAAAATGCGATGCTGTTATTAACGGGTTTTGCTAGTAACTGCGCTGATACTAAAAGCAAAAGCCATAAAATATATTTCATTAATGATTCGTTATATTAATTTTAAACTATTGCTCAAAGGAAGGCGTTCCGAGGCTATTCTAGTTATTTTGTATTAATTATTAAGTATTATTATATGTTAACAAAAATAAAAGGTCTATCATGTTGTTTTAAATTCATACTAACTTAACTTGTTATTTAGGCGGTGTTATTATTGCAAGTTTATGAATTTAAATAAATAAAACCGTTAATAAAGGCTTGGGTTTTAAACGGAATTTGTAAAGAAATGTAAATATTTATTGTCGGTTATGGATAAATTTAAAAGCCACTTCACTTATAAAATGGCTTTTATAAAGTTCATTGTTTTAATAGTAATCATTACCTGATACAAATCATGTTTCTTCCTTCCGACTTAGCTCTATACAAAGCGCTATCGGCCGCACACATTAATGCTTCAGATGTTCTATATTGGTTATTGTATTCACACGCTAAGCCTTGGCTAACGCTAATTTTAACGTTGTCAGGTAGGCCTATTTCTCTAAAATTTAAATTTAAAATTCTATCTTGGATACGCTTTGCTATCATTTCAGCGTTCGAAATATGAGACCGTGGTAATATCACGGCAAACTCTTCTCCACCGTATCGGGCAACTAAGCTGTCTTTTGACGGTAGGCATTCTTCAATTGTTTTTGCTACTTTTTGTAAACACTTGTCACCTTTTACATGCCCAAAGTTATCGTTAAATAGTTTAAAATAATCAATATCAATCAATATAAAACTTAATGGCTGCTTGTTCATTAGGCATGTTTGCCAATCTTTGTGGATTGTTTTTTCTAGCGTGCCACGATTTGCAATACCCGTTAGGTGATCGAGCTTTGAAAGTTTTTCGAGTACTTTATACTTTTTTATATGTTTAGAAATGTCATGCATGATGCAAATAAATAAAGGAGTATTATTGGTTGTGGCTGGTGGAATGCACGAAACCGACAGTTCTACATCTAAAAAATTACCATTGGCTTTAATTATTTTTACTTCTTTGGGGCCATGATTAAGGGGCGTTTGATAATTGTTTTTCCAACTTTCAAACATGTATTCATAATCGTTACGGTATTGCTCTTGTAAAAAATGCTGCCACTTTTTACCAATTAGTATATCTGAAGGAACATTAAAAAATCGTGCAGCTACTGGGTTTACCGATTCAAACACACCGTGTGCATTTACAATAAAAATAGCATCGGCCATCACATTAGTAACATTAATAATCGCGCTTATTTTTTCATTGTTAACGGTATTAGAAATGCTGCTCATTAATGCAGATACAGAGTTGTCGGTGTTATTTGCTCTGCTATTTTCATTATTGTTAGACATGGTGTTGCTCATTTTTATTGTTAATGAAACTTGATGTCTAGCAGTTTATTCAATTTATGGTTTTTAAACCTTTCGGTAACCTTCTGGTTTAACTTATTGATTTTTATTTGCTTGTTTTCTTTTTTAGGTGCTAATAGTTTGGCTTCTTAGTTTTCAGAGTAGTTGGGAAGGTGCCTAAAGTATCAAATGTTGCACAGGAATAAACCAGCCCTGTGCAATTTAGTAATTAACCGTTGTTAATTACTTTTCTTCTTTATTTTCAATTTGTGGATCGGCACTTTTATACGCTTTGCCATTGCACTCAACGTTAAATACTAAACAGGCAGTACCTGGGTTTTCATCGGTATCGATAATAGTAATTGTGCGGCCGTTATCGCTTACTTTAAAGCTAAAGTCTTGGGCGCAAGGCGTTTCTTTATCTACATCAGTAATAGTAGCGCCGGTGAATAAAAAGCCTTTAGCAAGTGTGGCTTCATCTAAACTATAAATGCCCGCGGTTTCGGTTCTTACAACTCCGCCGCCTGTCACTTCTTTACCATCTATAGAGTATGTAAAGTTAGCCTCGTCGTCACTGCCCAGTACAATGTTAACTGTAAAGTGAATTTGTTCTTGAGTGCTATTCATATTATTTCCTTTGTATTCATAGTTATAGTTTAAAGTCAGTAATACCAAGCTTTACTAGGCTTGCTTTTATTTTTGGGATTTCGTTAGCTCGGTTTAAGCAGGTGTAAGCCTGTACTAGCGGGTACGTAATGCGAACACTTTGATTTGTTTCTGCTGTTTTAGCAATGGCTTGAAGCGCATTTAAGCAAAATTGTTCTCGCTGCTTGCTGGTTGAAGTTAACTTAGCTTTAAGTAAATTTATTCGTGTGGGCGCTAAATTATCGCCACTTGCTATTAGATTGCCTCTATGCTGTTTATAGTTTTTATCACTTTCAAGTGCCGTCAATAACTCTTGTGCTTTAAGCGGTGACTGTTTATCAATAAAGTACTGTATAAGGCTCAATTGTGTATTAACAGTAAGGTTATTTATAAAGCCTTGATCTTTCATAAATTTGATAATTTTGGTAATTCGCTTATCAACTTTTTTATTAGGTGAAAGCACTAACTGGTGGGCCAAAAAACGATAATAAGAATGTTGAATTTCTTTACTTTTTGGATCTTGCAATCGTGCGCTATTAACTGTTTTTGTAGCTTGCTGTGCTTTTTTGTAGGCTAGCTTTTTATTAGATAAATAGCTTAATAGATAGCTTTGTTGAATATAAGTATAAGCTAAACTGCTTGCTAAACTTGCATCATCTGGGTATTCAATTAATAAACTTTTTAACTCATTTGAAGCATTTGCATACATGGTTAATGCTGCGTTAAAATCACCCAATCTTTCTTCTGTTTTAGCAAGCCAGCTGATAGTGTCGGCTTTATCGCGTAATAGGTTTTTATTATTGGGTTTAAGCTCAAGCGCTTCATTTTTAAGGGCGAGCGACTCTGCAAAGCGCTGTTTAGCGCCAGTGTAGTTAAATCGCTGTAAATATAAAGACCCCAGCGAATTGTGTGAATATGATAACTCCATAATGGCATTAAAATCATTCGGTGCTAATGAATACATTTTTTTACTGTAGATATGATATTTTTTTAAGAAAGGCTCAGTGGCTGCGTAATCGCTTTTATCGTAATGAAGCTGGCCGAGCCAAAAAGCATTGACACCGGCAAGCGCTAGTAACTCTAAGTTGCTTGGCTGAATTTTTAATAATGTTTCAAGGCGAATGCGGGCGTTTTCAAAGGCGGTGAAGGCCTCAATGGTTTTCCCGCGGGAATAGGCCACTTCCCCCATGGCTTCCAGAGTTTGTGCGAACTGAAAGCGACTTTTAAACTCGGCTTGTTGACTGCTAAAGTTAAATATCGAGCTTGGCTCCTCGACTTGATTGGTAAAATACTCAAGTGCTTTATTACTAATGCCATCAAGTAAGTCCATACGCTTTACGCTGCGTAATTTATCGGCAAAATCACCTACCATAAACCCTAGTAAGCTTTCGGCCTCTTGGCGTTTCTGCTGTGCAAGTTGCTGCGCTTGGAAGCTGGTAACACTCATAAATAAGGCAACACAGGTAAGTAAACAAAGCAGAGCGACGGTGCCACGTTTCAGGGTGGCTTTTGTCTTACTATGCTTAAGAGAGCTGGTTATAAGGGCGTGTTCGTCATCGCCTAGTTCGAATGTGTTGTCGTTTAATAAGGTAACGGCCTCTTGCAGCGGTTTTCCTGTCGCAAGGAGGTAAGCATTACTTTTGCCTTCATCTATCCAATTTTGTGCTTGGTGTTGTAAACGGCTTTTTATTGCTAATGCATCTTTGTGATCGCTTATCCACTGTTTTGCGCGCGGCCATTGACGCAATAATGCTTCGTGCGCAAGGCTAAAACAGGCTTCGCCATTTTGTAAGTGCGATACAAATAAGCGGCTATCGACCATGGCTTGTACAAGTTCTATTTGGCTGGTGTTGGTTAACGCTTGCAAGCGGGCTGCGCGGCTAGTAATAGTTTTACCATCAGGGTTTAGCGTTATTAATTGTGATAACACGCTTTTTAGTTGCAGTTGTTGTTTGTTGCTAAGGCCAATAAATACATCTTCTGCCTTTTTGCCTATGGCGCCCTCAATACCGCCAAGTTTTTTATACACACTGTGTAACAACTCATTATTATCACTGCGCTGTAAATACAGCTCTTGCAGTGTGTATTGCAGCATGGGCAGTGCATCTGGATTATTGGCGGTATCGGCGCAAAGTATTTCATCAAGAGGTGTTTGGGTTTGCGGGTCATGTGAAAACGTTAAATTAGCGGTTAACGCTGGCAAGCGAATAATTTGTTGTAGTTCATGGCGATTTGGCGGGGTTAAATCGTAATGCGCGCCATGAGCCTTGCCCACCATAAGACTTGGTTGCTCAACCACTAAAGGGTAAAAATCGTTTCTGCACGCACTAAATACAATCACCGCTTTAGACGTTGCTAAGCGCTCAATAACTGATAAAAATTGGCTACGTGTTTCATCATCAAACAAAGGTGATGAAAGAAGTACTTCTAAGCGATCTATGAACAAAAATAATTGCGGTTTGTTAAGTGTTGGTACTGATTGATTTAGTGCATTAGTTAAAGTATGGATAACATTATTGGTGTTCTGCGTTAATTGCTGGGCAAGTGTTTCGGCACTCAAACCATCAAAGACAGGCAGGTTATTTATATCCCAATCAAGCATGGCTGACGCTAAATCTAAATAAAGCCGACTGTGGTCAATATCTGCGAAATCTAGTTGAGTATACGAAACCACACCAATCCCATTGTAGCCGCGTTTATCAAGCAATTTAGGCAAAATGCCCGCGTTCACTAAGGATGATTTACCTGTACCACTTGGGCCTAAAATTAAGCAAAAAGCGCGACCAAAATGCACTTGGCTAGCCACTCTTTCCAATAAAGTGGCAATAGCCTGATTTCGGCCAAAAAACAGGTGGTTATCGGTTGTATTATAAGCGCTTAATCCTAAAAAGGGCGATCCACCTTGCCAGCTTGTTACTTTGGGGGCTTCTTCACTTAAAGGAAAGTCTAACTTTGCAATAATACGGTAGCCACGTTTTCTTATTGTTTCTATGTATTGTGGTGCACTTGCTTTATCGCCAAGAGCTTTGCGCAACTGTGTAATTATTTTATGTAGCGGGTTATCGCCTACTTCAATATTTTTCCAACAGTGGTTAAGTAGTTCGTCACTGCTAACAAGCTCCCCTTTTTTTAAGCATAAATAGATTAAAACATCCATGGCTTTTGGTTCTAGCTGCTTGTTTTTACCAGCATGTTGAATGCTGTTTGATAGGGGGCTTACCTGCCAATCGCCTAAATAAAATGGGCTGAGGTTCATAGTGACTCATTATTGTTTTTGTGGTTCTAAAAATGTATCGGCTTTTTAAGCTGTAACTTAATAGTACAGAAAAAATAACAAACCAATATGACTTTTAGTCAGTGGTGTTGAGTTATTTTAACGCCAGCCCTTGGCTAGACCAGCGTTATATTTAAAGTTATGAGTCGTTTTTATTTATAGTAACAACACGTTGCGGGAAAGGTATTTCGATATTAGCGTCGTTAATGGCTTTGTATACACCGCCGTTTATAGCTAACTTTGTTTCTATAATTTTCGTAGTAGGTACCCAGTATCGGTAACTAATGGTAACGCCGCTATCGGCAAATTGCTCAATACCTATTTGCGATGTGGGGTTTTTAGCAACGCCTTCGTGTGCATTTAAAACACCTTCTATTAGGCTAATAGCGGTATTTGAACAGGCGCTATAGGCAATATCAATCTCACCTTTTACTAAAGAATAACTAAATGAGTTATGAATAATTTCACCCACAATGTGTTTGTTTGGGATTGTTATTTCAACTTTCTCTTCGTTGATGAGTATGGTGTAACCAAGCTCTATTGTTTTTACTTGCCCGCTGACGCCTTTTACTTCAATGGTGTCACCAACCACAAATGGGCGAGTGGCTATAATTGCAAGGCCAGCCCCGTAGTTTGATAGCATGCCTTGTAGTGCTAAGCCCGCGCCCAAAGAGGCAGCACCAATGGCGGCAACAAATGGCGTTACACTAATGCCTATTTTGCCGAGCACAATAACAATTACCATCACAATAAGCAGTACTTTTACAACGCTGCTGACAAAGTTTGTTAGTGTTATGTCTATGTTGTGGCGTGTCATTATGTTGGCGACTATTTTAGATAGCTTTTGTGCTACCCACAGGCCTACCAACAATATAAAAACAGCTCCTACAATTTGCATGCTGTAGGTAACTAAATACTCAGTGAGCATGGTGTAATATTTTTCAAATTGTTCGATTTCAGAACTGATCATTATGGGCTTTTAGCTCGTGTAATTAAATTTTTGTAAACTATAGCAAACTGTTTACTAAAAAAGGATAGAGAAGTGGGACTATTATGGCAGTTAATAACGCACTGAGTGCCATAG
Organism: Pseudoalteromonas sp. S408; assembly: GCF_005886645.1. Taxonomy (NCBI): domain Bacteria; kingdom Pseudomonadati; phylum Pseudomonadota; class Gammaproteobacteria; order Alteromonadales; family Pseudoalteromonadaceae; genus Pseudoalteromonas; species Pseudoalteromonas sp. S408. The sequence continues at coordinate 311,221 of NZ_PNDY01000001.1, read as the reverse complement.
CGACCGATGAAAATGCGCCTACTTTAGCGTGTTCAGCAAGCGCCGCTGCTGTACCAATAGCGTGACAGGCCGTACCCATTGCAACACCTTGGGATTCATGACTGCCTATTTTTACCAGTCTAAACAGCATGAAACCAAATAATGCCCCTAGTAAGCCAATAAAAATAACCATAGCGGCGGCTAAAGAGCTGATCCCTCCCAGTGAATCCGTAACAATTAACGAAATAGGCGTGGTAACGCTAAGCGCTGCTACTGAGGCACTAAGCTCTGAAGGGACCTTAAAAAATACACTTAATAAAAAAGCCACAAAGGTGGCATTTACTATACCTAAACTGCAAGTGCCTAATATGAGTAATAGATTTTTACGAACATGAATAAATTGCTGATATAAAGGCAGTGCTAAAGCCACTATGGCGGGTTCTAAAAGCCAGCTTAGTAGTTGGCTATGATGGGCAAATTCAGAATAAGGTAGGTTAAAGTTAATCAATAGCAAAGCAATAACGGCAATACTTAAAAAAACAGGGTTTGTAATTGACTTTAAAGCACTGTTTTCCATGCGTGTATTAAACGCCCTAAGCAGTAAAAACAAAGCAATAATGATAGGCACACACAACCACCAAAGGTCAGGTTTTAATTCAGTCATTGTTTTTTCTACTTTTGAAAAAAACCATTACTGAGCTAACTAACAATAATGTACTTGCTGGCACAATAAAAATAACAGACATTAAAAAAGGCCAGTTAGATTTTATAAGGTTTAGATGTTCAATAAAGCCAACGCCAGCGGGAATAAAAAAAATAGGCATCACATTTAAAATTGGAGAGGCGCAGGGTTTTAAATATTCCTCTTTTACTATACCTGCTAGCAGTAACACTAATAAAATAACCATAGCGAGTAAAGGGGCAGGGAAGCTGCCTCCTGTAATATGCATAATAAGTTTAGCACAGGCTAAACACAGCAAAATGATTGCGCTACTTAACAGGTATTTCATCATTATTACTCAATTTTATAGAGGGCTTTTAGTTTAACAACCAATAACAATGTGTACATTGTCCCTTAGTATTAACGCCGATTTAATTACCACCGCTTAGCGTTGTTGTATTTTATATCGGATTTACCCTTTGCTTTTGCGATGGCTTTTTTTGTATTTGGGTTTGTTAGTAAACGAATTTGACTCCTAGTTTCTTTTGCGAGTATTTTTCGTTGCTGTGACTGATAGCTTAATTGAGTAATACGCTTAATAGCAGCTAGGGTATCAGGTGAGCGTTCAAGTAATGTACTTAGCAGTGTTTGGGTAGCAAGTTCTGTGTTGTTTGTTAGCTGTGTGACGAGCCCTAGCTCGTTTGCTTGCTCTGCGGTTATAGGGGTTGCATGGCTTGCAAGAAAAAGTGCTTGGTCGCGTTTAACTAGTCCGCCCATTATTACATTTGCCCCCATGTCAGGGCAAAGCCCCCAGCGAGCTTCCATGATGGCTAGCTTGGCGTCATTGTGTACAATTCTGTAATCTGCTCCTAACGCTATTTGTAACCCACCCCCTAAGCAGTTGCCATTGATTTGTGCAATAACAGGTACGCTTAACGATTGCCACCCTAGTACAACTTTTTGCGCTAAGTTTTGGTTGCCGGGTAACCATTTAAACAGTAATTTTATTATATTTACAGGTGAGGCCATAACCGCGGTAATATCAAGCCCTGAACAAAAATGTTCGCCATCACCTTTTATAATCACTGCACGAATAGTACGATCCTTTTTTATGTTTTTAATCGTGTTATTTAACGACACAAACATGGCAAAGTTTAATGCATTTTGTTTGTCGGCACGACTCAAGGTAACCGTTGCAATACCGTCTTGTTTTTCTAGTTTTATCATTATCAACTCCTCTGACCTGTTGCTTGAGCTTATGCGGTTACAAAAGGGAAGTAAAGTGATGTGGTTTTTAAAATAGATTGAATTTATTTGCAAATGGGCAGTCTGAATTACTTGGTTTTATTTTGATAATACATAAAGTGTGATTTGAGGTTAAAAAAGTCAGGTTTTTAAACGCTTTTTTATCAAATAGGTAATCAGATTTGATAACATAGCGGCAATTATTAAGGTTAAGGTTACGCAGATATGTCGGGTCCACGTTTATTTACAATCGAAGAAGCAACACATCAAGCTTATGATATTTTTTTAGAGTTAGCACCGAGTAACTTAAGTGATGATGACGTTGAAAACTTTAATGAGTACCGAGAAGATCTTGGCTTTATTGAAGAAGATGAACCGGACGACCAGTGGCAAGATTTTGTTGCGCTTGAAATTGAGCCAGAACACTTTATTCAAGTGCTAGTGGGTTTAGAGTTTGATAATGAAGATGTGCTATTTGCAAAAATTTTAATTAGCCGTGATAAAGACGCCCCGTTTTGCCATATTTTATGGAAAGAAAGTGAATAAGCCCTGCTGTTTGTTTATTTTTGATTAAGTGGCGAGATAGAATTTTGCGTAAGTATTTATTTTTAATTTTTATTTTAATTAGTGGCTCTTGCTGGGCTGTTGATCCATTTGAAGATTTTCATGAGTATGGGCAGCTTTCTGACGAAGAAATTCATGATTTACACAAAGGCGAAATGCTTTATGGCGATACTGAGTTTGGGTTTATTTTGTCTAGGGGTAATATCAATTCAACCAGCTTTAAGCTCAAAGGTAACCTTTACCAAGATTTTGAAAAGTGGCGAAACCAATTCAAAATTGACTCCCTTTATAAGCGCGACGAAAATGACGACACTGGAGACAGCGACGTAACTGCAAACCGTGTGTTTGTATCTGCACAAGGTAACTACAAAGTAGGCGTTAAAAATTCATCGTTTTTTATTTATGGCGATTACGAGGAAGATCAGTTTAGTGGCCTTAAATTTAAAAGCACCATTGCAACAGGGTATGGTGCGCGTGTTTATCAGGGCACCAAGAACAAAGTAGATATTGATATAGGGCCTGGTTTGTACCGTTCGGTAGCTGATGAAGACTCAACGGTAAGTGAAAGCGAAGAAAATAAAACCGGTTACTTACTTCGTGTTGCTATGCAATGGGAGCGACTGGTTTCAAAACGAACACGTTTTAATCAAGATGTGAGTATAGAGCAGTCATTGTCAGGGTTAAATTCACGATTAAAATCTGAAACTGCGCTGATTAGCCAGGTTATAGGGGCGGTGTCTCTTAAGTTTGCTTATATGTATCGTTATAATTCAAAACCAGAAGATGATAAACTTAAGTTTGATTCTGAGCTCAGTGCTACTTTGGTGTATAGCTTTTAAGTATTTTATTTAATTAGAGAATAATATGTATCAGCATAAACAGTATGCGGTGTTTATCTTTTTTGTTTTGACCTGGATTGGTGGCTTTGTTGCTTTAGCGTGGAATTTAATTGGGGCAGATTGGCCGTTAATTATTTTTGCAGGTGTATTGATACTGGTGGGCTTTTTGTTTCATGGCTTAACAGTTAAAGTAAACGATAAAACAATTAGCTGGGGATTTGGCCCTGGTGTTGCAGGCCAGCAAATTACGCTTAGCGATATTTCTGAGGCGAAAGCAGTTCAAAACTCTTACAGGCATGGTATTGGTATTCGTATAACTCACGATGGGTGGGTTTATACTGTGTCTGGATTTAGTGCTGTTCAGCTAACGCTTAACGATGGCACCTTGTATAGAGTGGGTACAAACGACCAACAAGGGTTACTAGACGCACTTAAAAAACAGAACGTACCAGTGGCACAGCCTAAAAAGCAACAAAGTGACCCCAAGGTGGTTAAACGTAATAATATGATATAAAAAAAGCGCCTTAGGCGCTTTTTTTATAAGAGGTTTTATTAGTGGTCGTGACCACAACCACCTTCGCCATGTACATGGCCATGGGTAAGCTCATCAGCTGTTGCATCTCGTACTTCAAGTATTTCAACATCGAAGTTTAGTGTAATACCTGCAAGCGGGTTATTGCCATCAACAATGACCTCTTCATCTTGGATATCAATAATCATTACTGATTGGTCGCCATCATCTGTTGATGCACGAAATTGCATACCCACTTCAATTTCCATACCATCGAACATCGACTTTGGTACAGCTTGCATTAGGTTGTCATGGCGTTCACCGTAACCATCTTCAGGTTCTACTTTTACGCTTAGCGTGTCACCAGGTTGCTTACCTAGTAGTGCGTTTTCAAGGCCTGAAATTAGATAACCAGTACCCACAATAAAATGTAGCGGCTCACCACCGAACGAGTTATCAATGCTGTTACCATCATTATCCATCACTGAATAATGCATTTTTACCACTTTGTTTGCCGCAACGATCATAGTCATTCCTATTTATTCATCATCTAAAGAGTAGGGCAGAGGCAGAATGTTTAGCTCTACCTGAGGCGCGTGTTTTGCACGAAGTACTTGCGTTGTTTCAGTATCGTTTGGCAACACAACAAGGCCAGTTAAGATCTTTGTTTTTTCATCAAAGCTTTGCGCAATAAGCTTACCAGCACGACGCCAGTTTTCACCCAGTTGTACTTCAAGTTCGGGTTCGTCCAGCATACTTTCACTTTGGCCTGATACGATATACATGGCTCGCTTATTTTTACCAAGGTATTTCATACGGGCTACAGTTTCTTGCCCTGTATAGCAGCCTTTTTTAAAGCTGATTCCACCAATGGCTTGTAAATTAACCATTTGCGGCACATATTCACCAATTGCATCACTGTTGAGTTGTGGTTCGCCAGCTAAAATTGCTGCTTGTTGCCATGGGGTATCATTATCGAGCGTAGAAACAGTGTCAGGTACTGCAAACTGGTTATCGACCATAAGCAGAACTCGGTTATTAGCCAGTTTTAATGCCTTACCGCTTGCAAAATCGCATGCTGAAGTGCTTTCGTTAAAGGTAATATTTAGCTCATCTAATGTAGCGGATAAGTCATCACCAATAAGACCAATGAGGCGTTTTGAAGACGCGCCTATGTCTACTTTTGCAAATACAGCGTATTTTTTTAGCTCAACTAATGATTGCTCTACCTCGGCACTGCTGCCAGATAAGTAATAACTGTCTTGGTGAGAAAAGAGCTTAAATACACCCCAAAGTTTTCCTTTGGCACTGCAGTGACCGGTCCATAAAAAATTGCTGGTGGTTAATTTATTTAGATCTTGAGTAATTTGCCCGTGCAGATAAGATAATTTATCAGCACCTGTAAGGCTAATAAGTTGGTGAGATAACGGACATGCGTAAACGCTAGACATAAAAACCTTCTTTGCAATACAAATGAAGTGACATAATAACGCAGTTGTTACGTATGGTACAGACAAGCACCCGCAGGGGTGTATTTATTTTATAGTTGATTAATAGCTGCTAAACCGGCTTGTGTTTGTTAAACTCGAGTCAATTCAGTATGAGGTTTAAAATGGTTGAAATTCATAGTAAAGCACGTATTCGTTGGGCTTGTCGTCGTGGTATGTTAGAGCTAGATGTTTTGTTTATGCCGTTTGTAGAAGAAGCATACGACTCTTTAAATGCAGAGCAACAAGCTACATTTCAGCGCTTGCTAACACAAGAAGACCCAGATTTATTTGCATGGTTTATGGGGCATGAAAAATGTGAAGACGAGCAGCTCAATAGCATGGTTCAACTTATATTAAACAGAGTTCGTGTATAGGTTCACAGTAAAAAATAATAAAGCAGACCACAAACCCATTGTGGTCTTTTTTTGTGTGCTTACATTAATAATGTGCTTATTTTTAAATTCTGTTCTGTCTATTATAATTTGTGTGATTGCCAATCTAATCGCTGGGATTTTAGTAGAGCGTAAAATAACTGTATGCCAACCGCACATGGGCGTGATTATTTTAGAGCCCAACTTGTTTAGATTCGAAAATCACGCTTATAAAGTAGAAGGGCAAATAAGTACCAAAAGCAGAGTGTTAACGGGCAGTGTTTGGCTATTTATAAAAGGATTTAGTAGCAACCATTGGCTTATTATTTCAGCCAATGGTGTTGATAAGCAAAGTTATGCCCGATTAAAACGAGCTGTTTTGAGCGCTGTTAATGGCGCTCAGGAGTCAAAATAGTAGGAGTTGGGTTTTCGTTTTGATCAGGGTAATCAATTGTGTAATGAAGCCCTCTACTTTCTTTTCTTTGCATGGCACTTCTAATTATTAACTCTGCCACTTGTACTAAATTACGTAGTTCTAGCAAGTTGTTACTTACTCTAAAGTTAGCATAATAATCGTGTATTTCTTGTTGCAGCAGCTCAACGCGATGCAATGCGCGCTCTAAGCGTTTAGTTGAACGAACAATACCAACATAATCCCACATAAACAGACGTAGCTCATGCCAATTATGAGTGATGACTATTTCTTCGTCAGAGTTAGTTACGCGGCTTTCATCCCATTGTGGCAAGGTCATTGGCTCTGGCGCATGTTCAATTTTGCTTAAAATATCTTTTGCTGCGGCATGGGCAAACACAATGCATTCTAACAATGAGTTGCTTGCCATTCGGTTTGCACCGTGCAAACCGGTGTAGGCAACTTCACCCACGGCATAAAGATTATCTAAATCTGTTTTACCGTTGAAGTCGGTCATTACACCACCGCAAGTATAGTGTGCGGCAGGGACAACCGGAATCGCTTCTTTTGTGATATCTAACCCAACACTTAAGCATTTTGCATAAATGGTAGGGAAGTGCTCAATAATAAACTCTTTATCTTTGTGACTAATATCTAAATAAACACAATTTGCACCTAAGCGTTTCATTTCAAAATCAATTGCACGAGCCACTATGTCACGAGGAGCTAACTCTTCGCGCTCGTCAAAGTCTTTCATAAAGCGGGTACCGTCGGGGCGTTTTAAATAAGCGCCTTCACCGCGCATTGCTTCGGTAATTAAAAAGTTTTGTAATTCTGGATGATATAAGCTGGTGGGGTGAAATTGGTTAAACTCCATATTAGCCACTTTACAGCCAGCTCGCCAAGCCATCGCAATACCATCACCGCTCGATACATCAGGGTTAGATGTATATAAGTACACCTTACTTGCTCCACCGGTGGCAAGCGCTACAAATTTAGCTGATATAGTTTCGACTTTTTTAGCTTTTTTGTTCCACACATACATACCCTCTACGTGTGTACCTGTTCGGCCTGTATTTTTATCAGTGATTAAATCAATTGCATTATATTGCTCAAGTAGGGTGATATTTTTATGTAATTTTACTTGGCTTATTAACGTTGTTTGAACGGCTTTACCTGTAGCATCGGCTGCATGTAAAATTCGACGATGGCTATGTCCGCCCTCGCGCGTTAAGTGAAAACGTTCTTTGCCTTTGCTGTCAAACTCCATGTCAAAAGGCACGCCTTGGTCAATTAGCCATTGTAGGCAATCGTGTGCATTACTCGCTGTATAATGAACTGCTTTACGGTCACATAGGCCGCCGCCAGCATCGAGGGTATCTTCGACATGCGATTCAATACTGTCATTTTGTTTATCAAATACTGCGGCTATGCCACCTTGTGCATAAAGTGTAGAGCCTTCGGTAAGCGCACCTTTACTAATAACGGTCACGTTACAATAGTTAGCTAAAGATAAGGCAAGAGATAAGCCAGCCGCGCCGCTTCCGATAATAGCGACATCTGCGATGTGATGTTTATTTTGGTTCATGTCAGGGGTACTTTGCGGTTACAATGCTTAAATAAAGCAGTATTTGTTTTTAATATCAGTAGTTGTATCATATTTGTCATACCACTACGTAGTGATTTTAATGGCTTAGCGCCGTTATTTATGAACTATTTTATATAAAAATAATATTAAGCAGAACTTTTTATTCATGTCGGGGTCAGAGTATTTGTGAACAATGGCGATAATATGAATAACAAGCAAAAATCAGACATAGGAGTACCGGCTCGAATGAGCGAGCAGGAATTGGATTTAGTGCTAGTAAGAAGAGTGCAGCAGGGCGATAAAAATGCCTTCAATCTATTAGTAAAGAAGTATCAAAACAAAATTGCAGGTTTGATTTCTCGTTATGTATCAAACCAAGGTGATATTGCTGATGTAGCGCAAGAGGCTTTTATAAAAGCTTACCGTGCACTTCCCAACTTTAGAGGCGATAGCGCTTTCTATACTTGGTTATACCGTATTGCCGTTAATTGTGCTAAAAATTATCTAGTTGCGCAGGGGCGTAAGCCGCCAGCCAATGATATTGACGCCGAAGAAGCTGAATTTTATGATTGTGGTGACTCCATGCGTTCAAACGCATCACCTGAGAACCTTTTATTGAGTGAAGAGGTTCGCGCTGTAATTTTTAATACAATTGATAGTTTGCCTGAAGACCTTAAAACCGCAATAACTCTCAGAGAAATTGAGGGTATGAGCTATGAGGAAATAGCTGTGGTAATGGATTGCCCTGTAGGTACAGTACGTTCGCGTATATTTCGTGCCCGTGAAGCAATTGATAACAAATTAAACCCATTAATAGGCGAGTCTTAGTATGACAAAAGCACACCTTAACAAGTTAGATAACGAATCGTTATCTGCATTACTTGATGGCGAGCAGCACCTAGCTGATGCAAAAATTGCAGAGCAAGATGTTTCTACGTTTGGTCGTTATGCGTTAATTGGTGATGCAATGCGTGCTCAAAAAAATAACCACGACATCCATATTGATATTAGCGAACGCGTTGCATTAGCACTAGAAAGCGAGCCTGTTTACGCTGACTTTACTCAGTCAAAAGGGCAGTCTCAAGTAGCTGATAAAAAAGAACAAAATAACGTAGTGTCATTTAACTGGCGTAAACCTGTTGCGCAGCTTGCAATAGCTGCAAGCGTGGCAATGTTTGCGATTGTGGGAGTGAGTACTTTGCCGCAAAGTGATCCACAGCAAAATGAAATTCCATTACTTCAAACCACACCGTTAACAGGCATGGCGTCACCAGTGAGCTACTCATCAGCGCCAGCCCTTGATAACGCAGAGCAAGGTTTGCGTGAGTTACAACAACAACGCATTGGTGCGTTAGTGTTAGAGCATCAGCGTCAAGCACGTGTTGCTAACTCTCTTCAAACAGCGCAAAATGAAACAAAAGCGCAAGAGGAAAAAAACTAATTAAATGAAAGTAATTACTTTTGTTCTGTCGTTGGTACTAAGCTTTACTGCCGTTGCCAACGACACAAACCCTGCCAAAACGCTATTATTAGAAATGGCCAATGCTGTCCATAATCGTAACTTTGACGCCTCATTTGTTGTTGTTAAAGGTAAATCAATGGAACCCTACCGATGGGTGCACGCCAAACAAGGTGAAACTGAACTCGAACACTTAAGTTTGCTCAATGGCGCTGGCCTTGAAATGATTAGAGTTAACGACCAGGTAACTTATTTTGAGCCACAGTCTGAGCCTTACTCGCTTAAAACAGATTCAATTGCAGGCCCTATCCCTGAAGTTCTTTTTAAAGATATACAGCAATTAAGTGAACACTATGATTTTGTATTAGGCGGAAAAGGCCGTATTGCAGGTAGGGCAGCGCAGTTAGTGCGCATAGAGTCAAAAGACGAGCACAAGTATAACTACTGGATTTGGCTTGATATGGAGTCTGCGCTGCTATTAAAAGCTGCGTATGTTAACCATCAGGGTGAAGCACTTGAACAGCTTCAATTAACCCATATTAGTGTGACTGAGCAACCAGCACCAATGCTACTTGAAGTATTAAATCGAAACTTCCCTACACCACTACCTGAAAACGAATTGGAAGGAGTTGATAGTTCTTCAACTAATTGGGAGATAAGCTGGTTACCAGCTGGTTTTGAATTACTTAAGTCTGACAGGCATAAACTCGATTTAAACAATGAGTTAACGGATTACTACCTTTATTCAGATGGGTTTGTTGAGATATCTGTGTTTATTCAGCGACCACTACCAGGCAAGCGCTTAAGTGGTGCACTCACCTCTGGCGCCACTACGGTTTATGTGCATAATGGCGGTAATTTTGATGTATCGGTTGTTGGTAATGTGCCAAGTTTAACCGCTAAGGCTATAGCCGAATCTGTTACGCGCGCATTATAAACGATTCGCAAGGATTGTTATGATTGAACAAACTCTTACTGTTGTGGCCCTTAGTGGCCACACAGCGCATTTAGAAGCCGAGCAAAAGCAAGCTTGCGCTGGCTGCAACGGTCGTTGTGGCTCTCAGGTATTTAGTAAATTATTTGGTACTGCAAAAAAAACACTTCCTTATAAATTTGAGTCTCCTGTCGAAATAGGGCAGAAGGTCACTTTATCCCTTGATGATAGCCATATGGTAAAACATGCGTTTGCTGTTTATATGTTGCCGCTGTTTTTAAGTCTTATTTTTGCACTTGTAACGTCTGAGTTATTAATAATGGGCGAAGGTTGGCAAATACTAGCAGCTGTTTTGGGGGGGCTTTTGGGGTTTTATATTGCTAAAACACGGGTTAAATCGCTGAAACACGATATAAAAGTAGTAAAAATTCATCCAATTAGTATCCCTTTAACTCAAATAGATGGTGATTGACGCCAATTAAATGTAAAATTGGCGCTTTATACCCAAGTAACTTGGAAATACAGGAAGTCGTGATTTAAAGCAGTGTAATAAAAGTTAACCAGAGCAGTTGTTGTGTTATCAGTTATTGATTGTTTGTATCATTTTTCGTCATTATGTATGTTGTTAAATTAATTAACAAAAACATGCTAAAGCAAGTATTTGCAAGTCACTTAGGTATCCATATTTAGTCCTTTAATTAAGAAGTATTGAACTCAGTTTATGAAGCATATCCGTAATTTTTCGATAATCGCCCATATTGACCACGGTAAATCGACCCTTTCAGATCGTTTGATTCAAGTTTGTGGCGGTTTAACCGACCGTGAAATGCAAAAACAAGTTTTAGATTCAATGGATATTGAGCGCGAACGTGGTATTACCATTAAAGCGCAAAGTGTAACGTTGAACTACAAAGCAAATGACGGCGAAACATACCAACTTAATTTCATTGATACACCAGGACACGTTGACTTTACCTATGAAGTATCGCGTTCTTTAGCTGCATGTGAAGGCGCATTATTAGTTGTTGATGCAGGACAAGGCGTTGAAGCGCAAACTTTAGCAAACTGTTACACCGCGATAGAAATGGACTTGGAAGTAATTCCAGTATTAAACAAAATTGATTTACCGCAAGCAGATCCACTGCGTGTTGCTGAAGAAATTGAAGAAATTATTGGTATTGATGCCCTAGACGCTGTTCAGTGTAGTGCTAAAACCGGGGTTGGTATTGCCGAAGTGCTCGAAATGATCGTTAAGGACATTCCGCCACCAGTCGGCGAAAAAGACGAGCCTCTTCAAGCGCTAATTATTGATTCATGGTTTGACCCATACCAAGGTGTTGTATCGCTTGTGCGCATTAAGCACGGTGAGCTACGTACGGGCGACAAAATTAAAATCATGTCTAACGAGCACATTCATACAGCCGATCAAGTGGGTATATTTACACCTAAGCAAACCAATACAGGGATTTTACGTACCGGTGAAGTAGGCTTTGTTATTGCGGGCATTAAAGAAATTCACGGTGCACCAGTTGGTGATACGATTACGCATCAAAGAAACGCAGCGCCACAGCGTTTACCTGGCTTTCAAAAAATTAAACCGCAAGTTTATGCAGGTATGTTCCCAATAGCGTCTGACGAGTATGAATCATTCCGCGATGCCCTTAACAAGCTAAGCTTGAACGATGCGTCGTTATTCTTTGAGCCAGAAAACTCAACGGCACTTGGCTTTGGTTTTCGTTGTGGCTTTTTGGGTATGCTCCATATGGAAATTATTCAAGAGCGTTTAGAGCGTGAATACGATATTGACTTGATTACAACTGCTCCAACGGTAATTTACGAAATAGTAACGAAAGACGAGCGCACTTTCCAAATCGATAATCCGTCTGATTTACCTGCAGTTAATGACATTGTAGAAATTCGTGAGCCGATTGTTGAGGCAAATATATTAGTGCCGCAAGAATACTTAGGTAATGTCATTACTCTATGTATAGAAAAGCGCGGTAGTCAAACTAAAATGACTTATCATGGTAAGCAAGTTGCAGTAACGTATGAGTTACCAATGGCTGAAGTGGTAATGGATTTCTTTGATAAGCTTAAATCTACTAGCCGTGGTTTTGCATCACTTGATTATAACTTTAAGCACTTTCAAACATCAGACATGGTTCGCGTTGACATTTTAATTAATGGTGAACGTGTTGATGCGCTAGCAATTATTGCACACAGAGACAGTGCGCAATCACGTGGTCGTCAGCTTGCTGATGCGCTTAAAGAGCTTATTCCGCGTCAAATGTTTGATATCGCAATTCAAGCCGCGATTGGTCAGCATGTTATTGCGCGTACAACTGTAAAACAACTACGTAAAAACGTAATTGCTAAATGTTACGGTGGTGATGTGAGTCGTAAGAAAAAGCTACTCAAAAAACAAAAAGATGGTAAAAAACGCATGAAACAAGTAGGTAATGTTGAAGTACCTCAAGAGGCGTTTTTAGCTATTCTGAAAGTTGGCAAATAACAACAAAGGATTATAAATGGCTGGTTACTTTTCAATTTTATTGGTGCTGTTAACCTTAGGCTCAGGCTTAATATGGTTAATAGACCACTTACTGTATGCACCAAAAAGGCAAGAGCGTTTAGCGTTAGCGCAAACGTCTGCTGGCGCAAAGTTAGATGATGAAACAGCAGCATTAATTGCACCAGAGCCAGTATTAACTGAAACTGCAAAATCGATTTTTCCGATGATTGCTGCTATTACTATTTTCAGATCGTTTATATTTGAACCTTTTCAAATTCCGTCAGGTTCGATGATGCCAACACTATTGGTGGGCGATTTTATTTTAGTACAAAAGTATTCATACGGTATAAAAGACCCTGTTTGGCGCACTCAATTAGTTGAGATGGACGAGCCTGAACGTGGTGATATTGTTGTTTTTAAGTTTCCTGGTAATGAAACAATTGACTACATTAAAAGAACAATAGGGCTACCTGGCGATAAGGTTGTATACCGCGATAAACACCTATACATTCAGCCAAAGTGTGCTGAAGGTGAAGTAAGCCGCAGTAACTTACAATGTGGTGAGTACAACAAGATTGACATGGAAGTGAAAGATAGAGGCGAATTTATGCTAAAAGGCATGGAATCGGTTCGAATAAATGAATCGCTCACAGAAGATGGTCACGATATTTTAATTTACCCTGAGGTTCCAGAGAAAAAAGGTCGCTACTTCAGACAAGCTGGTACTCGCACCGATGAGTGGATTGTACCCGCAGACCACTATTTTATGATGGGTGACAACCGAGATAATAGTGAAGATGGTCGATTCTGGGGATTTGTACCAAAAGAAAACTTGGTGGGGAAAGCTGTCTTTATATGGATGAGTTTTGAATTTGAGAATGGCCCTGATGATGTTTTACCAGGATGGGTTCCAACTGGTGTTCGCTTTGAACGCCTAGGTAATATTCAGTAACAATGAAAAAAAATGTAACAGAGTTATACAACAAAATCGGCTACGAGTTTTCTGATCAAGGTTTACTTGAACAGGCAATGACACACCGTAGCCACAAAGGTCAACATAATGAGCGCTTAGAGTTTTTAGGCGACTCAATTTTGAGTTTTGTTATTGCCAATGCACTTTATGCCAAATTTCCAAAGGCACGAGAAGGCGACTTAAGCCGCATGCGTTCAACACTGGTACGTGGTCAAACACTTGCTGAGTTTGGTGTTGAATTTGGTTTAGGTGATTACTTACGTTTAGGTCCCGGTGAGCTAAAAAGTGGTGGGTTCCGCCGCGAATCAACACTTGCCGATGCAGTAGAAGCCATCATTGGTGCTGCGTTTTTAGATTCAGGTATTGAGCGATGCAGCGAGCTTATTTTATCGTGGTACGAATCACGCTTAGATGCTATTTCACCAGGGCTTAACCAAAAAGATCCGAAGACCCTGCTGCAAGAGCATCTACAAGGTCGCAAACTGCCTTTACCAGGTTACACTGTGGTTGATACAAAAGGCCAAGCGCACAATCAAACATTCACGGTTGAATGTATTGTTGATGGAATGGATAGCATAATTTCTGTTGGTAGCTCACGCCGTAAGGCTGAACAAAAAGCTGCTGAAAAAGCATTGAAGATAATTAAAAATGAATCTTGATACCCTAATACAACCTCATGAAGGCGATGTTGATACATTTTGTGGCATGATTGCCATTGTAGGACGTCCTAACGTAGGTAAATCGACTTTACTCAATGAGATTATTGAGCAAAAAGTAAGTATTACCTCTCGTAAGCCGCAAACAACGCGCCACCGTATTATGGGTATTCATACAGAAGGTAAGTATCAAGCTGTTTATGTTGATACGCCGGGACTTCACATAGAAGAAAAGCGCGCAATTAACCGTTTAATGAACCGTGCTGCATCTAGTTCAATTGGTGACGTAGAACTGATTATTTTTGTGGTTGAAGGAACGCACTGGACTGCTGATGATGAAATGGTACTAAATAAAGTATCGCAAAGCGGTAAACCAGTGATGTTGGTCATTAATAAAATTGACCAAGTAAAAGACCGTGATTTAGTGCTTCCTCATATGAAGTTATTAGGCGATAAGTTTGACTTTGTAAGCATTATGCCGGTTTCGGCAAAGCAAGGTAAAAATATCGACCTTATTAAAGATGAAGTAACAAAGCGTCTTCCGCCATGTGAGTTTTATTTTCCAGATGACTACGTAACCGATCGCTCGATGCGTTTTATGGCTGCCGAAGTGATCCGTGAAAAGCTAATGCGTTTTATGGGTGAAGAACTACCTTACTCGGTCACTGTTGAAATAGAACAGTTTAAATGGCAAGAAAACGGTGTTTGGCATATCAACGGGTTAATTTTAGTTGAACGTGAAACACAAAAGCGCATGGTTATTGGTAACAAAGGCGAAAAGCTAAAAGTGATTGGCCGTGAAGCTCGAAAAGATCTAGAAGAAATGCTTGATAACAAAGTATTTTTAGAGCTTTGGGTAAAGGTTAAATCTGGCTGGGCTGATGATGAACGTGCCCTTAGAAGCCTAGGCTACGGTGAAGACTAAGACAATAAGTAGCCTACTTTATGGATAGTGACTTCTATACCGCATACTTATTACACCGACGTCCTTATAGTGACTCACAAGTAATGCTTGATATGCTAGTAGAAGGAGTCGGTCAGCTTAGAATGATCGCAAGAATTAGTGGCCGCCAGGCCACTAAACATAAAGCGCAATTACAGCCTTTTCAACCTCTACTTGTTCACTACAGTGGTAAGTACGATTTAAAATACATTAATAAATTTGAGCTGCACGGCGCACCGCTTTTTCTATCAGGTGATGAGCTTTATTGTGGTTTTTATTTAAACGAGTTAACAAACAGAATAGTGCCTGTTAATGAGCCAATAGAACAAGCTTATGAGCTTTATAAATCTCATTTAGAAAACTTAAACAGTGGTGCCGATTTGCAATCTGTTTTGCGTTCTTACGAATTTCAATTACTCGAATTATTGGGTTACGGTGTTGATTTTAGTTTTGATACCAATGGTGAGCCAATAGATGAAGCGCTTACGTATAGTTATTTTCCTGAGCTTGGGTTTGTTATTCAAGAAGATACCCGCTCAGGCTTTAGCGGTGAACAGCTCCAAGCAATAGCAAATCATGACTTTAGTCGAAAAGATGTGTTATATATGGCAAAACAGTTAAGTCGCTATTTACTAAAACCTTTACTAGGTAATAAGCCATTAAAAAGTCGTGAATTATTTACGGCCTCTCAATAAACGTAATTTTACAGGTAAAATAATGAAAGATATTCTTTTGGGTGTAAACGTTGATCATATTGCAACGCTTCGCCAAGCACGAGGCACAACTTATCCCGACCCAGCGCATGCAGCGAGCGTTGCTGAGCACGCCGGTGCAGATGGCATTACCATTCATTTACGTGAAGACCGCCGTCACATTCAAGATCGTGACGTATATGTAATGGCAAAAACAATTCAAACGCGTATGAACCTCGAAACAGCAGTAACTGATGAAATGATTGCTATTGCTCTTGAGGTAATGCCTGAGTATGTTTGTTTGGTACCAGAAAAACGTGAGGAATTAACTACAGAAGGCGGTTTAGACGTTGCGGGTAACATAGACAAAATAAAAGCGGCAACTAAAACCCTTACCGATGCAGGCATCAAAGTCTCATTATTCATTGACGCGGATACTGCACAATTAGATGCTGCAAAAGCCTGTGGCGCACCTTATGTAGAAATACACACCGGTGCTTACGCAGATGCTACAAACGATAGTGACTTAAGCAAAGAGCTTGAGCACATTCGTCAAGGTGTACAATACGCAGCAAGTTTAGGTCTAATTGTGAACGCAGGGCATGGTTTAAACTACCATAATGTAAAACCAATAGCCGCAATGCCAGAAATTTATGAGTTAAATATAGGCCACGCTATTATTGCGCGTGCCGCCATTGACGGCTTAGATAAAGCAGTACGAGATATGAAGCGCTTGATGCTTGAAGCGCGTGTTTAATAGCAAACTTTACTTTTAAGACGAAGCTGACACTAGCTGATTTTGAGTCAGTATTCAAAAATAAAAAAGACGCGATTACAATGCGTCTTTTTTATTTTTACCATTCATTTTTGCGTCAACCAATAGGTTTTCAAGCTCATCTTGTAGCTCAAAAAGTTCAGGCTCTATATTTTCGAGCACGCACTCATTTTTAAGTGAAGTTTCAATAGTTTCAGCTAACGATTTTAATTTTGGTACACCAGTGTAGCAGCACGCACCATGGAATTTATGCACAATGCTGAGTACTTGTTCACAATCTTCATCATCAATAGCTTTAGTAAGTAAATTCAGCGTTTCTGGTACGCTTAAAAGCAGCATATTGAGCATCTCAAGCGCCAATTCGTTTTTTCCACCAGCCCGTTGTAATGCGAGCGGCCAATCTATTCGGCTACTCTCAAAAGGCGCTGGGCTTTGGGGTATTTCATTTTTGCTTTTGTCACGGTTTATTGGCGTTTGCGGGCTGTGGTCGCTAATAATTTGTTTAAGCGTATCTTCGTCAATAGGTTTGGTTAAATACCCTTTAAAGCCATCTTTCAGTAGTTGTTCTTTTTCGCTATGCAATGCATGTGCGGTTACCGCAATAATAGGCGTGTCTTCATTAAGCGACGACTCTTGAATAAGTTTACACGCGGTTATGCCGTCCATTATTGGCATTTGAATGTCCATAAAAATAACATCGTACTTATGGCTTTTACTTAAACTATAAGCCTGTGAACCATTATGAGCGGTATCAATGACCTCAACTTGCTCATCAAGCAGTGTACATATCAGTTTTAAATTAGCGTCGTTATCATCAACAACTAACACTTTGAGTGGCAATAACTTTTGTTCGCTTTGCTCTATATTATGGACAGGGTGATCGAGCCTATATGGCGCAGCAAGCACCTCGCATAGCTTACGATGATTAAGCGGCTTACTTAAACAGGCATCTGCACCGCTGCCAATAAACGCCTCACGCATATTATGTGAAACGGTATTAAGCATTAAATATAAATAATCGGTCGAGTCTCTTACTGTTTTTACATAGCCTTTTAATAGTTGCATATGATCAACCGATGCCATGTGACCTATTAAACAAATATCAAATTTAGTTTGGGTATTTTCTATGGCTGACAAAAAGCTGGCTTCGTTAAAGCATGGCGTTACGTTTGCTTGCCACTCTGTCAACAACGACAGTACTGCATGATGAGTATGCTCGTGTGGCTCTAAGTATAAAATACGTTTACCAATGAGTGATTTACTTGGCAGATCGTTGGTAAATACGTGATTAGGGAGTCTAAAAACGCTATTAAATGTAAAACATGTTCCGTTACCAGGCGCTGAGTTTAACGATATTCGACCATTCATCGCTTCAACAATATGTTTGGTGATAATCAGGCCGAGGCCGGTACCCCCAAATTTACGCGTAATGCTCGAATCTGCTTGGCCAAAAGGGGTAAACAATGAATCTTGTTTATCCATTGGTATACCCACACCAGTGTCTGTTACCGACACTAAAACAGAGGCACTTTCTTCATCAAGTAAGCGGTAGCTAATATCTACTTTTATAGAACCTTGTTCGGTAAATTTAATTGCGTTACTTAGTAAATTAATAAGTACTTGTTTAAAGCGAGTGGGATCCCCGGTTAAATCGTCAGGGACTTGCGGGTTTATATAAATAGAGAGCTCAAGCTGTTTTTCATGGGCGCTTGGAGCAAGCAGTGTCATGACTTCGTTTACAGCATCGCGCAATTGAAATTGAATAGACTCAAGTTCCATCGCACCAGCTTCTAGTTTAGAAAAATCTAAAATATCGCTGATAATGGTCATTAAGCTATTAGCCGACAACATGATTGTATCGAGGTAATCTTTTTGGTGCTTGTTCAGTGGTGTTTTATAAAGCTGGCGAGTAAACCCCATTACACCATTGAGTGGCGTACGTAACTCGTGACTCATTTTTGCTAAAAAGTCAGACTTAACACGGTTAGCATCCTGCGCTTCTTTTTTTGCCATTGTGAGCTGAATATTCTGCGTTTCATACTGTTCAAGCGTTTCACGGTAATCACTGGTTGCTTGGTCAATATTTTTTTGCATTTCGTCTTTTTGCATCACCATGGTATCGGCTATCGTGTTTAGCCCTTCACGAAGAATATCAAATTCACCTAACATGGTATCGGTAAGGCCTGTACTTCTTTTTCCTTCAACGAGCTTGTCGGTTGCAAGTACTAACTTATTCAAAGGGGTCATAAACATACGGCTAAGTTTAAATGCCATAATTGCCGCCAATACCAAAGATAAAATAATAACAATGCCACTAACGAGTAAGGCGCGTTGTTGACCAATCACGGCTTTATCTTTGTTTAGCTGTAAAATAACCGTGCCCAATGTTGTTTGAAAAGCAGAAGAATCCCACTGAGTGTTAGGGGAAGAGTGCCCAATAATGGGGGTATAAAACGTGATGATATCTTTTGAGGACTCTATTTTAGTGACTTTAAGTGATTCAAGAGACGTTTGATTAATTAATTCATCAAATGAGCGGTGGTAATTACTCGTCATCAACAGCTCGTTGTTAGTGTCAAATATAGCAATTGATTTAATAGACGGTGAGTGGCGATTATGTGTAAAACTGATTAAACGATTAAGTAATACTTTATTTTTATCAAGAAGTGGCTGCTCTAGGGCAATAGCTAAGGGCTCTGAAATAGTTGCACCTTGTTGATATAAAATTTCATCAAGCTCAATGTAACGATTTACTGTAAAATAACCACCAAGCAGCAATCCAATGATCACCGTAGGGATCAGGGTCAAAGTTAAAACAGAATCACGTAAGCCTAATTTGGTCATAGTGGGAGCATTATTATCATTATTAGTATGTTTTGAGTATATACGTTTCGATGCTTATTCTCAAAGCTTCCCCTAGGTGTGATTAGTAACGAGTTTTAACCTAAATAAATGTAAGGTAATGCCACATGGCACAAATTTTTAAAGCGAAAAAAAAACCTCTTCAACAAAAGTCAGTGGTGCTCGATATAACAAATATGGATCACCAAGGCCGTGGCATAGCAAAATATAACAATAAAGTATGCTTTGTTGCAGGTGCATTACCAGGCGAGCAAGTAAAAGCAACGCTTGTTGATGATAAAGCGCGTTACAGTAATGCTGTTACACACAAAGTGATTAAAGAAAGTAAAGCAAGAGTCGCGCCTTTTTGTGAGCATTATAATCACTGTGGTGGCTGTCAATTACAGCACTTAGATGTGAATCAACAAGTAGTTGAAAAGCAAACCGCGGTTGAGCAGCTTTTTGAAAAATTTGCCAAGCAAGCAAATTTAAACTGGCAAACTCCATTATTAAGTAAACCAACACATTATAGGCGAAGTGCACGAATAGCGGTTATGTTTGATAAAGCGGCTAAAAAAATGCGTATAGGTTATAGAGCGAGCGGTTCCAAAAATGTTGTTAGTATCAATAAGTGTGCAGTTTTGACTGATGCCTATGAAGCTGTTTTTACACTTTTTGATGAATTAATTAATCACAATAAGTCATTACACAGTATAAGCCACCTGCAATTATGCCAAAGTGAAACGCATAACTTTGTGGTTATTCGTCACACTAAAGCAATTAATGATGAAGTAAAGGCAGTGGTTAAAAAAGCCTGTATGCCTTACAAATACTCAGTTATTTGGCAAAGCGAAAGCGAAGTGATCGACCACGATAATATTACTATGCCGTATTATTACTTGGATGAATTTAAACTAAAATTTGAGTTCGGTTTAGGTAATTTTATTCAAGTTAATGCGCAAGTTAATCAAGCTATGTTAAAACAATCGGTAGATTGGCTTGGTTTAAGTGGCGATGAAAATATATTAGATTTATTTTGTGGTATTGGTAACTTTTCGCTCGTGCTGGCAAAACAAGCAAAAACGGTAATTGGTATAGAAGGGGTTGCTTCTGCGGTTGCAATGGCCGCGCAAAATGCGCAAACTAACTCTATCAGTAATGCGCAGTTTCATTGTTACGATTTAACGCAAAAAATACAAAATGCGCAATGGTTTAATAAAAACCTAGATGTGTTGGTACTCGATCCTTCACGTACTGGTGCAATGGCTATATTAGAGCAATTACCTTTAAAGCAATTTAAAACAATTTTATACGTCTCTTGTGACCCTGTTACCTTAGCCCGTGACAGCGCTATTATTTTGCAAGCAGGCTTTGAGCTCAACAAAATTGGGCTAATGAATATGTTCCCTCATACTGGGCATATTGAAACTATGGCGTTATTTCAACGGAGGTAAAGCGCATTATGGTAGCGACACGTCAATCACATCAACAAGATGAAACGGGTGATCTTTTTACACGGTTAAAAGCACTCGATCTGTCTACAGAAAAGATTCAGTTGCTTAATAAGGCGCAAGCGCTTTGTGTTAAAAGTGATAACCAAGCTTGGCAAAATACAGCTATCGAAATGGTAGAAATTTTAGTCGAGCTAAACCTTGATGCCGAATCGTTAGCCACGGCCTACTTAACGCCTTATTTTTTAAATGACGTTGTCTCCCTTGAAACCGTTCAAGAGCAGCTCGGTAGTAATATATCGCTGCTGTTAACGGGCGTTTCTCAAATGGCGACTATCAGTACTTTGTCGCATCAAGGCAAAGGCACTGTTCAAGTTGATAATATTCGTAAAATGTTATTAACCATGGTTGAAGATGTGCGGGCTGTGGTAATAAAGCTTGCCGAGCAGGTTTGTCATTTACGAAACGTGAAAGACGCCGGTGAAGAGGAGCGGGTTATTGCCGCCAAAGAAACCGCGGATATTTTTGCTCCTTTAGCAAACCGACTTGGAATTGGCCAATTAAAGTGGGAGCTTGAAGATTTATCGTTCAGGTATTTACGCCCAGACACTTACAAAAAAATAGCCAAGCAGCTTGATGATAAACGACTTGCCCGCGAAGCCTACATGGAAGACATGGTAGAGCAAGTTAAAAGCCGTTTAAGTGAAGCAGGTATAGAAGCTGAGGTATATGGCCGGCCTAAGCATATTTACAGTATTTACAAAAAAATGGCGCAAAAAAACTATGAGTTTGATCAACTTTTTGATATTCGCGCCATGCGTATTGTGGTTGACCGCTTGCAAGATTGCTACGGTGCGCTGGGTATAGTGCATACCAACTGGCGCCATTTAAATAAAGAATTTGATGATTATGTTGCAACGCCTAAGCAAAATGGTTACCAGTCAATTCATACCGTTGTTTTTGGCCCTGAGGGTAAAACCGTAGAAATACAAATTCGTACACAAGACATGCATCAGGATGCAGAACTAGGCGTAGCTGCGCATTGGATGTACAAAGAAGGGGCCTTACCCGGACGTGGTTCGGGTTACGAGCAAAAAATTAGCTGGCTACGTAAATTACTGCAATGGCAAGAAGAAGTGGTGGATGGCGGCGATTTAGCTGAAGAGCTAAAAAACCAAGTTGTTGAAGACAGAGTGTATGTATTCACCCCGCGTGGCGATATTTTTGACCTACCATTAGGGGCCACGCCGCTCGATTTTGCGTACTACATCCATTCTAATGTGGGACACCGTTGTATTGGCGCAAAAGTATTTGGCAAAATAGTGCCGTTTACGCATCAATTAACGACAGGCGATCAGGTCGAAATTCTCACACAAAAGCAGGCTAACCCGAGTAGAGATTGGTTAAATCCGTCATTGGGCTACATTAAATCGTCTCGTGCGCGGGCCAAAATACACCATTGGTTCAAGCAACTTGATCGTGATAAAAATTTAAGTGCGGGTAAAGAAATTCTTGATAATGAGCTACAAAAGCTTGATTTAACATACAAAGATTTAGCTCCAGCAATTAAGCGATTTAACTTTAAAGAGCTTGATGACTTAATGGTCGCGATAGGGGCGGGGGATGTGCGCCTTAACCAAATGCTTAATTTTGTTACTGACCGCACAGAAGACGAACCCGTTATTCGATTTAAAGCACCAAGCAAAGTAACGGGCGATAAAAACGGCATAGTGGTTGATGGCGTGGGCAGTTTAATGAGTCATGTAGCTAAATGTTGCCGACCAGTGCCAGGCGATGAAATTATTGGTTATATTACGCAAGGCCGTGGTATCGGCGTTCACCGTGATGATTGTGATGCATTTAATAACTTGAAAAAACAGCATCCAGAGCGTGTTGTAGAAGTTAGCTGGTCTGAAGATATAAATGGATCATACGCGCTCAGTATAAAAATTGAAGCAAGCGACAGATCTGGACTCATTCGCGATATAAGTTCTGTACTTGCTAACGAAAAAGTAAACGTAATTAATATGAACGTTAATACTGTGGGTGCTGACCAGTTAGCGGTATTTACCATGCAAATAGAAGTACACGATTTATCGGGTACAAACCGAGTGCTCTCTAAATTGCACCAAATTGAAGGTGTTCACCACGCTAAGCGAGGGCAGTAGCTTTGGCTAACCATTCAGCATTAACAGAACTTTTGAGTATTATGCAAACACTCAGAGATCCCAATGGCGGCTGCCCGTGGGATCTTAAACAAGACTTTAAATCAATTGTGCCGCATACACTTGAAGAAGCCTATGAAGTTGCCGACTGCATCGAATCGGGTAATTTAAATGAGCTTAAAAATGAGCTTGGTGACTTACTGTTTCAAATTGTGTTTTATGCCCAATTAGCGCAAGAACAAAGCTTGTTTGATTTTAACGATGTAATAGAACAATTAAATGCAAAGTTAACACGTCGTCATCCGCATGTTTTTGGCGACAAAAAAGCGCTCAATGATGAGCAGTTATCATTGCAGTGGCAAGCTATCAAAGCCCAAGAGCGAAGCGAAAAAGCATTAACCAATACATCATTGTTG
The DNA here is from genome assembly GCF_005886645.1 of Pseudoalteromonas sp. S408. Classification (NCBI taxonomy): domain Bacteria; kingdom Pseudomonadati; phylum Pseudomonadota; class Gammaproteobacteria; order Alteromonadales; family Pseudoalteromonadaceae; genus Pseudoalteromonas; species Pseudoalteromonas sp. S408. Next base: position 287,744 of record NZ_PNDY01000001.1, on the reverse strand, counting down.
TGGCAAGATATTCCTGCAAATATGCCAAGTCTTAGTAAGGCTAAAAAAATTCAACAGCGAGTGGCTTCAATGGGTTTTGACTGGCCGACTTATCATGGTGCGCTTGATAAAGTAAACGAAGAAGTACTTGAGGTTAAAGAAGCAATAACGCACGACCCCTTATCAGATCACACAGCGGAAGAGCTTGGCGATTTACTATTTGCCACCGTTAATGTGGCTCGCCACGTCAAACGTGACCCAGAGCAGCTCCTCAGAAATGCAAACGATAAGTTTTCTGCCCGATTTGAAAAGGTACAAGCATACTTGCAAGCGCAAGGTAAAAGCCTAGAGACAGCAAGCCTTGAAGAAATGGATAATGCGTGGGAAGCAATTAAAAAACATAAATAAAATAGCGCACGTTTTTTAATCGCCCATTCGCTAATTTTAGCTGGATTGCTAAAGCGTGTTTTGGTATAATTTCGCCCCGTCTTGATGATATGCCCATAGCCACTTTTTTGGGTGTTATATTCCTTTTAATTCCTGATATTCTAGGGTTCGCATGAGTACAAAATTTATCTTCGTTACTGGCGGGGTTGTTTCTTCGTTGGGTAAAGGTATTGCAGCAGCATCGTTGGCGGCTATTTTAGAAGCCCGTGGCTTAAATGTTACTATTTTAAAGCTGGATCCTTACATCAACGTTGACCCAGGCACAATGAGCCCAATTCAACACGGTGAAGTATACGTTACAGAAGACGGCGCAGAGACTGATCTTGATTTAGGTCACTACGAACGTTTTATTCGCACCAAAATGACTAGCCGAAATAACTTCACGCAAGGCCGCGTATATGAAGACGTATTACGTCGCGAGCGTCGTGGTGAATACCTAGGCGCCACTATTCAGGTTATTCCTCATATCACTAACGATATTAAACAGCGTGTTTACGAAGGCGCTGAGGGGCACGATATTGCCATTGTTGAAATTGGTGGCACGGTAGGTGATATTGAATCACAACCGTTTATTGAAGCAATTCGTCAAATGGGCACAGAGATCGGTCGCGAACGCGCACTCTTTATTCACCTAACGTTAGTGCCTTTCTTAGGCCCTGCGGGCGAAGTGAAAACAAAACCAACACAGCACTCAGTTAAAGAGCTTCGTTCTGTTGGTATTCAGCCAGATATTCTTATTTGTCGCTCAGATCGTAAGTTACCTAATAACGAGCGTGCAAAAATTGCATTGTTTACCAATGTTGAAGAAAAAGCGGTAATTTCACTACCCGATGTAGACAGTATTTACAAAATTCCAGCATTGTTAAAATCACAAGAGCTAGACAATTTTGTATGTCGTCGTTTTCACTTAGACGCGCCTGAAGCTGACTTAGTTGAGTGGGAACAAGTATTATACCAAGAGTCTAACCCTACGGGCGAAGTGACCATTGGTATGGTTGGTAAATACATTGAATTACCCGATGCGTATAAGTCGGTTAACGAAGCATTAAAACATGCGGGTCTTAAAAACCGTTTAACAATCAACATCGAATATGTAGATTCACAAGACCTAGAAAGTAAAGGCGTAGAATTACTTTCTCACCTTGATGCTATTTTAGTTCCAGGCGGTTTTGGTGGTCGTGGTGTTGAAGGTAAAATTTTAGCAGCTAAATACGCTCGTGAAAATAAAGTGCCTTACTTAGGCATTTGTTTAGGTATGCAAGTAGCGCTTATTGAGTATGCACGTAATGTAGCAGGCTTAGCTGATGCAAACTCTACTGAGTTTAATGCCAAATCTGCAGCGCCGGTTGTTGGCTTAATCACCGAGTGGTTAGACGCCGAAGGCAAAGTAGAAGTTCGTGACGAAAAATCGGATCTTGGTGGCACAATGCGTCTAGGCGCACAAAAATGTTACTTAACACCAGGCTCTAAAGTGCACGAAGTTTACGGAAGCGACGAAATTGTAGAACGCCACCGCCATCGTTACGAAGTAAATAACAACTTTGTAGACCAGCTAGAAAAAGCGGGTTTAACATTCTCTGGTTTATCTGAAGATAAAAAACTGGTAGAAATTATTGAAAACAAAGATCACCCTTGGTTTATTGCCGCGCAGTTCCACCCGGAATTCACGTCAACACCACGTGATGGTCATCCGCTATTTGAAGGGTTTGTAGCAGCAGCGCATATCCACCAAAAAGCGTCATCGTAACTTATAAAAAGCCGTGCATGTATTGTACGGCTTTTTTGTTTTTAAGACTGACTAAGCTATATCAAACATAGTAAAGTTAACAAAACTCACCATTTTGGGAATATAGAGGAAACAAGATGTCAAATATCGTAAAAGTAATTGGTCGCGAAATCATGGACTCGCGTGGTAACCCAACTGTTGAAGCAGACGTACATTTAGCTGATGGTTCTTGGGGTCGTGCGGCAGCACCTTCAGGCGCATCTACTGGTACTCGCGAAGCATTAGAGTTACGTGATGGTGATAAAGCACGTTACTTAGGTAAAGGCGTATTAAACGCGGTTGGTTACATCAATAAAGAAATTGCTGATGCGTTAGCTGGCCAAGATGCACTTAACCAAAGTGCAGTTGATAAAGTAATGCTAGATTTAGACGGCACTGAAAACAAAGAAAAATTAGGTGCAAATGCAATCTTAGCAGTATCACTAGCAACAGCTAAAGCCGCAGCTCAGTCTAAAAAAGTAGAACTATACGAGCACATTGCTGATTTAAATGGCACACCGGGTGTTTATTCTATGCCACTGCCAATGATGAACATCATCAATGGTGGTGAACACGCAGATAACTCTGTAGATATTCAAGAGTTTATGATCCAACCTGTTGGCGCTGCAAACTTCCGCGAAGGCCTACGTATGGGCGCAGAGGTTTTCCACAGCCTTGCAAAAGTACTTAAAGCAGACGGCCACTCAACAGCTGTTGGCGATGAAGGTGGCTTTGCGCCAAACCTTGCATCTAACGAAGCGGCACTTGCAGCAATTAAAGTTGCGGTAGCAAACGCAGGTTACGAGCTAGGTAAAGATATTACTTTAGCGATGGATTGTGCAGCCTCTGAGTTTTACGACAAAGAAGCAAACATTTACGACCTTAAAGGTGAAGGCAAAAAATTCACGTCTGAAGAATTTAACTTCTTCTTGCAAGAGCTTACTCAGCAATACCCAATTGTTTCTATTGAAGATGGCTTAGATGAGTCAGATTGGGATGGCTTTGCTCACCAAACTAAATTAATGGGCGATAAAATCCAATTAGTAGGTGATGACTTATTTGTAACTAACACTAAGATTTTAAAGCGTGGTATCGACAACGGTATTGCTAACTCAATCTTAATTAAGTTTAACCAAATCGGTTCACTAACTGAAACGTTAGCGGCTATTAAAATGGCGAAAGACGCAGGTTTTACTGTTGTTATCTCTCACCGTTCAGGTGAAACAGAAGATGCAACAATTGCTGATTTAGCAGTAGGTACTGCTGCGGGCCAAATCAAAACGGGTTCATTAAGTCGTTCTGACCGTGTAGCTAAGTACAACCAATTGCTTCGTATTGAAGAGCAATTAGGCGCTAAAGCACCGTACAACGGTTTAAAAGAAGTTAAAGGTCAGTAATTCTTTTTTAGAAACTGATTTTAAATTTTAAGCTATAAAATCCTCGCCAATGCGGGGATTTTTTATGTTGCTTGTAGTTTTTTTTTGTTAGTATGAGCTTCAATTTACAGGGAATTGTAGTGCTAAAACGTTTCATTTTTTCTGCAGCGCTTTCCTCATCAATGCATATACAACTTAATGGCTATAATTAAAATGAATATTTCAGTCAATGATTACAGTTACTTAATAGTAATATTGCCTATAGCGTTAACAATGGCTTATTTATTAAAAAAAGCGACATCAAAAACAAACATTAAGCATGATGTTATGCTTAATTTTATTTTAACGATGTTATTTTTTCCTGCAGGGTTTGTACATTTTATTTGGTGTATTTATACATCAATAAAAAAGCGGGATCGCAACGCTCAATAATTCGAATTGAGGGGGTAACTCCCCTTTTTAGGAGTTTTAAATAATGTATTTTCACTCATCTTTTTATTACATTCTCGTTTTACCATTTTTGCTTATTTTTTCAGGCTTTATTTTTTTTCTAAATAAAAACTCTAATACTAAAGGTAGTATAGGTATAAGTTTGGTTTTGACGTTTGTGAATATTCTTTTAGGTCTATTTCATTTTTTTTACGTTATTAACAAAGTGCTCAACGAAGTCCCTGATAATAAAACGCTCACAAAGTGAATTGCTGTTTTAAAATGTCACCTGTAAAACAGGTTTTTAAGTAAAAACCACGTGGCAGGGTTTTTATTATTTGCCCGTTTGGGCCAATGGCATCGGTCACAATTTTGCTATTAGCGGCTTTTGGACGAATTTGCATTGCATCGCCTAAATGGCCTGATATTTCATCAATCCTACCAAGCGCAATCAACTCCATTTGTTCTTCCCAATCACGCTGTAGTTTTGCATCTTGCTCGGGCGTGGGTTGCCATAAAAAGCCGCTGCCTATGGTTCTATTAATCGGTGCGATATCACGCTCGCTTAAAACTGGAAGCCATAAAACATGGTTAAGCTTTTTACGAACCGCACTAGTGTGCCATGTCATGCCGGTTACATTTATTAGTGGCGTTACAGATACGAAGGTGGTTTCAAGAGGTTTGCCCTTATAGGAAATAGGCAGCGTTTTAAGTTCAATACCCAAATCTTCAAAGTCGGGGAGGGGTTTAGAACCCGCGGTTGCACCTAATACGTATTCAATTAATTGACCCGTCCAGCCTTTTTCTCTTAATAAGTCGTCAGGGGTTTTAAAGTTATATTGTTCAGCAAGCTGCCCAAGCGTAAGGCCAGCAATACTGTTTACACGTTGAGTAAGATCATTAATTGAAAGTGGTTTAGTTGGGCGCATAATATTAATTTTAGTTGAACAAATACCACTGCCATGATAGCAAAACAGCTAAGCCGTGGATATCTTTAGGTTTGTGTGTTTTTTGTTCGCTGTTGTGGTGTGTTAATTTTATACATAGTTAAAATTATGGATAACTCGTTAAGTTACTGACTAACTTGGTTTTTTTTAGTTTGTAAGTTTTGTTCGTATTGGTCGTTTTAAAAGTTAATGGGATAAATACAACTATATGAACATGTTTATCCACAGAATCTGTGGAGAACAACACGTTTTAGATCTTATATTGTGGATTTGTTTGCAAAATGAACGTGTTTTTTAAAAGTTATGCACAAACTGTGAGTAACTAGAGTAAAACAATAACTGCAATAGCTTTTGCACATTTTTTTAAAATTTATTACTCTCATCTGTATGTTTTATCTACTGGGTTAAAGCATAAACGTCATTCACCCGTAGGCTTGTCTATAATAGTGTTTGCCGTATTGCGACTAATGTGGAACAATCATTAAAAATCGACTTACAAATGAGGCACTAAGGTGATTGATGCCGAAGGTTTTCGTGCCAATGTCGGAATTGTAATTTGCAATAATCAGGGACAAGTATTTTGGGCCAGACGCTACGGTCAGCACTCTTGGCAATTTCCCCAAGGCGGTGTTGATGATGGTGAAACACCAGAACAAACTATGTACCGTGAATTACACGAAGAGGTCGGACTGCGACCAGAAGATGTAGAAATTGTCGCAAGTTCAAAACATTGGTTACGCTATAAACTACCCAAACGATTAATTCGTCGCGACTCAAGTCCGGTGTGTATTGGGCAAAAACAAAAATGGTTTTTACTGAAACTTCGTTGTAAAGATGAAGATGTAAACTTACTTAAAACTCATCACCCAGAGTTTGATGATTGGCGTTGGGTGAGTTACTGGTACCCTGTTAGGCAGGTTGTGTCGTTTAAACGGGATGTTTACCGACGTGTAATGAAGGAGTTTGCTCCTTTTGCTATGCCCTTTAATAAAAGAGAACACCATAAAGACCATTGGCGAAGTAAAAGGTAATAACTTTATAATAAAATAAAGGAGCAGGACATGCTGGCAACACTAAGATCTATTGCTGAGTCTGTATCGCAACAAGCGAATTTAGACACTGCTTTAGTGTGCTTTGTGCAAATGGTGAAAGACGCCATGAAAACCCAGTGCTGCTCTATTTATTTTGCCGACTACAGCCAAGACAATTTTGTATTAATGGCTACCGAAGGGTTAAACCCTGATGCGGTAGGCAAGTTTAGAATTGGTTTTACAGAAGGTTTAGTGGGGTTAGTTGCTCAACGCGAAGAACCCATTAATATAGCCTTTGCTAAATCGCATCCGCGCTTTAAGCTCTCTCCTGAGGTAAACGAAGAAGGCTATAATGCTTTTTTATCGGTACCTGTGGTTCATCAAAAAAAAGTACTGGGCGTTATTGTTGTTCAACAAAAAATGGCCCGTGTATTTAGCCAAGATGAAGAGTCGTTTTTAATAACGCTTTCTGCTCAACTTGCTTCACAATTGGCTCATGCCGAAATTAAAGAAGTACTTCGTCAAGACGAGTCATCTCATCAAACATCTGTTTTAAAAGGTGTATCTAGTGCGCCGGGTATAGGTATAGGTACCGCATTTGTACTTTTACCAAAACTTGACTTTAAATCAATTGAGCTCCAAAAAAATAGTGATGTGACTGAGCAGCGCCGCCTATTTACGCAAGCAGTGGCGGCTACACGTAAAGAGTTTAATACGCTTTCGATGACGTTGAGTGACTCTATTCCTCAAGAGGCATTAGCCGTATTTGATGTGTATCAACAGTTATTAGATGCTAAAAGTTTAGGTCACAATGTTGAGGTTCAGTTACTCGAGGGATGGTGTGCAAAAAGCGCACTTAAAATTGTGATTGAGCGTCTAATTTCGCAATTTAATGCGATGCAAGACCCATACATAAAAGAGCGTGCTGTTGATGTGAAAGACATTGGTTTACGCGTACTACATCACTTAGTTAACACCGAACACGCAGTAAAAGATTACCCAGCAGATACCATATTAATTGCAAATACATTAACCCCCGCGATGCTTGCTGAAGTACCAAAAGGGCATTTAGCAGGCGTTGTTAGTGTTAATGGTTCTGCCAATAGTCATGCATCTATTTTGACTCGCGCAATGGGGATCCCCGCTATTTGGGGGATAGAAGATTTACCATTACTTCAATTTGATGGTAAACCAATGATATTGGATGCGTTTGCAGGGCGCTTGTATATCTCACCCTCGCAAATGTTATTAGACGAGTACGCAGACTTACAACATCAAGATAACCTGTTAAATAATCGTTTTTTAGCAGAGCAAGAGTACGAGTCTATTACCTTAGATGGCGAACACGTCAGTTTATTGTTAAATGCAGGGCTAGAATTAAAAACAGATCAAAACAACGCACATGTGTGCGACGGCGTCGGTTTATACCGTACTGAAGCGTGGTTTATGCAAAAAGGCCAGTTTCCTTCTCAGTTAGAGCAAGAAAATTGGTATCGAGAAGTGCTCACCAGTTATTACCCAAACCCAGTTGTAATGCGTACGCTCGACATTGGCGGCGATAAAGTGCTCGACTACTTTAATATAACCGAAGAAAACCCATTTTTAGGTTGGCGTGGTATACGTATTAGCCTTGATCATCCCGAGTTATTTTTAGACCAACTCAAAGCAATGCTTAAGGCAAATATCGGTTTAGGCAATTTAAAAATAATGCTGCCGATGATCAGCGGCACAGAAGAAGTAGATGAAGCATTGGGGTTATTTGAACAAGCTTACTTTGAACTAAACGAACACTTTCCTGAGCAGCAAATAGATCGCCCCGATATTGGTATTATGCTTGAGGTGCCTTCCAGTGTGTTTATGTTACCTGAATGGTCTAAAAAGGTAGATTTTTGTTCAGTAGGCAGTAACGACTTAACACAATATTTATTGGCGGTAGATAGAGCCAACGCGCGTGTTGCTGAGCTTTTTAATCCTTACCACCCCGGGGTGCTTAGGGTTTTAAGTAAAATAGCCGATGAGTGTGAAAATTATGAATTACCCTTTAGTTTATGTGGTGAATTAGGGGGGGACCCAGAGGGAGCCATATTGCTAATAGCTATGGGATATAGACGACTGAGTATGAACTTATCGTCTTTAAATAAAGTGAAATGGGTGCTTAGGCGTTTAAGCGTTGCCGACATGGAACAGTTATTGATCGAGTGCTTAGCACAGTCAACAGCTAAACAAGTTTTGCGTTTAACGCGTAATTTTATGCTAGAGCACAATTTAGGTGACCTATTTTATACCCCAAAGTAAAAGGTGCTTACTTAATTAATTTTAATACGCAGATGCTATTCGTTTTATAATCCTTTACCATATAAGCCTTCAAAAGGCATTTGAGATAACTATGTATGACTTAGGTTTGTTGGTCGCATGTTGCGCACTACTAGGCTGTATTGTCGGTTTTTTAGCAGGATTATTAGGTATTGGCGGTGGGTTAATAATTGTGCCTGCACTGAGCACATTGCTGATTTTATTCAATGTTACATCTGCAGAACATGTTGTGGTTATTTCGATTGCGACCTCTTTGGCCTCTATTTTATTTACTTCTACGTCTTCAGCATTGGCTCATCATAAAAATGATAATGTGCCTTGGCATGTTGCACCTTGGGTTATGACAGGTGTAGCAATAGGGGCTTTAATTAGTGGGTTTGCAGCAAGCTTAATACCAGAGCAGTTACTACGCAGTGTATTTGCAGTGAGTGTTGTATTTATTGCAGCCAGAATGGCGCTATCATCACGTAATAAACCCTCATCAACTAAGTCGCTCCCACCAGGGCCTATTTTAGGGTGTATTTCCGCTATTATGGGCGGTTTATCAGGGTTGATTGGGATTGGTGGTGGAGCGTTAATTGTACCTATGCTCAATTACTTCTCCATTGATATAAGAAAAGCCATTGGGTGTGCTGCCGTCTCGGGCATTGTAATCGCTTTATTTGGCTCTATTGGCTACATTAGTGCGGGTTGGAAGGTGACCGACTTAGCACATGGTTTTGCAGGGTTTGTATATTTACCTGCTTTATTTGGTATTGTTATTACATCGTGGTTTGTGGCGCCTTACGGGGCTAAAGCAACTCATTATTTACCTGTTAATACAATAAAGAAAGTTTTCGCGGTACTGCTTGTTGTTATCGCAATTAAAATGGTTTTTAGCTAAAGGTTTATTTTTATGGCACTTGAGTTTCCTCAAATCGATCCAATTATTTTTTCGATTGGACCACTGAGCGTACGTTGGTACGGATTGATGTATTTAATTGGTTTTGCATTTGCGATGTGGTTTGCAAATCGTCAAGCGGCAAAGCCTAATTCTGGCTGGACCAAAGAGCAGGTAAGCGATCTATTATTTTATGGCATGCTAGGGGTAATACTTGGTGGTCGTATCGGCTATGTATTGTTTTACCAATTTAGTTATTTTTTAGAAAATCCGCTGTATTTATTCCGCATCGATCAGGGCGGCATGTCGTTTCATGGTGGTACGCTAGGTGTAATTGCATCCGTTGCCATTTTTTCGTGGACACGTAAAAAATCACTTCTACAAGTTGGCGATTTTGTAGCGCCACTAGTGCCAGTGGGATTATTAGCAGGGCGCATAGGTAACTTTATAAATGGCGAACTATGGGGGCGTGTATCAGACGTTCCTTGGGCTATGGTATTTCCAACCGGTGGGCCGCTTGCTCGCCACCCGTCGCAGTTATACGAAGCCTTTTTTGAAGGGCTTGTTTTATTTTTAATTATGCTATGGTTTATTAAAAGACCACGCCCAGCTGGCAGTGTTGGCGGCGTATTTTTACTAGGTTACGGGGTGTTTAGGTTTGGTATTGAATACTTCCGCCAACCAGACGCGCAACTAGGCTTATTTGCCGACTTTATCTCTATGGGTCAAATACTGTCACTCCCTATGATTATAGGTGGTTTAGGTTTATTAATTTGGGCGTATAAAAACCCGCAGCAAATAAAAGCAGCAAAGGCATAATAAAAGCATGAAACAATATTTAAAATTATGTCAGCGTATCGTTGACGAAGGTCAATGGGTAGAAAACAAACGCACAGGCACACGTTGCTTAACGGTTATAAACGCCGATTTAGAGTACGATGTAGCAAACAATCAGTTTCCTATGATCACCACGCGTAAAAGTTACTATAAAGCGGCCATTGCAGAGTTGCTTGGTTATTTACGAGGCTACGATAGTGCAGAGCAGTTTCGTAATATTGGCTGTAAAACCTGGGATGCTAATGCCAACGATAACCAAGCCTGGCTTAATAATCCAAACCGTAAAGGTGAAGATGACATGGGGCGCGTTTACGGCGTTCAAGGGCGAGGTTGGCAACGCCCTGATGGTTCAACACTCGATCAGCTGGCAAAAGTAATTAACAATTTAAAAAATGGCATTGATGATCGCGGTGAAATAATTACGTTTTATAACCCAGGTGAATTTGAACTGGGTTGTCTAAGACCTTGTATGCATACACATACGTTTTCACTATTAGGTGATACGCTTTACTTAACATCTTATCAGCGTAGTTGTGATGTACCTCTAGGGTTGAATTTTAATCAAATTCAATGCTTTGTGTTGCTTGCTTTGGTCGCTCAAATTACCGGTCATAAACCGGGTAAGGCATATCATAAAATAGCTAATGCTCATATTTACGAAAATCAGCTTGAGTTAATGCGCGACGTACAGCTTAAACGCGAACCATTTGAATCGCCTAAGCTTACAATTAATCCAAAGATTAAGTCACTAGAAGACATAGAAACCTGGGTTACCCGAGACGACTTTGAAGTAACTGGCTATCAATGTCACGACGCAATTCAATATCCATTTTCAGTATAATAACCGATTAAGGAAAACAACATGAAAGCAGTGATCCCAGTAGCGGGCCTTGGTACACGCATGCTACCAGCCACTAAAGCAATTCCTAAAGAGATGCTTCCTGTAGTAGACCGTCCTTTAATACAATATGTAGTTAACGAAGCGGTATGTGCAGGCATAAAAGAAATTGTACTTGTAACGCACTCAAGTAAAAACTCTATCGAAAACCATTTTGATACCAGCTTTGAATTAGAGGCAACGCTTGAAAAGCGTGTTAAGCGGCAATTACTTGCCGAAGTACAAGCCATTTGCCCTAAAGACGTAACAATAATTCACGTACGCCAAGGTGAAGCAAAAGGGCTAGGTCATGCCATTAACTGTGCAGCCCCAATTATTGGTAACGAACCATTTGTGGTTATTTTACCCGATGTGATCATAGACGACGTTGAAAGCGATCTTAAAAAAGACAACCTCGCCGAGATGATCGCTCATTTTGAACAAACAAAACACAGCCAAATTATGGTAGAGCCTGTACCAATGCAGGAAGTTGATAAGTTTGGAGTAGTGGATTTAGGTGGTACCGAAATAGCGCAAGGTGAAAGCTCACCTATTGTTAACATGGTAGAAAAGCCACCGGTTGACGAGGCACCTTCAAACCTAGCCGTGGTTGGGCGTTATGTGTTGAGTGAAAATATTTGGCCGCTACTTGCAAAAACTCCACAGGGTGCTGGCGATGAAATTCAGCTTACCGATGCTATCGCCATGCTTATGCAAAGTGAAAAAGTAGATGCGTACGCAATGAAAGGCCGAAGCCACGATTGTGGTAGTAAAATTGGTTATTTAAAAGCAACCATTGAGTTTGCACTTCGTCGTGATGAATTTGCCGATGAGCTAAAAACATTTATTAAAACACTCATATAACCGTTTACATTAAATCAGCAAAAGGCGCCTAATTAGGCGCCTTTTTTATTGTTTTTTGCATAATTTGTTTTTTTAATGTAAAAATTAGAATAGTTTTGATTACTTTACAGACATAATGTAATTTATGTTGTAATGTTTATTTTAAGTGGCATTAAAATTGTATTGAAAAGTGTTCTCATGGAGGAGTCAAAAAAACATAAGCCTATTGAATTAAATACGTTTATGTACATAAAGGGCTAGGGTATGGCTCGAAAACTTAAAGTAAGGTTAAACGCTTTCTAAAGAGGATGTTTAACTGAAATGTAAGTGTGATTACACTGCTTTCAGGACAGCGAATAAATGTTAATAAATAATAAAAACATAACAGGATTACTTTTAAGCCTGCTGATACTGCTATTTGGTACAGCATGCTCGATTACACCTGAAGTAAAATCAGTCCCCACACCTGAAAAGCAAACCAATTCGCCCGAGTATGTACCTATTACTGCATTAGAGCTTGCTCAGTTAAAAGATGCAGCATTGCAATGGCAGCAAGCCAGAGCAGGTATAGAGCGTATTTTAAAGCTAGAAAAAGAAATTACCTACCTTGTTAATCACATAGATATTATTAACAGTAAAGCAATAGCTCAGTCTAATCAGCCTACAAGCAACTCGTACAGCACGCGAACAATTCACAATCAGCAAGCTGCAAGGTCACGTAGCCAAAGTGTTAACCAATACAGAAACAAAAAGCAGACAGTTAAGCTTAATACACCAAGGCATATTTTTGCTTTGCAAGTAGCATCGGTTGATTCAGAAAAAGACATAGCAAAAGCGTGGAAAGAGCTAAATACCAAAGCAGCACCTCTATTCAGAAAAAAAATACTAACCAATGTTGAAACCGCAAAAATAAATAAAAAAACGTTTTATAGGCTTAAACTAGGGTCGTACCAAAATCTAAAAAATGCCAAAGCAGACTGTGAAGTATTTAAAGTATACAAGCTCGACTGCATAGTCAGTAACTACACAGATAAACCAGTAAAGCTGTAGTTAAAATAGAAACTTGCTAAAAAATTATTTATCCATAAAATACCTCACCATAGTCAAAAGGGTGGTAGGTAAAAAGTATGGTTATTAAAAAGGAATTTATTAATACATTATTTTGTATTGGGTTTTTGTTGTACCTAACTGCGTGCAGTTCACCAAAAAAAGTACAACCAAATTTAGCGACATCAAATACCGTTCTTATTTCAAATACTGACTTACAAGCACTTAAGCAATCGGCTAAAGAGTGGAAAACAGTTGAGCCCAAAGTTAACGATTTGCTTGAATTAGAAGGCCAGCTTTCAAAGCTGACTACTCGCTTAAAAGCCATTGACGAAACCAATGTGGCTCAGGAAAACACAGCTTTAACCCCTCTTGCTACAGAAAGTATTTTAAAAAGTGATCAGGCTTTTTTTGCTATTCAGGTAGCAGCATTTAATAGTGAAGCTAAATTAAATACCGAACTGGCTAATTTAAAACGTAAAATACCCGCGTTTTTTAACACTAATTTAGCGGTCAATATTGAAACTAAAGTAATAAAAACCAATACATTTTATCGTTTAAAGTTAGGCGCATACAAAACAAGTAAACAGGCAATAACCGATTGCAAAGCATTAAAACAGCAAAAAGTGAGTTGTTTTGTTACCTATTACACCCAGCAAAAACCACAACCAACCCTCTAGGCATAATAATTGCTTAGTCTCTTGTATGATCACAAGAGGATGGCAACTATGCGCCTTTTACTACCCTTATTACTAATTAACTTGGCCGGGTGCAGTTTAATTCCTGAACCCGAGCCGAGTGTGAGCACGTATGCCCCAAAAGCAGCGATGGCGCCTTTTACAGTAAGTGACTACGTGCACAACTTAACTGTGCAATTAAGTCATTTAAAGGGCCCATTAAGCAACAATACTCGCATAGGGGTTAGTAGCTTTTACTTTGCAGATGCGCTCGATTCTAAGCTAATGACGCAACAAGCGTCGGGCTTAAGCCAACAAATACAAGAAAGTATACTCACTAAAATGACGCAAATGGGTTATCACACGGTCGAATACCGCTTAGCTAATAATCTACACTTATCTCATAACGCCGATAGTGCTTTAACGCGTAATTTAGAACAGCTACGAGAACGCCAAAATATTGACCTTATAATTACAGGCACCGTCACACGCCAACAGCATGCATACATTGTCAATGCGCGCATGGTTAACATTAGCAACAAACAAGTTTTATCTGCTGGCACTACCGAGATCCCAATAAATGTAATGTGGGGTAATGAAAAAATTCAGCAGCGCGATGGTTTACTTTATCGCAGTGAATATTAACGAGGAGCACACAATGAGAAACTTATTAATCACGCTATGTTTGCCATTAGGGTTTGGCTGTTCGCAAATAACGAACACAACTAGCACCGACTCAGCGGTTGCGCAAAGTAACCAAGCACCGCTGCTGGCTTCAAGCCAACGTAAAGTAAGTGCTCCGGTTAATCATGATAATGTGTTTCAGTCGGGGTTAGCTCAGCAAACCAGCTACACTAAATCGACGCCGCCAATGCATAAAAATATAAATCACTATGTGCGCGGAATAATGCAAGACATGGTCGAAAACTTACAATACGTTAATGACAAAACACCGCTAGCGGTATCAAGCTTTGTATTTTTAGACGACGATTACAGTAATGGCAGTTTATTAGGGAATCAAATTGCAGAAAGCTTTATGCACGAGCTCCATAATTTTGGTGTACCGGTCATTGATTTTAAAACCACCGATTATGTTCGTGTAACGCAAACCGGCGACTTTGTATTTAGCCGCGACTACCTAGAGCTCGACCCAGAGCAAAACTTTCAATACGTATTGGCTGGCACATTAGTAAGCCATCAAGGCGGAGTTTTAGTAAATGCACGAATTGTTGGCTTAACCAGTAAGGCTGTTGTTGGTTCGGCGCAAGGGTTTTTACCGCAATCAGTGATTGATGCGTTAAATGGCAACTACCGTACCGATGGCATTATGCTAAAACAAGCGAGTAAGTGAGGTGAGTATGCGCTTTACATTAAACACCAATTTACACACGCTTTTGCTAGCAGGGGTAGTCGTTGCTCTATCTGGTTGCTCACTAACACACCAGCATGTGCATGATTCAAATACACACACAGCAACGCAAGCAAATAACGACTACATGCTAAATGGTGATTACGATGAACAAACACACAACCAAACTGTGCAGCTAGATAATGATTACGATGCGTCAAAACCTTTTAAGCCACTAAAGCATCATAAAACGCTTGTTAATTACGTAGAGCAAATGGCATTAGACTTAGTTGACACACTCGAGTACGACGCAGAGGCCGATACACAGGTTAATATTGCTGTAAGCACATTGGTAAACCTTGACTCTTCACTCAATAAAAGTAACCAGTTGGGTAACCAAATATCAGAAACACTTATTCATCAACTACAAAAGTTTGGTTACAGTGTGGTTGATTTTAAAACCACCAACACAATAGACGTAAACAGACGTGGTGACTTTGTGTTTTCGCGAAATATTAAAAAGCTAAGTGAAGAGCACATGGCAAGCCATGTATTAGCAGGCACTTTAATTTACAGACAAAATGGCGTAGTGATAAATACACGCGTTATAAATGTTAACACCAAACAGATTGTGGCCAGCAGCCGAGAGCTTATTCCGCATTATGTACTAAGTAAAGAAGACATATATTTATCAAGTAATTAACTCAAACTCCCATTGATTTAAACCTTGATATTAAAAATCAGATGCCGTTATAATTTAACCCTAGCACACCGCTGTGGCCTCTTAGTTAAATGGATATAACGGCCCCCTCCTAAGGGGCAGTTGCAAGTTCGATTCTTGCAGGGGCTACCAATAAAATCAATGAGTTATGCTTTATCACGTCTGCTTTTCAATTTCTGTGTAGCACATATGAAGCGCCAGTGCTTATTTGTTATTTGCACAAGTTGCGTAGAACTTTATCAAAATATGTAATGATTAAGTTCTACTTATACTTGTAATTTAATGGCATTACTATTTAGTTAATGATTCTCTTTCGAAAATATAAGCAGTGTCTCGTAACTCTTTGTCCTCAGATGTCGTAGCAATTTTAACTTTATTTCCATATGGGTTATTAAGTTCATTACTTAAAAAATCCAAAATTTTCTCAATTGGCACGTCCCACTTTTCTGCAATTATATCGCATACAAATCCTATATTTGTAAGTTCATACGCGAATCTTTTTCTTTTAATACTTTTAAGAAAAAACTTTTCATGACCTAGTAGCTCAGGAATCCTCAAAAAATCTATAAAAATTAAGTCTTCTTCATAATTTATAGATATAAAATTATCAGCATCATGACGAAGAAATGATCCAGTACATACGATTAATTTATTGGTTTTTTCAACTATAACGCCTAAATCATCGTAATTTAAGTAACTAGTAGGTGTTCTGGCTATTGGTAAGTTCTTTGGTGAACCCTTCAGTATCCTTACTACATGAGAAAGTTCAAATTGAGAACTCTCATCAAAAATTGAAGGTAACAACTCCGCTTGTTCTGTGACCCAATCCTTGAAGTCATCTTCAGTAGCTAATGTATTTCCTTTATCCCTAGCTGCGTTTGTATTTTTACCAACTAAAAATCCACAAATATTAGATGTGTGATATTCAGTCAAACCATTTACTACGATACAGCCTCTGAAGACAGGGATATTTTCATCCTTTCTAAACCAATGATCCTTTGATAAAAAAATCCGACCAAGGGTTTCTTTGTTAGAATTTTTTAAAACTCTAACATTTGCCGCAATTTTATTCTTATGGGTTAATAGTTGCTCTGAAGTAGATAATTGTTCTTTTTTACTGACTTGCAAAACTAAATCGATAAAATCATTGTTGTTACATTTTAGCCAGTTATTGGCAGGTACTTCTTTAGTGTTTTTATTTTTATCAATTATCTTTAATTGGACATCTAGCGCGGGAGCGACTCCCATACAAACGTCTTCAATAGTTATTTCCATTTCATCATGAGTTTTAAATAGGGATTCATTGACTGTTTTAGTATCAAATTCTATTTTTATTCTAGTCCCTCCATCAATTAAAAATTCGTCTCTGGCTGCCTTTCTGATTATAGGCCTAGTTTGAAGTCCATTTTTAAACTCTATTACATATGTTTTGTCTTGTGCGTCAGAAAATTTTCTAGTAGTTATAGTGACAGCGTCACCCAACATGAATATAGAAAAAAAACCAATACCATACTTTCCTGTGTGGTTTACATTAGATGCAACTAATCCAGGATGTTCCTCTTGCATTAACTCTGAGTCCCAATAGCTGCTACCAAATTCAAAAAGATAATTTTTGATTACATCTAATGACATACCAAGCCCATTATCTTCTACCTCTAGAGAAGAGTTTTCTTCACTTTCGGATTGCTTGATTGTTATGAGACCCCATTCATGATCTCTTGATTCCACTAGCCTACGTGCTCTTATAGCATCAGAAGAATTTTGTATTAACTCTCTGATTGGAACATGTAGCTTTCTTCCGTATAACTCCTCTCCACCTAAAGATCTAATTATTTTTGGTAAATCACCAATATGAATAAATGCATCAATAGGTGACCAATCTTCTGTCTGAATATAAGAAGCTAGCCTTTCTGGGGATTCAACGGCAAAAACTCTCTTTGCTTTGAATCGAGGTAGATGTTTGTCAGCTAACAAGGCATCAGTTTGGCGTAACTCTTTGTCTATCATTTTTAATGCGTCATAACATAGCCACCAAGCAGAAGCTTCTGAGGCAGGAAACGAATATCCACTGGAATAATTTAGGCTATCCTCTGTTAAGTATGGCTTTTGAAGTTTTTCTTGGAAGCTCCAATGGGCATCTGATGTTGGATTTAAGTTTCTTAAAGATCTTAAAAATGATGGGGCTCTTCTTGAGTCAATATGAGATGCATCTGAAACTCTTAAAATACATGCTATTTTTAAAGGGTCTATAGTCCATTCTCTAGGGCACCACCCTAATGCACCTAATGGGCGGGAAAACTCAGATTCTACTTTCGCCAAATCCCACCAATGACTATGTGCAATTTTTCCAATTGTGCGACCTACACTCATCCGAATTTCTGAGTCATCGATGAGAAATACTTCTTCACCTGTAGACTTTTGTAGCCATTTTGTAGTTATTAACTTCTCAGCGGTACTCGCGTGTTTTTTCCTTAAAACAGTCGCTAAAGCGAATTCCTTTGCATCATTATCAATAGCTTCTCTAGTTGCAGATTCTGGAGTTATTTTACCTCTTTGTTTATACCAAAGATGAACTGTATCTTTCCATATTTCTGTTTTCTCTAATTCCTTAAAACCATCAGGGTATGCACTAAATGACATCGCTACATCGTGCAATAAAAAAGCTCCTCCTAGAATAAATCCTTCTGCAGGATTTAGTTCGTACGAGTCACCGCATATACAATCAGCCATTTCCCATAATGCATCTATATGGGTAATATCATGAACTGTGAATTCAGGTAGGCTTCGTGAAATTTCAGAGGCTAGTAGCTCAACCTTACTTCTAAAGCTGTAAAAAACTTCTCTGAGTTTATCAATTGATTCTTGGTTTGTATCGCCAGTTTTACCTAAAGTTTTTTTCCATAATTTCGATTGTTTATAATCGTTCATTTTTTCTTCCCTTGAATATTTAATAGTATGTACTGAAACGAATAATGTCAGGAGACATCTATTTATACAATAACTTAATCTTTAAAGTTATTCTTAGGATAAATACAAAAATACTTTCAGTACAGTTATTTACAGAACTCCAAGTAAGACCCTTTTTGCCATTCTGGCAAATGGTAAGCTAAAGGCTGTTTATAGATGTGAGATGGTATTTAACTGCAATTCCATTTAAAAGAGATAGCTTTAGCTCTTTTTAGATAATAGGGAGCTTTAGCTAACTCGTTTCAGCTTTAGGTTATGCCTTTTCTACCTTCCATGAATAATGCCTTGTGATAATAGCTTTACCAGCGAACCACAAGCCTTTTACTTTGAGTATGAGTTCACCATCATAATAGCTTTGTAAGCACTCGCCCGTTTCTTCAACGATGTTTAAATCGGTGTGTAATTTGATAGGTCGATCTTTTTGTTTTGTGTGTAAACCGCCCATAGCGAGTAGGTAGCTTTTCCAATCGCTGTTTTAGGAGCCGAGGGTCAAATCTTGACTTCAGACATCAGAACTTTTGACTGACAGTTTCTCTCAAACTTGCTCTTAAAAACCTAAAATAATAATAACTATTGAGTTGAAGCTTTAGTAAAGCAGTTATTTTTATAGCTAAAAATTTATAACTACACATAAAAAAGCGAGTAAATATAAACTTACTCGCTTTACAATTTAATAGCTGATAATTAGTAATTAACCATCATTGGTAATTTTATCAATTAATTCACTTAGTACTGTTTCAGCTTGGCTGGTTTCTACTTGGCAGGTGCCTGCATTTAAGTGTCCGCCGCCTCCGTATTTAAGGCATAACTCACCTACGTTTGTATTTGAGCTGCGGTTAGTAATTGACTTACCAATTGCATACACTACGTTTTGCTTTTTAAGCCCCCACATTTTATGAATTGAAATATTGCAGTCGGGGTACATGGCGTAAATTACAAAGCGGTTGGTGGCGTAAATGGTTTCTTCTTGGGTTAGATCTAGCACTACTAGGTTTTTATGTACTGTTGCACATTGTGTTATTTGTGCTTTTGCTTTTTCGTTGTGTTCGTTATACAGCGCTACTCGCTCGGCTACATCTTCCATTTTTAATATGTCGTCAATGCTTTGATCTTTACAGGCATCAATTAGCTTCATCATTAGTTGGTAGTTTGAAATTTTAAATTCGCGGAAGCGGCCCAAGCCTGTGCGGGCATCCATTATAAAGTTCATTAACACCCAGTCGGTTGGATTGAGTATTTCGTCTTTTGAAAACTGTGCCGCATCGCCTTTGTCTACAGCGTCCATCATGTCTATTGAAATATTAGGAAATTTTTCAGCGCCACCGTAGTAGTCGTATACTACACGCGCAGCAGAAGGCGCTTTAGGATCAATAACGTGATTTTTAATGTCGCTTGCGTTACGAACGGTTTCACTTAGGTGGTGGTCAAATGCTATGTGACAACCCGCTACATAGGGGAGGTTAGTAGTAATATCGTTAGCGGTAATGTCTATTTTTCCATCTTGCATGTCTTTTGGGTGAACAAACAAAATATCGTCAATTAGATCTAAATCTTTAAGTAGTACGGCACATACAAGGCCATCAAAATCGCTACGGGTGACTAGTCTAAATTTATTATTGGGCATAGCTATTCCATCTTTTTAATTAAATTACGTATTGAGTGTAACAGCTAAACTATTTTTTGAGATACCAGTGCTTAAAAATTATATAAATAAAAAAGCCAAAACAGACGTTTTGGCTTTTTGATAGCAAGTGTTTATTTTTTGTAAGTTATGCGCCTGGGCCACATTCCATACAGTGGTTAATGATATCTGGGCCAAACTTAAGCTTGGCGTTTAAATCGCGAAGTGCGGTGCGTAAACCCTCTTCTATAACCGGGTGGTAATAAGGCATATTAAGCATTTGTGGTACGGTCATTTTGTTTTGTACTGCCCATGCAAGTAGGTGTGCTATGTGCTCTGCTTGTGGGCCAATAAATTCTGCGCCTAAAAATAAGCCGGTGCCTTGCTCTGCGTATACACGCATGTGGCCCTTATTTTTTAGCATTACACGGCTCCTGCCTTGATTTTCAAAGCTTACTTCGCCTACTTCAAAACAGCCACATGAACCTAAACGGTCTGTTATTTGGGTAAAGCTTTCACCTACCATGGCTATTTGTGGGTCGCTGAATACTGCGGCAATTTTGGCCCTGCGTAGGCCAATGCGTACATCTGGAAAACGCCCTGCATTTTGCCCTGCAATGGTTCCCTGATCAGACGCCTCGTGAAGTAGCGGGATCATGTTGCTGGCATCGCCGGCTATGAATATGTTTGATTCGCCACATTGCATAGTATGCGGATCGGCATGCGGTACACCGCGCTCGTCAAGCTCTATGCCTGTATTTTCGAGGCCTAGTTTGTCAACATTGGGGACTCGGCCTGTTGCAGCAAGTACATAGTCAAACTGTTCAGTGTGTTTTTCACCTTGTTTGTCGGTGTATGTAAGCTGTGCTTTGTCGCCCACTTGCATCATGTCTGATACGTTTGAGTCGGTATCAACAAAAAATTCTTTTGCAAAAACAGTATTTGCATAGTCTTTTACTACGGGGTCGGTGAGGGGGCCAATAGCACCACCAACGCCAAATAATTTTACATTAACGCCTAAGCGACTAAGTGCTTGACCTATTTCAAGGCCAATTACGCCCGGGCCAAATACGGCAACAGATTCTGGTAGGTCGTCCCAATCGAATACGTCGTCGTTAATGATTAATTTGTCACCAAAATTATTAAATACACCAGGATATGAAGGGCGAGAGCCTGTGGCTATAACAAAACGCTTGGCTGTAATAATAGTATGGTCATCAATTTGTACACGGTTGGCATCTAAAAATTTAGCGTAACCTTTAATTTTGTCTTCGTCTGGAAGTTCATCTACGGCTTCAACTACGAATCCTGCAAAACGATCGCGTTCACTTTTAACGCGTGACATAACTGCTTTGCCGTCTATTACAGGCTTTGAGCTATGCACACCAAATGCAGATGCCATTTCGATAGAGTGCGCAGCTTCTGCTGCAGCTATCAATAATTTACTCGGCATGCAGCCAACGCGTGCGCAGGTTGTGCCATAGGGACCTGATTCGATCATAAGTACGTTAGGGGTAAACTGTTTGGCGTTTCGGTATGCACTGAGTCCTGCGGTACCTGCGCCAATAACTACTACGTCGGTTTGCAATTGTTTCATCGTCTTTTTCCTTTAGTAAATAGGGGCGCTTGGCCCCTATTTAAAATTACTTATTAAGCAAAGTATTTTTCTAGGTCGTCTGAGCCACCAATGTGTTTTCCACCAATAAATACTTGTGGAACGGTGTCGCGGCCAGAGATTGCTTTGAGGCTTGTTAATGATGCACCTGCACCCATAACAATCTCTTCATAGGCAAATCCTTTTTCTGTAAGAAGCTCTTTTGCTTTTTTACAGAATGGACAACCAGGTTTAGTGAAAACGCTCACTGGCTCTGGTTTAGCTTGTTTAGGGTTGATGTAATCAAGCATTGTGTCAGCGTCAGACACTTCAAACGGGTCGCCTGGTAGATCTGGTTCGATGAACATTTTTTCAATTACGCCATCTTTTACCAGCATAGAGTATCTCCAGCTGCGCTTACCAAAGCCTAAATCGTTTTTGTCTACTAACATGCCCATGCCGTCTGTAAACTCGCCGTTGCCGTCTGGTAGTAAAGTAATGTTTTGCGCTTCTTGGTGTTCAGCCCATGCATTCATTACGAATGTATCGTTTACTGATAAACACACAATTTCGTCTACGCCATTTTGTTTAAATACGCCAGCTAACTCGTTGTAGCGAGGAAGGTGAGTAGATGAACATGTTGGGGTAAATGCGCCTGGCAGTGAAAATACAGCGACTGTTCTGCCTTTAAAAATTTCGTCTGTTGTTACCGATTTCCATTCGTCGTTTTGACGTGTTGCAAATGTAACGTTAGGGATTGTTTGACCTTCAATATTCTTTAACATGGTTTAGTTCCTCTTGATTTGTTGAAGCCATTATGGAGAAAATTTAAATATAGTTCTAAT
The DNA here is from genome assembly GCF_005886645.1 of Pseudoalteromonas sp. S408. Taxonomy (NCBI): domain Bacteria; kingdom Pseudomonadati; phylum Pseudomonadota; class Gammaproteobacteria; order Alteromonadales; family Pseudoalteromonadaceae; genus Pseudoalteromonas; species Pseudoalteromonas sp. S408. The sequence goes on along the minus strand of NZ_PNDY01000001.1, from coordinate 265,200 downwards.
CGTTTGTTTGTATTAAACTGATAGTCAAAAGCTATCAGGTTGGAGCTGAACATGAACTTAAAAGATTTTGAATACGTTAAAGCTATAGCGCAACATAAACATTTTCGTAAAGCAGCCGATGCGTGCTTTGTTAGCCAGCCAACACTGAGTGGGCAGGTTAAAAAGCTTGAGCAAACCTTGGGTGTTTCTTTATTTGACCGCTCAACTAAACAAGTTACCCTAACGGCTAAAGGAGCACGTTTACTAGCGCAAATAGAGGTTATTTTAGAGCAAACCCAAATACTCAAAGAGCTTGCTTCTACCTCTAACGACCCATTACAAGGTAAGTTAACAATTGGTATTATTCCAACTATCGCACCGTATTTATTGCCTACGTTGTTAACTTCGATGAAAGAGGCGTTTGTAGACAGCCAATTTTCGTTTATCGAAATGCAAACAGCGACCATATTAGATGCGCTTAATAATGGTGAGCTTGATTTTGCAATTTTAGCCGACGTACCAGAACTTAAGCACTACCATACTATCCCACTTTATAAAGAAGACTTTTTAGTTGCTGTTTCACAAGACAACGCGTTGGCTAAGCATAAAAAAGTAGCGCTAAGCGATCTTCAAGGATGCAGCTTATTAATGTTAAGTGATGGTCATTGTTTTAAAGATCAAGCCCAAAAGTTTTGTTTTTCAGCAGGGGTTGATGTGTCTAATCAATATAAAGGCAATAGCCTAGAAACGTTACTTGCATTAGTGGCGATGGATGATGGGGTTACTTTTGTGCCAAAGTTAGCTTGTACAAAGCGAACAGGCATTGATTATATGCCTATATTTCCCAACCAACAGCGTAATGTTGTATTTGCATGCAGAAAGCATTATCCGCATTTGGCAGGGGTTGAGCAATTAGGTGAGTGGTTGTCGGCTCACCCTAATTTAAAAACACAGCTTGATAAAAAACTTTAGAGTTCTTGGCTTATTACTTCAACTACATCGTTGATTTGTACGCCGGGCAAAGGTTGGTCGTCAATGCTAACTGCAACCGCAGTTTGTTGATATAACTGCTCTACGCGTATTTTATTAAGTGTTGTAGTGGTATGAGGCATTACATTACCTGCAGCATCAGTTAGGTAGTTATGGTGTGCAATACTTAGCATTTGTCCTTTTTTTAGGCCATGTGCTTTACCTAAGTTAATCACTATTTTGCTGTTTTCCATATGCATTATTTTACCTTGTGTTGGAAAACAGGCTAGCACAGCTTGTAAATCATAACTCAAGGTTTGATTTATATCTTGTATGCTTTGGCCGTAAGGCGATTGCCAAAATCTATCACTGTTTACATCAATAATAGCGGTTTTTTCAAACGGCCAAATACCTTGGCCTTGATAGCTATTAGTCCAAAGTTGCTCGTAGGTTGTGCCATTAAAAAGGCTAAACTCTATTTTGTAATTGCGTTGGTAGCTGTCGTCCTGCCAAAAAGCATAATCGCTATTGAGTTTATCGCTTGTTGATAGGTCTGTAATTTGGCTAAGTAACACGTACTGAGCGTTAGTACGGGATGCTATTTCTTCTAACTGTATTTTTGAATAGTCGTACTGTTGTGAAAAGTAATTATCTACATTTACAGGCATGTTGTAATAAGCAACGGGTAGGGCGCTCATTTTTGATTTTTGTAAGGTGGTGAATATTCGCTTGCTAATTGCTTTGTTTACGTCAAATATTTGACCCATTCTGGCTTGCTCTCGATGAGCTAGCTGACTTTGTGTTACGGCAACAAATTTGTTAAAGCTGCTTTGCGGGCATTGCTCTGTTTGCGCAAATATATCTAAACGCAGGGTAATGGCAAATTTATCGTCGTATTTATTTTCACTTACAAGCTCAATTTTTTGAATTTCGCCATGGCTACTAATTTTTAACTGATCTTGCATTAACACGCCGTCTACCAAGGTTTGTACAGAGCTGACACGTGCCCCAGAAAAAACCAGCGCTTGAGTGATGGCATCTTTTATAGCTGCTGATTTGGCCGTGCTTATGTCGTCGTTTTGAATAAGTGCATGCCCGGTAGATTCATACCACTGCGCATTTGTAAAAGCCGAAAACGTAAATAACGCAGTTGCGCTTAGTCCTGCAAATGCCTTTAATAAAAACGATTTCATACTTTTACTCCAAATATACGTTAGCTTTATTATCAAAGCAGCAAGGACTGTACCAATGTTGTTTATCGACGAAGATAACACTATTAATGGCATTAAATGTGCATAAATCAAAATAATTAATATATTAGGGCATAAAACTATGCGAGCAATTTCATTACTGATCACATTAGGGTGTTTAACTTTAAGTGGATGCAGCAGCGTGTTTGATAAGCACGTAGAATACAAATACGTTGAACCTAATAATTACCCCGTGTTAAAAGCGGTAGGTTACGCGCCTATTAGTTTACAAAAAGGAGCGAGTGCTTCTCAAAAACAGCTTATGGCTATCAAAGCCTCTAAGCTAGAAGCCTACCGAGAGCTCACTGAACAAGTTTATGGGCAAAAGGTGACCGCAGGTATGAGTGTTGAAAACGCAGTAGCAAAAGACGATTACTTACAAAGCAAAGTGCAAGGCGTAATTAAAGGTGCGCAAATTATTAAAACTTATGCGGTAGACGATACTTATGTTACGGAGCTTGAACTCAATATGAAGCGTGTGCACGACCTATATATTGGTGAAATAAAACCACGTGAAGTTAAAAAAGTGACTTATTACTAAGACCTGTTGATTTTTGCGGATTAAAACTTTTCAAACTAGAGGTTATTTAGCCACTGCACGAGATATGTAAGCTAGTAGGATAACTGCTCCTGCGTTATTCTACTGGCTATATCAATTAGCTTAATTAAGTCATCTATTTTAAAGCTATTAACGCGTTTTGCCCCGCAAAATGATTAAGTATTATTGAGGATTGGTATTACATCCATGTAGGCAATAAAGAGTAAATAACCTCTAGATATACCCCTTCGAGCAGCGACTGCTGACTATTAATGCTGCGTTATCGTCAATTTATTGGGAGTCCCACACTATGTGGGCTCCGCCTTACATAAAACCCAAACAAGCTGCTGAAAATTAACCCACCAGAGTACAACACGCACTAATGTAGTTGATTTACATTTGCTAAGTAATTTTGAGATTCTATATATTAAACAACAGGTAGGTAATGTTTTAAAGGCGGCGCTATTAAGCTGAATAGTTTCTGATTTAAGCTTTTAAGTTTCGCACCAGTTGGCCGTTAGTGTTAACTTCACCGCCAGACTGGTTGTATGTAGTGGATGACGGGGCTCCAATTAAAATACTTTTTAATTGTTTAACGCTTAGCTGAGCTTGATGCGCTGCATGTGCGTTTACTTCATTTTGTTTTTGGCATTTCTCTAACTTACTACGAACTTGAGAAATAAGCTCTGGGAGCTCTTCTGATTGTTCGTCGTTTTTAGCAAGTAACTTATTAAGCTCTTGGTCGAGGGTATTTAGCTTGGTTAATAAAGACATTTTTTGTTGGGTAATTTCTTTTAAACCTTCACCTCTTCTTGAGGCAATAGCTGTTAGCTCGTCGTTTAATAAAACATCGAGAGAGTCTAAACACTTATCTTGCTCGTTTAGCTTAACAATAATTAAGCTATTATGATCAGCCATATACATCAAACTCAAAGTCAGCTAGATTTTTTGCAAGCTTTTCACTGTCAATTTGATACTTACCTTCAGTGATTGCTTTTTTAAGCTCAGCAACTTTGTCACTATCAAACCCAGACGACTGTTGTGCTTTTTCTTGCAAAGTTTTTAACTGCTGTGCTTGTGGTGTTAAGCTCACAGAATCGCTGGCAGCTTTAGGTGTAGCCGATTGAGCCGCTTGTGTATTTGCATTATCTCTTTGCAAATCAACCTTTTGTTGTTTAGCGTTAGCTAAAGCGCTTGGTTGTTGATTACCTGAATTGACTTGATTAACCATAATAAAAATCCATAATTTACCCAACTAATACCAGTATATCGGCATATCTTTAGTAAACTTTAATATTATTTTTAATTAAATATTTACTTGTACAGACTCTACACCATCTACACGCGCATTTAAAACTTTACCTGTTTTTTTGTTCTCTACACGTATTTGATCGCCCAATGTACCATCTTCAAGCGCAACGCCAGTTGTTTTTATTCGTAACCCTTTGATACTTGCATAAATGTTAATTGCATCACCTTTGCACACCATGCATATCTGATTCAGCAATATTGGCATACCTTCGCGAATGTTGCGTTTACTTCTGCTTCCAATAAGTACTTTTGGTTCGTCTAGATATTGTACTCTTACAAAGTGTGTTGGTTTCATTTCAATGGTTAGATGATCGCTGGTTATTACTTCACCCCGCGCAATATTATCAGTAGTAACAACAACTGGCGCCATTTTTTGCACCTTAATATGAACGTATTGCGCCCAGCTTTGCAGATCGTCGCATTTAATTTGTATTGTAATTTGCCTGTTAAACGGGGGTTCACTCGATGAAATAATAGTAGGTGTTGTTGAACAAGCACGATCGGGTATGCGGCTGTCCAACGGTAATGCACTAAGTTGTATTTGCTTACTGTCGCGTTCTCCAATTTGTTCAGCGATGTAATTTACAGCCATTTCTTGTAGTAATGCTTTACTAAATACCTGAGCAGATACAGGGAATGCAAAACCTAGGCTAGCAACAAAATAAAAAACACTGTATCTTTTGATTTTTTTTAACAAACTCATAATGTTTCGACTATGCTTATGGTTTCAAACAGGGTATAAATATTTTGCGTCAAAATTAAGACGCACCCACGATGTTGTGTAGCTTTGTATATATAGGAAGCAATTATCGTTCCGTATTATTTGTTTTCTAAAGGAGATTTTAATGGCAGGCATTTTAGACTCAGTAAACCAGCGTACTCAGCTGGTTGGCCAGAACCGCCTAGAATTACTATTATTTAAACTCAGAGGGCGCCAGCGTTTTGGGATCAATGTATTTAAGGTAAGAGAAGTTCTTCAATGTCCTCCGCTTACTAGTATGCCAAAGTCGAACACTTACATTCGTGGTGTTGCACATATTCGTGGACAAACTATTTCGGTTATTGATTTATCAATGGCTGTAGGTGGACGCCCAATAGACAATATTCAAGACAGCTTTATTATTATCGCCGAATACAATCGCTCTGTGCAGGGCTTTTTAGTTGGTGGTGTAGAACGTATTGTTAATATGAACTGGGAAAAAATAATGCCGCCGCCATCGGGTGCGGGTCGTTATTCTTACTTGACTGCTGTTACAGAAATTGAAAACGAACTTGTTGAAATACTCGACGTTGAAAAAATCCTAAATGAAATTTGCCCTGTTAACACCGAAGTAAGCGCAGAAGTTGCTGAAAGTGGCGATATTCAGAAAGACTTGGGTGAGCGAATAGTATTTATAGCTGATGATAGTGCGGTTGCACGTAATCAGGTAAAACGTGCGCTAGAGCCGCTTGGTGTGCAAACGGAACTTGCCAAAAATGGTAAAGAAGCACTCGTAAGACTCAAAGAAATTGCCGAGCTTGATTGCCAAACCGATATTACAGAACGTGTGGCGCTGCTTATATCTGATGTTGAAATGCCTGAAATGGATGGCTATACACTAACGGCAGAAATAAAAGCAGACCCTAAACTTGCACCTTTACATGTTATTTTGCATACGTCACTCAGTGGTGTATTTAACCAAGCAATGATTGAAAAGGTAGGGGCAGACGATTTTATTGCTAAATTTAACCCAGATGAATTAGCCACTGCGGTTAAAAAATGGGTTCATTGTGAATAATCAAAACAGGTGCTACTAATTTGAATAACAAAGACTTGCAGCAAAATGAATACGATCAATTTCGTTCATTTTTAGAACAGCAATGTGGTATTGTTCTTGGTGAAAATAAGCAATACTTGGTTAAAAGCAGGCTTGCACCATTAATGGCTCGTTTTGATGTAGGGTCGTTATCTGAACTTGTTAGCAAAACACTAGGGCCACATGAAAGGCAATTACGAGCGGCTGTTGTTGATGCGATGACCACCAACGAAACTTTGTGGTTTAGAGATCAATACCCGTTTGAGCTTCTACAAAACCGCTTGTTTCCTGAGTTTAAAGAGTTAAGGCGACCGGTAAAAATTTGGTCTGCGGCCAGCTCGTCTGGGCAAGAGCCTTACTCTATTTCTATGTCGGTTGCGGAGTTTCAGGCTAAACAGCCTGGTGTATTAAAAATGGGTGCTCAAATAATTGGTACTGATATTTCTAATACCATGCTAGATATGTGCAAAAATGGCGAGTACGACGCGCTAGCTTTGGCACGAGGCCTATCGGCTGAGCGCCGTAAAAAGTTTTTTACAGACAGCGGCAATGGCATGGCAAAAGTAAACGATACATTGAAAAAGCAAGTGAGCTTTAGGCACTTAAATTTACTCGATTCGTATGCGTTGATGGGTAAATTCGATATTATTTTTTGCCGTAATGTACTTATTTATTTTTCTCCTGAAGTAAAAGCTAAAATTATTAAACAATTTGCGCAAGCACTTAACCCTAAAGGTTATTTATTTTTAGGGGCTTCGGAGTCAATGGCCGGATTAAGTGACGAATTTGATATGGTTAGATGCAACCCTGGCATTATTTACCAAAAGAAGTAAACCCTCTTTCTTTCCTTTAAAACGACACACTATGTGTCGTTTTTCATTTTAAATCATTCGATTACAAAAAATATAATCACTCAATTATAAATGGCTTATTTATTGCTTTATTCAAACTAAGTCAATTTTTTGGAGATGGTTATGGCTATCAGTTTTGATAAAGCTTTAGGTGTGCATCAGCATACTATGTTGATCCGTTCACAACGAGCAGAAGTGCTAGCGAGTAATATTGCTAATGCTGATACGCCGGGCTACAAAGCAAAAGATATTAATTTTGCCTCAGCATTAAAAGCGGCAAAATCACACCAGCAAAGCGGCAATACAATGGTAACTACTAATGAAAAACACATTGGTGGTGGTACCCGAAGTGTGGGTGGTGATGAATTATTTCGTACGCCAAATCAAACAGATACAGGTGATGGTAACTCAGTAGATGTGCAAGTGGAACGGAACTTGTATACACAGAATGCTATGGAGTATCAGGCCAGCTTACAATTTTTAAGCGGCAAGTTTAAAGGCCTGAATAAAGCCCTCGGTAGTCAAGGATAATAATTATGAGTTTATATAACGTTTTTGATATTGCTGGTTCTGGTATGAGCGCACAAAATGTGCGTTTAAATACCACTGCGAGTAATATTTCGAATGCCAATACAATTAGCTCTTCTCAAGACAAAACGTACCGGGCGCGACAACCTGTATTTGCTGCAGAGCTTACCAAAGCTTCTGAGTCGGCAAGTAACAATCAGGGCTCCTCTGTTGGTGTTAAGGTGCTGGGCATTGTTGAAAGCAGTGCACCATTACAAATTGAATACAACCCTAATCACCCGAGTGCGGATGAAAATGGTTATATTTACAAACCCAACGTTAATGTTGTAGAGGAGATGGCTAACATGATTTCTGCCTCTCGCTCTTATGAAACAAACGTGCAAGTTGCAGATGCAGCTAAGCAAATGTTAAGTAAAACTCTGCTGCTAGGTCAGCGTTAACCGAGGGTAGGTTATGAGTAACGATATTAGTACATCTTCATCCTATTTAGACTCTTTAAGGTGGCAGGATACAACACCAACTACAACCGAAGAGCAAAGCGATGCGTTAACTCAAGAAGATTTCTTCTCGTTGTTAACTCAGCAATTATCGTTTCAAGATCCGAGCAAGCCTGCGGATAACGATCAAATGATTGCGCAAATGACCAACTTCACTATGGCTGAAGGTATCTCAAACCTTAATAGTAATTTTGAGTCACTTGCAGCTTCGATGACATCTAACTCCGCTTTACAAGCGTCAACATTAGTTGGAAAGCAAGCGTTATTAGAGTCAGATTCTTTAGATTTAAATGCAACGGGTGACGCCAAAGGATCAGTGGTTGCAGAAAGCCCAGTAGAGAGTTTAACGCTTCGTATTACGGATGAATCTGGACAACTTGTAAGAAGTATTGAACTAGGATCGCAATCGGCTGGTGCAGTACGTTTTGCTTGGGATGGTAAAAACGAAGCGGGTGAACGTTTACCAGAGGGTGAATACAATATAGTGGCTGAAGGCAGCACCAACGGTGAATTTTCAAGCCTTCCTATTGCTACGTTTAAAAATATTGAAAGTGTAAATATAAATGGTGCTAATGGCATCATTATTAACACTAAAGAAGGTGCGGTTAGGCTGACTGATGTCGCAGAGATCGCGTAATAGAGTTTAATAATATTTCGCCTGTTTGCAGGCTGTATTTAATAGGTTAGAGGTCAATTATGAGCTTCAATATTGCATTAACAGGCATAGCTGCCGCACAAAAAGATTTAGACGTTACCGCAAATAATATTGCGAACGTTAATACAACCGGTTTTAAAGAGTCACGTGCTGAGTTTGCAGATGTATATGCCTCTTCAGTCTTTAGTTCTGGTAGAACTAAAAATGGTGACGGTGTTCAAACTACTATGGTTGCCCAGCAATTTCACCAAGGTTCGCTGCAATTTACTAATAACTCATTGGATTTAGCCATTACAGGTGAAGGCTACTTTGCAATGAGCCAAGACCTGGGTGCGCAAGATTTTACCTTTACAAGAGCAGGGGCTTTTAAGTTAGATAAAGATAACTTTATCGTTGATGCTAAAGGTAACTTTTTACAAGGTTTCCCTGTAGATGAGGCTACCGGCGATACGACCTCTGTTAGTTTAAGTACTTCGTCGGCACTGCAAATCCCTGATTCGTCTGGATCACCTCGTGCAACGGCAACGGTATACAGCTCATTTAATTTAGATTCACGTGCAGATGCGCCTTCGTTGCCATTTGATCCAACAGAAAGTGCTTCGTATAACTCATCAACTTCAACCACTGTTTACGATTCACTGGGTGAGGCACATGTTTTACAATACTTTTTTGTAAAAAATGATCCGACGACAAACCCTAATGAGTGGGATATACATGCAACGCTCGATGGTTTAGTTGTTGATCCAGCAACGGGCGCTGAGCAAACTACTGCGCCATACACACCTTTAACTACCCTAGGTTTTAGCTCAAGCGGTTTACCTGAAACAACAAATGGGGTTGCTAATGCAAACCCAAGCAGTTTCGATGAGTTAGTTTTACCTGCGGGTGCTGGGACTGGTTTATCTTCGTTACTGACCAACGGCGCGTCATTTCCTGATACGGGCGTAGAGCTTAATTGGCGAGATGAGGCTGCAACTACAAATAAGCAGCCAACTCAGTACGCAAGTCGATTTGAAGTTAAAGCGCTAGACCAAGATGGCGCTACGGTTGGTCGTTTAGCGGGTATTGATATTGGTACCGACGGAAAAATAGTGGCTTCATACAGTAATGGCGACACATCTTTCTTAGGTCAGGTAGCGATGGTTCGTTTTTCTAATTCACAGGGTTTATCGCAAGTTGGTGATACCTCTTGGAAAAAGAGCTTAACGTCAGGAGAGCCAATTGCAGGTGAACCAGGTTCGGGTACATTAGGTTCAATAAATTCATCAGCACTAGAGCAATCTAATGTGAACTTAACGAATGAGTTGGTTGACCTAATTAGTGCTCAGCGTAACTTCCAGGCTAACTCTCGTGCGCTTGAGGTTAACTCAACACTGCAACAGGCAATTTTACAGATTCGTTAATTTAATACTTAACACCATGTTAAGGGCTGCTTTTTAAAGTGGCCCTTTTTATTTTTACTTCATTTAGTTTGTTTTATAACCATTTTACATCATTTCCTATTGTGGCATCTATTTTGCATTTCCTGTGTATAGAGATTTTTGAAATGAGTCGATGCTATGGACAAAATGGTTTACATTGCGGCCTCAGGCGCTAAACAAAGCCTACAAGGGCTGGCCCTCAAAGCCAATAATTTGGCGAATGCGAATACCACTGGATTTAAGTCAGACTTTGCACAAGCTCGCTCTATGCAGGCTTTTGGCGAAGGGTTGCCGTCGCGTGTTTTTTCTATGCAAGAGCGTCCGGGTTCTAATATGACCTCTGGCGGCATAGTCGAAACAGGCAGAGACCTAGATATTGCAATGAGCGATAACGCGTGGTTAAGCGTGCAAGATGCCTCAGGCAATGAAGCTTACACCAAGGTGGGTACATTAAATATTACCGCTGAAGGTAGGTTAATGACCAGCCATGGTCGTCAAGTAATTGGCGAAGGCGGGCCTGTTATTTTACCAGTACCGATCGAAAAAATTGAATTTAGTGAAGACGGTGCAATTCAAGTTCGTCCGCAGGGGGCGCCTGCTACGTTTTTAGAAGAAGTTGACCGTTTGAAGGTGGTTGAAGCTAATAGTTTTCAACTAGAAAAAGGGAACGATGGTTTATTTAGGCCTAAGGCAGGAGAGGTTGTTGATACTTCTGCCAATGTCAAAGTATTAAGCGGAACCTTAGAAATGTCTAATGTGAACCCTGTTCACGAAATGGTCGATATGATCAGCCATCAACGTCAATTTGAGTTACAAGTAAAACTGATGAAAACAGCTGAAGATCTTGATAGATCACAAGATCAGCTGATGCGCATAGTTTAACTTTAAATGAGGACACGATTATGAATCCAGCATTGTGGATCAGTAAAACGGGGCTAGACGCTCAACAAACCGATATTTCGGTTATATCAAACAATTTAGCGAATGCCAGTACGGTCGGTTATAAAAAAAGCCGCGCTATTTTTGAAGATTTACTCTATCAAAATATTAACCAGCCCGGAGGCCGCTCGTCACAAGACACCGAAATGCCATCTGGTTTAATGTTAGGTGCCGGTGCAAAAGTAGTGGCTAACCAAAAAAACTTTTCTCAAGGTAATATGCTAACTACTGAGAATTCATTGGATTGGATGATCTCAGGGCCTGGCTTTTTTGAAGTATTACAACCCGATGGCAATATTGCTTATTCTCGTAATGGGCAGTTTACTACCGATGGCGATGGTCGAATTGTAACGTCTGGTTCTGGCTATGTTGTGCAACCAGAGATGAACGTTCCTGATGATGCGCAATCAATCACTATTTCACAAGATGGTGAAGTATCTGTGCGTATTTCAGGCCAAGCCGACAACGTTGTTATTGGCCAGCTTACAATTAGTGATTTTATTAATCCATCGGGTCTTGAGCCTGTAGGGCAAAACCTTTACACCGAAACGGCTGTAAGTGGCGCGCCTGTGCAAGGTAACCCGGGTGTAGAAGGCTTAGGCACAATTATTCAGGGTTCACTTGAAACATCAAATGTAAATGTAACAGAAGAGTTGGTTAACCTGATTGAAACGCAGCGAATCTATGAAATGAACTCAAAAGTTATTTCGGCTGTTGATGAAATGATGAGTTACATTAATCAGCAATTATAAGGTGTAGGGGGAATTATGCGTCATTATATGTTATTTGCGGTAGGTACATTATTTTTAAGTGGCTGTGTCTCAACACAAAATAGTGATGTTGTTCAAGATGACCCCTATTATGCGCCAATGTATCCTGAACCAAGTATGGAGCCGGTAGTTGCAACGGGTTCGTTATTTAATACTAATGTATCAAACGACTTATACGCAGACAGAAAAGCACTGCGTACTGGCGATATTATTACTGTTAATCTACAAGAGTCTACTCAAGCAACGAAAGCTGCTAAAACAGAAACTGATAAGCAATCTGATGCAAGCCTAGACCCTGTAATAGGGCTTGGAGGTTTACCCGTTAACATTGGTGGCGATAGTATTCAGTTTGGTATTGGTAGCGATGCCTCTTTTACGGGTGATTCTAAATCAAATCAATCCAACAGCTTATTTGGCAATATTTCGGTCAATGTTATGCGTGTTCTACCTAACGGTAACTTAGTGATTCGCGGCGAAAAGTGGTTAACCTTAAACACTGGCGAAGAATTTATCCGTTTGGAAGGTTTGGTACGCCCGCAAGATGTGAGTTCTGATAATACAGTTGAGTCAAACCGAATAGCCAATGCACGTATTCAGTACTCTGGCAAAGGGCAAACACAAGAAGCGCAAAGTGCAGGTTGGTTAACACGTTTTTTCAGCAGTTCGATTTTTCCTTTTTAGAGGGCATTCATTATGAATGTATTAAAGTTAATTTGTTTAATCACGCTAATAGGTTGCCATTTTTCGGCAAATGCAGAGCGTATTAAAGATATTTCTATGGTCGAAGGGGTTAGATCGAACCAGTTGGTAGGTTATGGCTTAGTAGTCGGTTTACCGGGTACTGGTGAGCAAAGCCGGTTTACTCAACAAAGCTTTAAAGGCATGTTGAGCAATTTTGGAATTTCGCTACCTGCAAGCTTAAGTCCTAAAATTAAAAACGTTGCTGCCGTTGCTGTACATGCTGAATTACCTGCTTTTAGAAAGCCAGGTCAAACAATTGACGTCACCGTTTCATCTATCGGCAGTGCGGGTAGCTTGCGTGGCGGTACTTTGTTGCAAACGTTTTTAAAAGGGGCTGATGGCAATGTATATGCTGTAGCTCAAGGCAGTTTAATTGTTGGAGGCCTCGGCGCACAAGGTGCTGACGGCAGCCGTGTTGTTATTAATACCCCGACGGTGGGGCGCATTCCAAGTGGCGCAACAGTAGAGCGTGAAGTTAAAAGCCCGTTTATGCAAGGTGACTTTATAACTTTTAATTTAAATCGCCCTGATTTTACAACAGCAAAGCGCCTTGAAAAAACAATTAACGATTTAGTCGGGCCTAACAGTGCAAAAGCAATCGATTCAGTCTCTGTTCGTGTGATTGCTCCTAGAGATGCCTCTCAACGCGTATCTTATTTATCAACACTTGAAAACCTTGAGTTTAAACCTGCAGATATGTCTGCCAAAATTATAGTTAACTCCCGTACTGGTACTATTGTAATAGGCAAAAATGTTAAGTTGCAGCCTGCTGCAATAACGCATGGTGGGTTAACAGTGACTATTACAGAGCAGCAAAACGTGACTCAACCTAATGCGTTGGCTGAGGGGGAAACGGTAGTGACACAGCAATCAATCATTGATGTTAACCAAGATGATTCTCGTGCATTTGTTTTTAACCCGGGTGTTAGCTTAGACGATTTAGTACGCGCTATTAACGAGGTAGGCGCTGCACCAGGCGACTTAATGGCTATTTTAGAAGCCCTAAAAGAAGCTGGAGCTATTAACGGTCAACTTGTTGTTATTTAATATTTATTAAGCTTTAGCAAATGCTTTGCTAAAGCTTCCCTTTTACTCCCTCATTCACATTTCCAATCTGGCTTAAATTTTGCATTTTAATTTATATTATTCACTATTGTGTCAAAAAGCTGATGGAAACGAATCATCTAGACAAACAAAACTTTTTTGATTTAGGCAATTTAGATTCACTTCGTAAAGAAGCCTTAAGCAGTGGTGATGCATCGACTGATGCGTCTAAAGCCGCTCTAAAAAAAGCAGCTGCGCAATTTGAAGCTATTTTCACTCAAATGTTACTTAAAAGTATGCGTAAAGCTAACGAAGCGTTTGAAGATAAAGAAAGTCCGCTTAACTCAAGTAGTGTTAAGTTTTTTGAAGACATGCACGATCAACAGCTATCTACTGAGCTTTCATCAAATGGCTCTTTAGGCCTTGCTGATTTAATTGTTCAGCAGTTATCGCCAGACGGCAAAACTTTTATGCCGGGCTCTGTATTGAGAACCACCAATGACTTTTTAAGTGATATGCGTGCTGGCTCGTCGCTTCCTCATACTCAAAACGAAGAAAATGCAGCGATTAATGTGCATAACAATAAAGCCGATTCTAAAGTGCCTAAAGCATCTTCAGCGCCATTCGAAAGCACAGAAGAGTTTGTTACTACAGTGTGGGAACACGCTAAAACTGCAGCACAAAAAATTGGCTTAAACCCTGCTGTAATGGTTGCACAAGCGGCACTTGAGACTGGTTGGGGTAAGCACATTATTAATAAGAGCGACGGCAATAGTTCAAATAACTTATTTAATATCAAATCAGATAAAAGCTGGGATGGCGAAAAGGCAAGTAAAGTAACCCTAGAATTTGAAGAAGGAACACCTGTTAAAAAGCAGGCTAGTTTCAGAGCTTATGACTCGATAAAAGAGAGTGTTAACGACTTTGTTGATTTTTTAACTCAAAATCCTCGTTATCAAGAAGCATTACAAAATACTGCTAAGCCAAGCGATTTTTTAGATTCTTTACAAAGAGCTGGCTATGCAACGGATCCTAATTACGCGGACAAGATAAAAAAAGTACTTAACAGTGCTCAATTAAAAGATGTTGCAACAAGCGTAATTCGCCAAGGAGTAAAGTAAATGTCGTTTAACTTATTAAATATTGCCAGTTCAGGGGTTAGAGCTAACTCTGAACTACTGCAAACGACAAGTAAAAATATTGCGAATGTAAATACCGAAGGCTACGTGCGAGAGCGCACTGAGCATACAACTATGATCGATAACCAGGTAGGAAAAGGAGAAACCTATCGCTTGTTAAATCAGTTTGCGCAAGAGCAATTAAATAGAGATACCTCTAATAAAACGTTTTTTGATCAGTTTGTTACAGAAGCAAATCGTGTTGATAGTTTGTTTTCAGAAGACTCTAATAGTTTATCTACTAGTATAAACTCATTGTTTAATAATGTTCAAGAGTCGCTAAATCAACCCTCATCTACTGTTGCTCGCTCGCTTGTGATGACCGATGCTGAAAACTTAGTGAATCAAATGGACAGACTCTCAGGCATTGTTTTTGATCAGAAAAATATTGTCAATGAACAGCTAGACGTATTTACAGAAGAGGCGAATGGCTTAATTCAAAAAATTGGCACATTAAATCAGGATATTGCCGCTGTAAACGGCACTAATAACCAAGCAGATGCGAGCTCTACTTATAATGAACGCGATAAGGCTATCCGTGATTTATCTGAGCTAATAGACATAGAAACACTGGATGGTCCAAACGGTGAAAAACTTGTATTTATGGGCACAGGTGAAGCAGTTGTAATGCAAAATGGCTCGTTTAATTTGTTTTCTATGCGTGGCGATCCTGATCCAAATTTTAAAGAGCTTAGGCTAGATGTAAATGGTGGCAAGGCAGTGCCGCTTGAAGTTGATGTATCTAAATTAAAAGGAAAAATCGGCGGATTACTGGCATTTAGAGACGATGTGCTAGTCCCGGCTCAAAATCAAATTGGCCAAATGGGTTTAGCAATAGCTGATTCTTTTAATGAACAAAACAAGCTAGGTATGGACGCTAATGGAGAGCTTGGGGGAAACATTTTTAATATTCCTACGGTTGGTGGCTATGCTTATGCAGCGAATACGGGTAGCTCAAGTATGACTGCAACGCTTGAAGCAGGCAAAGGCGGTGAATTGCCGGCAAGTGATTTTATAGTCACTTATACCAGTGCGACAACGGTAGAGATTCAGCCCATAGATAATAAAGGTGAGCCGCTAGGCACCGCATCAACAGCAAATATAACCGCTGGCGTCATTGATTCATCTACAATCACGAGTGGCGAATCGTTTGGTTTAGAAATTAATGTTGCGGGCGCTGCAAATACAGGTGATCAGTTTCAAATAAAGCTTAACTCTGAGTCGGCGGCAAATATGTCTTTAGCAACCAACCGTGGTGAAGATCTAGCCCTTGCAGCACCAATAAGAACAGCAAACGACATTAACAACATAGGTAATGCCACAATTACGGTTGGTGAAGTAAGTGATGTTACTACAGGTAGCTTTACAACATCACCAGCAGGCCTTACAAACGGGCCTATTACTGTTGTTAAAACCGCTAATCTAAATGAATACACAATAAGCGATGGTGTGAATAGCAGTACTTTTACAGCAACTTCGCCAGCAAAAGACATGTTGCAACAGGCTGGTGGTGGCTTTGAATTATATGGTTTTGACTTTGATATTGAAGGCAGCCCTGAAACCGGCGACACATTTACGCTTGAGTTTAACGAAGGTGGTTTTGATGATAATCGTAACGGTCAAAAGTTAGCGGGGTTACAACAAGGTGAACTAGTGCGCCAAAATATTGTTACCGGTGCAAACTCAGACAACCACAAAACATTTAATCAGGCTTATGCTGGGTTGGTTAGCGATATTGGCGTGGTAACTAATCAAGCAAAAACAAATGGCGACGCGTTTGAAGCGCTTGCTCAGCAATCTGAAGCCTGGTACGAATCGCTTTCTGGTGTAAACCTAGATGAAGAGGCTGCCAATTTATTACGTTTTCAACAGTCTTACGCCGCTTCTGCGCAGGTGCTTGCAACCGCTCGTACTATTTTTGACACTATATTAAGTGCTGCGAGGTAATTATGCGCTTATCAAATAACTTGATGTACCAAAGTAGTTTAAATTCAATTTTGAACAATCAACAAAATGTTAGTAAGGCTCAAGAGCAAGTAAATACTCAAAAGCGTGTATTAACGGCGTCGGATGATCCTGCTGCAGCTTCTCGCGCACTTCAATATACCGATAGAATTCAGAGTAATGAGCAGTACAGTAAAAATATAACCATGCTTAATAGCCGTTTGAATATAGAAGAAGGTGCCCTTGAAAACATAAAAGGCGCCTTAGAGAGAGCGCATACTTTAACCATTCAATCAGGTAACGGTGCTTACAGTGCTGCTGACAGAGAAGGGCTTGCCGAAGAAATCAAAGCGCTTCAAAGTACAGTCCTTGATTTAATGAACTCTAAAACGGAAGACGGAAAATACATTTTTTCTGGTTATCAGGACAATACACAGACTTACTCGCTCGATTCATCTACTGGCTTGTATGTGTATGGTGGCGACCAAGGTCAGCATATGATTAAGATAGCCGAAGGGGTTAATATTAAATCAAGTGATAATGGGTTTGATGCATTTGAAAAAGTGGATGCGCGTTTAGATGTTGTTTCTAGCGATGGAATTGTATCGGGCGGGATTACAAGCTCTAAGGTGTATGTGACCGAGCAAGGTCAATTTGATACGTTTCATAAAACTAATTATAACCCTGATCCGGCAGCGGCAGCGGGTGCCAATACACTAAATGTGATCACAACGGCAGGAACACCCAACACTTATCAAATTGAGCAAGCAGGTACAATACTAGCAACCGGCAATATTGACGACTCTACTATTAAGTTTGCTGGTATGGAGATAAGTGTTACTCCAGTTGCGACAGGTCAAATTGATATTACGCTTGAAGCACCTAAAAAAGAAAATGTGCTCAACTCAATGAGTGAACTTATTGCAGGCCTGACTAACCCTGCGTTAACAGAAGAGGAGTTTGAGCAAGTTATTGCAGACTCGCTTGTTCAAATTATGAACGCTAAAAATAATGTGTCTCTAACACAAGCTGGGCTGGGTGGGAGAATAAATACAGCAGAAAAAGTACTGCAATCAAATACAGATTTAGATATTAATAACAAATCAGCACGATCTGACTTAGTAGATATAGATATAACAGAAGCAATAACTGAGTTAACCAAACAAGAAACTGCACTTCAGGCATCACAGGCAACCTTTGGCCGTTTAGCAAACCTTTCATTGTTTGATTACTTGTAATTAAACTCAGAGTAAGGCAATACTTTGCCTTACTCTTTAAAACTCTTCGCTTTTAATAAATACTTTATTTAAATTAACCGCTTATCTCATAAATAAAAGCACTTTATAAACATTTTTAATGGTGTTTGCATTTATCGATGAATTTAAATTTTGTATATTTTAATTTAATAAATTCAGTAAGTTAAAAAATAAGTCTGATTTTTTAAAAAAAAAGCTAAAGGATTTTTTTTCTAGACCGATAACTTAATTAACCAAGCACAGCGTTGAAATTACAACCACTGCTTAATCTAGTAAGTTTGAGAGTAAATGATAAGTTTACTTTAGGAGAGACATCATGGCTTTATATGTAAATACAAATGTTAGCGCGTTAAACGCACAAAGACAATTAAACAACTCAGGTAATGCACTTGATACATCATTCCAACGTTTATCATCTGGTATGCGTATCAATAGTGCAAAAGATGATGCGGCAGGCCTACAAATTTCTGACCGTCTTACATCACAAGTAAATGGTTTGAATCAAGGTAACCGTAACGCGAATGACGGTATTTCTCTAGCACAAACTGCTGAGGGTGCACTTGACGAAGTAACATCAATGTTCCAACGTATTCGTACACTTGCTCAGCAAGCATCAAATGGTTCAAATACTGATGAAGACCGTTTAGCTATCCAAGAGGAAATTCGCTCGTTATCATCAGAAGTAAACCGTGTTGCTGAAGATACAACATTCGGTGGTCAAAACCTTCTTGATGGTTCTTACAAAGCAAGCTTCCAAGTTGGTGCTGATGCAGTACAAACTATCGGTTTCAGCATGAAAGATGTGGGCAACACGGCAAGTGGTCCAAACTCAATTTCTGCAAACGGCGGTTTTACATTATCAGGAATTGCAGGTGTTGCTAGTAACTTAACGGGTAAAGGTTTGACAACTTTAGCCGCAGGTGTTTCTGATATTTCTGGTGCAGCCGTAGCAGGCACGGATGACTTTGATGCTAAATTTAGAGCTGACACAATCAGTGTATCTACTCAAGGTAATGCACAATTTGTTTTAGCAGGTATGGATTCGTTGATTGCTGTTGTTGATAAAAAACGTGCAGAGCTTGGTGCGGTTCAAAACCGTTTCCAATCAACAATTCGTAATCAGTCAAATATTTCTGAAAACTTATCAGCTGCGCGTTCACGTATCAAAGATACCGATTTCGCATCAGAGACTGCAAACTTAACTAAAATGCAGATTTTACAACAAGCAAGCCAAACAATTTTAGGACAAGCTAATCAGCGTCCACAGGCTGCACTTAGCCTACTAGGTTAATTAAAATTTTAGAAATGATGTTAGTCAATTTATTGACGAAGAAAAAATGAAAGCGCCCTTGCTTAATGGGGTATTAACAAAGGCGCTATAGGATTTTGCCAGCGGAGGCTTTAATCCAAGTTGTTCTAACATTTGTAGAACATATATGTACTAGCATAAACTATGCCATTAGTTTATTTTAGTCACCCACTCTCAAACTTATCAAATAATAAGGCCCTTAACGGGCCTTATTCATTAATTATACTCCTTCAATCTCAAACTGCCCAAACTTAAATCAAGACACACCAGACAACGTATTCTCAATCTTTAACAGTCCTTAAAATAAAGTTGGCCTAATGCTTGCTTTTGTCTTTGTAAGTTTATTATTAACTTACAAAGTGGCAGATAGTTGCCCCTAGGCAGAGTATAACGCCTATATATCTAGCTACTTTGTCAAATTCCCACTTTCTTTGAACGAGATAGTGACCTAACTTTGACAGATAAGAAGAGAGTTTATTATGGCTTTATATGTAAATACCAATGTGAGTGCGATTAATGCACAAAGGCAGCTTGAGAGAAGCGGCGGTGACTTAGATACGTCTTTCAAACGCTTATCCTCTGGCCTTCGTATTAACAGCGCAGCAGATGATGCCGCAGGTTTACAAATTTCAGATCGTTTACAGTCGCAAATATTAGGTCTTAACCAAGGTAACCGAAATGCGAATGATGGTATTTCTTTAGCGCAAACTGCTGAAGGTGCTATGGATGAAATTACCTCTACTTTTCAGCGTATTCGCACGCTTGCACAACAAGCTTCAAACGGCTCAAATACAGATGAAGACAGATTAGCTATCCAAGAAGAAATCCGTCAATTATCTGATGAAGTTAACCGTATAGCTACCGATACTACTTTTGGCGGTCAAAATCTGCTTGATGGTACTTACTCTGCAAGTTTTCAAATTGGTGCTGATGCGGTTCAAACAATCGGGTTTAGCATGCAGGATGTAGGTGGCAGTGCTAATACAATTTCTGCAAACGGTGGTTTTACAATGTCTGGTATAGCAGGGATTGCATCTGCAGTTGCAGGTAAAAGTATGTCTACTTTTGCGGCCGGAATTAGCGAAATTGGTAGTGGTAGTATTACAGCTGCAACTGCTAGCTTCACAAGTATGGTTGCTGCAGAGATAAGTGTATCTACTCAGGCTAATGCACAGCAAGTGTTTGCAGGTATGGATGCAATGATTGCTGTAGTTGATAAAAAGCGTGCTGAATTAGGTGCGGTACAGAACCGTTTCCAATCAACAATTCGAAACCAAGCTAATATTTCTGAAAATTTATCTGCTGCGAAATCGCGTATCAAAGACGCTGACTTTGCAATGGAGACGGCTAACTTAACTAAAAATCAGATATTACAACAAGCAAGTCAAACTATTTTAGGGCAAGCTAATCAGCGTCCACAGGCCGCACTTAGTCTACTTCAAGGTTAATAAAATTAAAGTAAGTAGAAATTAAATACAAATAAAGCTAAAGCTTTCGCTTTATCGGACGATAAATGATTTAGAGGACTAAAAATCCAGGACTCTAAATCACGGATAATAACAGGGTAGGGGTATCCCGTTACTATCTATCGAACTTTGAAGCGGAGGCTATCATGGCTTTATATGTAAATAGTAATGTGAGTTCTTTGAACGCACAAAGACAACTGAGCAAATCAAGTAATGCATTGGATACTTCATTCCAACGTCTATCTTCAGGTATGCGTATCAACAGTGCAAAAGACGATGCTGCAGGTATGCAGATTTCAAACCGTTTATCATCACAAGTTAATGGTTTAAATCAGGGTAACCGAAACGCAAATGATGGTATTTCACTTGCACAAACAGCTGAAGGGGCACTTGATGAAGTAACATCGATGTTCCAACGTATTCGTACACTGGCACAACAAGCATCAAATGGTTCAAACACAGATGAAGATCGCCTAGCGATTCAAGAAGAAATTCGTTCATTGTCTTCAGAAGTAAACCGTGTTGCAGAAGACACTACATTCGGTGGTCAAAATTTATTAGATGGTAGTTATGACGCCAAATTCCAAGTAGGTGCAGATGCTGTGCAAACTATTGGTTTTAGTATGCAAGATGTGGGTACTACGGCAAGTGGTCCTAACTCTATTTCTGCAAATGGTGGATTCACGTTATCAGGAATCGCAGGTGTTGCTAGTAACCTAACAGGTAAAGGTTTAACAACTTTAGCTGCTGGTGTTTCTGATGTTTCTGGCGCAGCAGTTGGTGCAACAGATGACTTTGATACTAAATTTAGAGCAGATACAATTAGTGTATCAACGCAGGGTAATGCTCAGTTTGTTTTAGCTGGTATGGACTCGATGATTGCTGTTGTTGATAAGAAGCGTGCTGAGCTTGGTGCTGTTCAAAACCGTTTTCAATCAACTATTCGAAATCAGTCAAATATCTCAGAAAACTTATCGGCTGCAAAATCACGTATTCAAGATACCGATTTTGCGCAAGAAACAGCTAACCTAACTAAGATGCAGATTTTACAACAGGCTAGCCAAACAATCTTAAGCCAAGCAAATCAACGTCCACAAGCAGCGTTATCGCTTTTAGGCTAATTGATTTGAACTATGAGCCACTTTAGACTAAGCAAATAGTTCAAATGTGGCTTATAGTCTTATTATATGTTTCGAGGATAGCCGAGATGATTGATTTAAATTCTACACAAAAAACAATAGACGGGCTTAGTATTGTAAGTTCATCTATTAGTAAAGATGCGGTAAAAGAGGAAAAGCTTGAAAAGGGCACCTCTTTAACAGCAAGAGAAGCTGTTGATTTGAAGAATGCTCAAAATATTGAGGAACAAGAAGGCAAACAAGATAAAGATTTGTTTGTCGAGGTAAAAGATAATCTAGAGAAGTTAAATGAGTATATCCCGGTAACATCAACTAACTTAAAATTTGAGTTTGATGATAGTGGAGATCTTCCTATCATTAAAGTGCTTGATAAAAGTAACGATGAAGTAATTAGAGAGATACCTACCGAAGAGTTTAGGGAAATAGCTAAAGCTTTAGATGAATTTGCCGATAAATTAACTAATAAAGGTTTACTGTTTAACAAAACAGTTTAGGCCATTCCAGCTATTTAGGATTATATTATGCCTCTTATTACATCTGCGGGTATTGGTTCAGGTCTCGATTTGGAAAGTATTATTTCGGCGTCAGTTGATGCTGAAAATGTACCTAAAATGAATGCCTTTGCAGCGAAGGATGAGGCGCTTCAAGTCGAGTTATCAGCGATAGGTGAAGTTAAATCTGCTTTATCGCAGTTACAAGATACAATTGAAAAATTAGCAGACCCAGATAACTTCAATAAACGAGTTGCTAATATAACCCAGCCAACAAGTGATGACGGAGACTTGATCTCTGTTACACCTACCTCTGATATAACTCCAGGTGACTTCAAGATAGAAGTGGTTGCAATTGCTCAAGGGAGTAGAGCTTTATCTGAAGATGGGTTATTTGCTACTAATGAAGACGTTGTGAGTGCTTCAGGTGGCACATTATCGTTTTCTGCAGGCCCTGATAAAACTTTTGATTTAACCTTAGACGCCGGTGCTACTCTCTCTGACTTACGTGATGCTATAAACGACTCTGACAGTAATTTTGGTGTTACGGCAAATATTATTAACACGGGTACTGAAGCGAAGCTTGTTTTGACTTCTACTGTAACAGGGACCGGAAACGATCTTGTTATCACAAACGATAACGCTGAACTTGATAACGTATCTACTATAGCAAATGCAGGTGGTGCAGGCGGCATTGGAATAGCAGCAGAAAACTCCGCAAAAGATGCAATTATTAAAGTTGATGGTATTACCATAACAAACGATACAAACACCTTTAAAGATGCTGTACAAGATATGACGATAACAGCAAAACGTGAAAGTGTCGACAATGAGACAGCCAAGCTTTCAGTTGATTTTGACCGAGAAAGTGCAACAACGTTAGTTGATGAATTAATCACAAATTATAACAATGTTATAGGTCAACTAGGGTTTCAGTCACGCATCGGTAAGCCTTTAAATGGTGACTCTACTATCCGCTCTCTTAGTTCGCAATTAGTGAATGCTCTATCAACTAGCTTATCAGATGCAGGTCCTTTTGAGAGTATTTTTGATATCGGGCTTGGAGTTAATAAAGAAGGTTACTTAGAAAAATCGACTCTAGTGAGAAGCTTGAATGATGCGTTAGATAATAATTTTGATGATATTGGCAAGGCTTTTGCAGGTGAAAACGGTATAGCTTCAAAGTTTGAAACGTTATTGGATAACTATGTCGATACGAACGGCATTATGAAGCAGCGAGAGGACAGTTTAAATGGACAAATTTCTGATTTAGAAGATGATGTTGAAAATCATCAATTCAGAATGGAATCTTTGGAAGCTAGACTTCGCGAACAATATGCAGGGTTAGATGTACTGCTTGCACAAATGCAGTCAACGCAAACCTACTTGAGTGCACAATTGGCAAGTCTTCCGGGCTTTACACGTTCAGATGGTTAAGTATAAGTAATTGATTTAGCAATAAAATATATAGGTGAGTTATGTACAACGCTAAAGTAAAAAATTATCAAAAAGAGGCCCTAAAAACGCGAGTTGCAGGGGCCGATAGGTATGAAATTATTCAAATGCTAATGGCGGGCGCAATTGAGAAAATGGTCTTAGCAAAAGTAGCGATTGAAAAAAAACACTTGGAAGCTAAAAGCGAACATATCTCAAGAGCATCAGCGATTATCAATGCATTGCGCGGTTGTTTAGATTTTGACGCTGGTGGTGATGTGTCAACAAATCTTTATTCACTTTATACTTACATGGATGAGCGTCTATTGGATGCGAGTATCAAAAACGATCCTGAAATAATTACTGAAGTGTCGAACCTATTAAAAGAGATAAAATCAGCGTGGGATGCAATCCCTCATGAAGTAAGAGAACAAACGTTATCTGAAAATGGTATCGATGCTCATGTTGGATAAAATTGACTCTTTGATTTCGCAGCTCGAAGCTGCGATTGATGAGCCAAACCTCGAAAAAGCACTCAATTTAGACCGCAAGTTACTTGATGAAATAAAAGCGACCGATGAAATATCCCTACATGAAAATGCTACTTATTTTCTATCAGTCGCCGCAAAGCATCAAAATATAATAAATAAAGTCGACGACTTAAAAAAACAGTCTTTTAAAAATATTACTCAGTTTAATAAAAACCAAAAGAATATTAAGAAATATCAAAATGTCTAAAAATGATCTGCAAAGTGCTCAACAGTCAATAAATGAGATTGAAGAGACCCTTAATTCAATTTCGCAAAAACAAAAAAACGAAGATGCTTTTGTAGATAAAGCGAATACGACTTTCGACAATAATATCGTAGCGTTTAAAAAGTATTTTCCTGATATTGCCGAGAAATTTAGTTCGCATCAGCCAAGCAGTAAATTTAATTTATTTCTTAACCACAATGGTACAGCTAATTTTGTTGACTACGACACAGGGGTTCCTATTTATAGTGAAGACCCGCATAAGCAGTCTAGTGAGCAAATAAAGAATATGCTTGAAAACCCTATAATGGGTAAAGTTGACCATAGCCAATTGGAATTCTTAAAAAATGAGACGGGTTTTATCCATATTGATTTAATGGCTGAAATTGGCGCTATCTACAATGAAACGCAACAGGATCTTCCTTCGACAAAAGATGTTGCTGAATATGTACCCAGTGCAATTATTTTTGGCGTTGGCTTAGGATATCATTTAGATCATTTTTTTGACTCTTTTAATGCAGCTTATATAAGCATCTTTGAACCCAATGAAGATTATTTTTTTGCAAGTTTATTTACATTTGACTGGGCTAATTTTCTTAGCAAAGTAGATGAAGCTGGAAGTTATTTATATTTCTCGATTGGTGTGCCTGAGCAAGAAATGTATGAAGCTTTGCATTTAAGAGCTGGAGAAATTGGTGCGTTTAGTGTTGCAAGTGCACTATTTTTTCAACATTACCCTTCTGAATCTGTAAATAAATTAATTAATGAGTTTAAAGGCAATTATCATCAGTTTTTTATGGGGTGGGGTTTTTTTGATGATGCGCTCTTAAGCGTTGCTCATTCAGTCGAAAACTCTTTAAAACCTATTAATTTGCTACAGCCTGCGAAAAAGGTTTCCGAAAAGTATAATCATTATCCTATATTTATTGTTGCAAATGGACCTTCATTGGATAACGATATTGAAAGAATTAAAAAGTTACAAGACAAGGTCATTGTCGTTGCATGTAACTCTGCTACAACAGCATTATTAAAGCAAGGTATTACACCTGATTTTCATGTTGCACTTGAAAGAACGAAGGCAACAGAAGATTTTTTAACAGCATTTATTCCTGAAAATACCCGCCAAAAAATAAATCTACTTGTGCTAAATGTAATGTACCCAAACGTACTCGATTTGTTTGGCTGGTGTGGCGTTGCACTAAAAAGTAACGAAGCAGGTACATCATTATTTCATATTTCGGAGTTTTTAAATAATGGCAGAATCACATCAACTATAGGGTTCAGCAACCCCTTGGTTGGGAACACAGCACTTAGTTTTTTTGGTAGTATGGAATTTAAAAATATTTATCTTTTCGGTGCTGATAATGGTTATAAAGATCCTAACCATCATCATTCAAAAGGTAGCTATTATTACTCAGGTGAGGGTGAAACGATACATGCGCCTTTAAAAATGGGGGGCGAGCTCATTATACCTGGCAATTTTGGCGGCGATATAATTACCGATCACTTCATGCACACAGGAAAAGTGCAAATGGAACGTTTTTTAGAGTCTAAACTTGATTCAGGGATAAATTGTTTTAATTGCAGTGATGGGGCCGCTGTTAAGGGGAGCATGCCTTTAAGGTCAGATGATATTTTACTAGAAGAATTTATTTTTTCTAAAAATGAAGTTATTGATCATATAAAAACGCAGCCATTCTCTAGTGTAGATGAAAGTGTGTGTTTAACAGATTATTTGGATTTTGATGAGTTTGAGCAGCTATGTAACACAATGGTTGAGATACTTGATGGTCCAATTTTAAATCGAGCTGAAGCGCTCAAGCAGCTACTTGAAAGTTTAAGGTATTTGTTCTCATTTAAAAATCATCCAAGATACACACATCTTTATTTGTTACTTGAAGGTGAGTCGCTTTACGTTACCTCGGTGCTTATCTCGTTACTTTATAACTTTGGTGATGAGACATCGATAGTACCTTATTATGAGAAAGCAAAAACACTTTGGCGAGATTTCATTGCGGATGCTCCACAGCAATATAGAGACCGTTGGAATGAGTTAAGTGATTACAGCTTTGATTACTCAAAACCTTCTGTGAGCTAGTAAATATGCAGATTAAGAGTAAACGATTTGTTCTTACGCTCTTAACTGAGGCCCATGCTTCAAATCGATACCTCAGCTGGTTTGAAGATAATAAAGCTAAAGAGTTTATTAGCTATACATCGTCATCTTTAAACGAATTGAAGGCTTATATTAAAACTAAAAATGAAGACCCCGCAGCTATTTTGCTGGGTATTTTTGCTGATGGTGAGCATATTGGCAATATAAAGTATGAGCCTATCGACTTAGTTAATAAAACCGCGACAATGGGGATTTTGTTGGGTGAGGCTAGATGGCGTGGTAAAGGTGTTGCAGCTGAGGTTATTTCTGCAAGTGCAGATTACTTAGCTAAAAACTTTCATATAGAAACAATTATACTGGGTGTTGATAAGGGTAATATACCTGCAATATCTGCTTATAATAAATTGGGTTTTGAAATTAGCGAGCAAACTGACCATGGTTTGTTTATGAAAAAATCACTTCTATAAAAAATATCTATTCTTCCTAAGCCTTTTCTTAAAATAGCCGATAAGTTATTAGAGCGTAAGCGAAATTTCATTATAATGGTTGATAAATAATTTAAACTTATTATTTCTAAGGAAAAAACATGTCATCAAAAAGCAATTCGGGTGCTGAGCTGTGGCAAAAAGCCAAAAAAATTATTCCAGGTGGGAATCAATTACTTTCAAAGCGTGCCGAAATGTTTTTACCCGATCAATGGCCTGCCTATTATAAAAAGTCTAAAGGCTGTGAAGTTTGGGATTTAGATGATAACCATTACTATGACTTCTCTATTATGGGAATTGGTACTAGTTCTTTAGGTTACGCTAATGATGAAATTAACGATGCGGTGATAAGTTCGATTTCTAACGGAAGTATGAGTAGTTTGAATTGCCATGAAGAAGTTGAATTAGCAGAAAAACTTATTGAAATACACCCTTGGGCGGGAGCTGTCCGCTTTACTCGTACTGGTGGGGAATCGTGTGCGTTAGCAGTGCGAATTGCCCGTGCCTATAGTAAAAAAGATGTTGTTGCCTTTTGCGGCTACCATGGTTGGCATGATTGGTACTTAGCAACAAATATAACTGACGCTGAAAATTTAGATGAGCAATTATTACCTGGTTTAAGGCCTGCTGGTGTACCTAAGCAATTACAAAATACTGTGGTGCCATTTAAAGAAGGTGATATTGATGGCTTTAAGGCAATCATAGATGCTCACGGTGATAACCTTGGCGTTGTTATGATGGAAGTTTTTCGTCATGGGTTGCCGGATGTTGCCTTTCTTCAAGCTGTGAAAGATTTAGCTGTTGAACATAACATTGTTGTAATTTTTGATGAAATATCCTCAGGGTTTAGACTCAACACAGGGGCTTCTCATCTTTTAACATCGATAGAGCCAGATATTTGTGTACTAGGAAAGGCACTGGGTAACGGCCATCCAATAGGGGCTATAATAGGTCGTTCTGAAGTGATGGATGCAGCGCAACAATCTTTCATTAGTAGTTCTTATTGGACCGAACGAGTTGGCTTTACAGCTGCGTTAAAAACATTAGAAGTATTTCAAAGAGATAATATTCCCAAACGCTTAAATGAAACTGGCGCAAGACTAAAATCTCGAATTGAAGAAGTCGTCACTCAAACAGGCTTTAACCTAAAAATTATAGGTATTGATAGTGTCCCTATATTTATATTTCCAGGTGATCATGCTTTGGCATTAAAAACACTATTTACCCAAGAAATGCTTAAAAGAGGATTTTTAGCGAGTAATGTTATTTACCTTTCGATTGCCCATACCGATGAGCTTTGCGATAAATATATTGATGCAATGAGAGATGTTTTTTATTTTCTTCAGCAGTCGCTAGACAGTAATGCAGATATAGAAAGCCTAATCAATGGGCCGGTATGCCACAGTGGCTTTCAAAGGTTAAATTAATGAAATCAGTTGCTGCATTTATTCAAGCAAGAATGGGGTCGTCAAGATTACCAGGCAAGGTGTTAAAAGAATTAAATGGGATCCCCGTTATTTTGCACATTGTAATGCGTTTAAAGCAATCTAGGTACATTGATAATATTGTTCTTCTTACTTCTTTTAACGAAGAAAATGATAAGTTGGTTAAGTTAGCCAAACGCCATAATATCAACGTGTTTAGAGGTTCAGAGGATAATGTTTTAGCGCGTTTCCAGCAAGCAAGCCAAGCATATCCATCAGACCATATTGTGAGAATAACAGGCGATTCACCTTTTGTAGATGTTGGCGTGTGTGATTTATTATTGCAGACGTACTTTGAAAAACAGGTTGATTATGCCTTTTTGAGTGAACAATTTGCCGAAGGCGTTGATTGTGAGGTTTTTAAAACGAGCGTACTGTCTTCTTTAGATACGGCTGCACTCAGAGAGTCTGAACGTGAACACGTGACGTTACATTTTTACGAAAATAAACTAAATCAATTTTCTACCTATGAAATGCAAAACACAACAGATGACAGCAGCTATCGGTTTACATTAGATACACCTGAAGATTGGCAGGTTATTAAAGAATTAGCACGTTTTACTAACGATACTGTTAACATTAATTATCAAAATATAAAAAATATACTTGATGCTTATCCTCACATTAAACAGATTAATAGCCAAGTTATTCGTAACGAAGGGTTAGCTATTTCATTACAAAATGAACAACATTAATTAGCTTTGGACTTATTATGAAAATTAACAATAAAATAATCGATGAAAATAGTCCGTGTTACATTATAGCTGAAATGTCTGCAAACCATGGTGGAGATATAAATAAAGCGAAAAAATTAATCGCTGAGGCTAAGTTAGCCGGGGCAGATGCTGTAAAGCTACAAACTTACACGGCAGATACAATCACACTAAATTGTTCGAAGCCAGATTTTTGTTTGCCTAGCGACAACCCTTGGCAAGAACATGTGTCTTTGCACTCACTTTATCAAAAAGCGTTTACACCTTGGGAATGGCATCAGGCGCTGTTCGAAGAGGCCAAGCGTTGCGAAATTGATATATTCTCTTCCCCATTTGATGAATCTTCCGTTGATTTACTTGAATCATTAAATACACCGGTATATAAAATTGCCTCTCCGGAAATAACAGATATTCCCCTTTTGAAATATGTTGCGGCAACAGGCAAGCCTGTGATTCTTTCAACAGGAATTGCTGAGTTAGCTGACATTGAACTTGCGGTTAGTACATTGCGCAATAACGGGTGTGATAGCATTGCAATTTTAAAGTGTACAACAGCTTATCCAACCCCATTAGAAGAATGCAACTTAGCAACAATTTCCGATATAGCTAAACGATTTAATTGTATTGCTGGTTTATCTGATCATACACAAGGGATTATTTCACCGATAGTAAGTGTTACATTGGGTGCAAAAATAATTGAAAAACATTTTATTATTGATAAATCTGACGATTCAGTAGATGCCTTTTTCTCATTAGATAGAGACGAATTTTCATCACTGGTTAGGTCAGTAAGAGACGCCGAAAAAGCAATAGGTACTGTGGGCTATGACATAACAGATTCAGCGAAAAAAAATATGTTAGCTAGGCGCTCACTCTATTTTGCTAAGGATTTACCTAAGGGCCATGTTATTACAAAACACGATATCAAATCGGTTAGGCCAGGCTTTGGCTTACACACTAAGCATTTTGATGATGTAATAGGGCTGTGTTTAACAAGCGATGTAGAGCTGGGTGATAGAGTTAGTTTTGCGTTAACGAATAAGTTAAGAGGCTAGCTATGAAAACATGTGCAGTGGTCGGTGGTGGGATTTGTGGAATAACGGCAAGCATTTTGTTGCGCAAGCATTACGATCGCGTTGTATTAATTGAGCAGTCTGAATCGTTAGGTGGCTTGTTGAATTCAGTCACTGACGATGCTGGTAATTTTTACGACCAAGGTACACACATTCCAGCTAGCACCGGTGTTGCTGAAATAGACGAGATACTATTCAACCACCCTCAATTTTCTAAGAATTGGCGTACATTTAAACACCTCAAAACAGGAAATTACTTTGCAGGTAAGTGGGATTTAGAAACACAAACAATTGATGCAAGAAAATTAGATACAGCACTTTATAAACAAGGTATTGGTGAGTTTATGTCACTCACATCAGGGTCTGAGGCTAATAACATTGAGCAATATTTATGTGAAACTTTAGGTGTAGTGTTTTATCAGTACCTTGCAAAACCGGTTATTAATAAGCTTTATGGTGACGACGTAGCATTTACTTATTTAGCTAAAAATACCAGCATTAATTATTTTGGCGCTACAAGAATAAAAGCATTCAATGCATCGTTGTCACGAGTGTTAAAGCAACATCCAGAGTTTGATAAAAAGCTTGGCTATCATAGTGCTGCTGAATTTGAAACATTACTTGCAGAGCAAGGTTCATACCTTCCTAATTATTACTACCCAAATAGCGGTAAAGGCGCGCAGACTTGGATCGATCAATTACAGGCAAAAGCTGAATCTTTAGGAGTTGAAATTCGCTGTAGTAGTCAAGTGGTAGATATTGAATATCAAGATGATTTAGTTACTGCGTTTAGCCTTAACGATGGCTCACGTATTAAGTGCGACTTGTTATTTTGGAGTGCGCCGCCTGTATTTGCACTAAAGGCCGCTAATTTACCGATCGCAAATTATAAACCCATATTTAGGACCGCAAATATCTTACATTTTACGTTTGATAAGCAGCCTTTAAATAAAGAATCGCATTACCTTTGGAACTGGGACCCATGTTCGGATATTTTCAGGGTTACACTGTATAACAATTTAAGGCAAAGTGATAAGTATCAAGTATCGGCAGAGGTATTAAGGTACAAAGCAGATCCTACATACACATTAGAGCAGGGTGTTATTGATCTAAAAAATATGGGAGTTTTAACGGCTGACACCAAAATAAAAAGTGGTTGTGTACAAATAATTGATAATACTTTTCCTGTACCTACGCATGATTTTTGTACTACAACACAGATTAATTATGAAACATTAACAAATTCGTTTAAAAATATTATTGTATCGGGTAGGTTTAGTGGTCGTTGCTGGTTGTTATCTGATGTGCTAATTCTTGCTCATAAAGAATTAAAAGAGTATTGCACTGTTGGCTAATTTTATATTCTATTGTAATGGAACTATGAAAACAGGCTTTGGGCATTTATCAAGGTGTTTAAATGTTGCAAGGGCGACCTTTGCATTACAGCCTTTTAGTAATATTGTTTTTTTTGGCGACTTTGATCAATTTTCTACCCAGCGTATTAATAATTTTGGTTTCACCGTAGCAGGCAGTGACTTTACTTTTGAGCCAGATATGACGGTGCTTGCCGATAGCTATCAGTTCACTTTTGAGCAATTATTTGAGTTAAAAAAAATAGGGTTGAAGCTATGCATCATCGACGACTTTGATCAATATAATTACACTTTTATAGATCTTATTGTGAATTTTAGATTTAACGCTGAGGCGTTTTGTCGTTCAACCAATAAACATAGGTTAGGGGTACGTTACTTTTCATTTGCCCAAGAATTATTATCATTAAGGCGAAGCCGCTCACAAGGTCACTTTCAAAATAGTATTAATACTATTTTGGTTTTTATTGGCGGTAATGATCGATTTGATGTGGCTACGCATGTTGTAAATGCCTTAGATAAGCTAGTGGTAGGTAAGAAAATTATTTTATTAGATCAAAAAGCCCCTTCTATTAGTTTAAAAAATAACACTTACCAAGCATTAGAGTTTGTTGATGATATGTCTGCTGTATACAAACAAGCCGATTTAATCATTAATGGCGGGGGATTAACAAAGTATGAAGCAGGTTTTTGCCTTATACCTAACTGCGCCATTTCACAAACGAGAGAACAACATACCGATACTTTAGAACTTGCCAGAGCACATTTAACCTTTGATTTGGGTCTTGCTGAAGATGCAACGATAGAAAGCTTAACATTAAACATTGAGGGGTTTTTACACACCGGTGTTCTGGCGCAAAGAGACGCAATGTTATCATCATATTATCTCGATTCGACCGAGCAATTCGCAAAAGAAATTTTAAAGGTATCAAATGAGTGAGTTTAATTCTAAACAAGCAGAGTGGGATGAAATTGCGCGTATAAACAGTGATTTTAAAGCACAGGTTGGGCGACCCTTTGACGATACACTTTGGCAGGCGCTCATCGATGATGTTGAGCAAAAACTCATGTTCTCAGCGCAAGGTAATAGTATTTTAGATGTAGGGTGTGGTAACGGCTTACTATTATCAAAATTACACAAGTGCTCACAGTATGCAGGTGTTGACTACTCTCAAGCAATGATAGATGAAGCAAAAAAATTACTCCCTCAAGGCGTTTTTTATCAATCACAAGCGAGTGTTCTTCAATTTGAAAACAATGAGTTTGAGAGAGTACTCAGTTACAGTATCTTTCATTACTTCCCAAGCTATCAATATGCACTTGATGCGATTAAAGAAATGATACGAGTATGCAAGCCCGGAGGTATAATTTTGATTGGCGATATACTCGATAAACACTTTGAGCACGATATAAAAAGTGCAAGTGATCTGGAATATGAAAAAACGATTCCGTTGATACATCGTTATTCTCAGTGGCGCTTTTTTTCTTTTGAGCAATTGAAAACTGATTTACAGCATTGTGTTAAGAAAGTAGAAATACTGACTCAACCAGAAGGTTTTCCTTTATCTCGTTATCGCAAGGATTTGAGGTTATGGGTTTAACTCGATTACAGAGCCTTATTGCTACTGCATTTGACCGCCAGCATGCATTATTGACTAGCTCTGGAAGCTTTGCGCTTATAACTGCACTCAATGCCTCACAGGCTCCAAAGGGTAGCTCAGTAATAATGCCAGCAAGCTGTTGCCCGATTGTTTTGTTTGCTATTCAAATGGCAGGTTACAACGTTATTTTGGCTGATGTTTCGTTGTGCTCTTTGTCTATGGAGGTCACTAATATAGAAGCTGTTTTTAATGATTCTGTATCAGTAATAGTGGCCGTTCATGGTTACGGACACTATTGTAAAATTGATGAAATAGAAAAGTTTGCAAAACACAATAACATTACACTAATAGAAGATGCATGTTTGGTGTATGGCAGTAAATACAAAGGCAAACCGTTAGGTAGCTTTGGCGACTTCTCTATTTTAAGTTTTGGGTATGATAAACCTATTGATAATCAATATGGCGGAGCTATTTTAACTAACTCTGAGCGGCTATTTGAATGCGCTAAGGAGTTTTTAAACGAGAATAAAATGGCTCAATTTAGTGACGTAAAACCGTTAGAAGTATTAAATGGCCGCTTTTTAAATTTAAATAAGCAAATGCAAGTGCGAAAAGAGAATGTAGATTATCTGCAAAATAATATTACTAATTCGCTTTTTGTAAAAGCAAGTTTTGATGCTGAAGTAACGTATTGGCGCTACCCTTTACTTATAAAAAATAGAAGTCACTTTTTAGCTAAGGCAAAAGAGAGTGGCATTATTTTTACTAAGCATTATAAATCGTTAGGTGAATTACAAACCAATGGACATTATCCAAATGCGTCACTGATTGATGATCAAATTATAAATTTATTTGTCCGTCCCGAAACACCTCAAGAGCAATT
This sequence comes from Pseudoalteromonas sp. S408, assembly GCF_005886645.1. Taxonomy (NCBI): domain Bacteria; kingdom Pseudomonadati; phylum Pseudomonadota; class Gammaproteobacteria; order Alteromonadales; family Pseudoalteromonadaceae; genus Pseudoalteromonas; species Pseudoalteromonas sp. S408. Next base: position 231,216 of record NZ_PNDY01000001.1, on the reverse strand, counting down.
AACCAATATGGTAATGTTTATAAATGACTACCAAGACAAGTAATACTTTAAAGTCGTATTATCAGTCTCTGTATAAAGAGTATGGTGACAGCCACAAATCAGTACAGCATGTATCAAAAGAATCACAAAATATAAGATTTGCGATATTTCTGAATATGATTTCATCAAGTAGCCGAGTTATTGATTTAGGCTGTGGGCTGGGTGATATGCTTTCATATCTAAGAAAAAACGGTTTTACCGGTGAGTATTTAGGTTATGACTTTGTACCAGAGTTTATAGACGCCGCAAATGCCAAGTTTACCTCAGATACAAAAGCTCAATTCAAAGTGTTTGATATCTATGAGGATGAGATAGCACAAGGCTATGACCATGTGCTTATTAGCGGTGTGTTCAATAATAAAATGACTGATAACATGGGCTTTTTAACACTTACCTTACAAAAAAGTATTCAGCAGTGTGAGCAGTCGGTTATTTTTAATGCGTTATCGACATTTGTGGAATTTAAAAATGAGGCTCTTTTTTATGTCTCACCCTTAGAATTATTTGAATTATGCAAAACAACAATGACACCTTTTGTTTCCTTAAAGCATGACTACGTTACTAAGCCAGGTGGTTACCCTTATGAATTTACAATGCAATTAAGTAAAAGCGAAATAACATGTTACTGAGTATAATGCAGCCTACTTACTTACCCTGGTTAGGTTATTTTGGGTTAATTAACAGCGCCGATAAATTCGTATTTTTAGACAACGTAAAGCTTGAAAAAAGTGATTGGCATGTTAGAAATAAAATTAAATCGGGTAAGCAAGAGCTTATGCTGACTTGTCCGGTAAGTACCCCTAAAGGAAGAATGACAGCAACAATTGAAAACACTCAATTTGTCAGTGCAAATCCTTGGCGAAGAAAGCATCTTAAAAGCATTGCTGAAAGCTACGCAAAAGCACCGTTTTTTAGTTCCTTGTTTCCACTATTAGCTCCCATTTATAAAGACGAGAGCATTACTTGCCTGGCTCAAATGAATATTAAAATCATTAGAGTATTGATGGGGTATATGAATATAACCACACCAACATTTACTGCTTCTCAGCTTAAAGGCGTGTCTGGTGTTAAAGATGCTCGGCTAGTATCTATTTGTCATGAGTTAGAATGTAATACTTATTTATCACCAGTAGGCGCGCAGGCTTACATTGAACAAGAGACCCCAGGCGGGGCATTAGTTAAAAATGGTATTGATGTTTTTTATCAAAACTTTATTCATCCTAAATACCCACAAATTAAGGGTGAGTTTATCTCTCATTTAAGTGTGATTGACTGCTTATTTAACGTTGGGCCTGTTGAAACAGCTAAATTAATTAATACATGCACGAGAGCACATACTCACTATCAATCTCTATCAGTTTAATTGCCAAAGTGCTGGGTTAATAAAACGCTCATCAGGTAGGCTAAACTCAGATAAATCAATATTGGATAAGCTTGAAGTTAAGCAGCTTAAAATTTCATTAAGCTGTTGTTCGTTGTTTACGCCTACAACCACTTTGTCTACTTCATCAATACTAACCACATAATTTAATGCTAGTGATAACGTTGAGACATTTAAGTAATTACTCAGCGTGGTAAGCTTTTCTAGTAAAGGAGCAATAGGTTTAAAATAATCTGGGAAAGTGTCACTTTCCATTAGCAATAACCCCTGAAGAAAGGCTGAACGAGTATGAATTTCTATATCTGCAGCTTTTAGTTGTTTTAATGAATTTGATTGAACGAAGCGTTGATCAAGAATATTAAGAGGTAACTGAATTAGATCTGCAAATGCTAATACATCATTATTAAGCTGCTCGGGGGAATATAAAGATACTCCCACTTTTTTTACTTTATTATCTGCTTTAATTTGCTTTAAGCAATCAAGTGCAACAGGGAATTGACTAAAATCTTCAAAGCGATGAAGTAGTAATCCATATAAAGCGTCACAATTTAAGTCGCAAAGAGACTGTTTAACCGTTTTTGTTATAAAATCATCAACATTGATTAAATTAGATATAGGAGGAACTTTACTTACTATATTGAATGAATTTACTAGGCACTGGCCTAATTCTTTTTCAGCATTACCATAAGCTGATGCAGTATCAATGGTCGTTATATTTTCGCTTTTGGCAAGGTTCAGTATTTTTTTTATTTCTTTCTGATGTGTTTTGCCACGTGTATTACTTATTCCGTAGTCAACACCAAACTGAACAGTACCTAGTGCGAGCTTCACAGTAATTTACCAATTTCATCAATAATATAGTTCTGCTCTTGCTCTGTAAGTTGAGGATGCAAAGGGATAGTGAATGCTGTTTTATAGTATTTCATTGCGTTGGGGAAGTCGCTATCTTTAAAGCCCATTTCTTTATAAAAAGGTTGAGTGTGTATTGGAATATAGTGAAGATGACTAATAATGCCTTTACTCCTCAATTGCTCAATAATATGCCTATGAAGGTGGCAGTGGCCATCAGCAAGTTTAACTACGTATAAATGGTAGCTCGAATAGCATTTTGTAAGTTGTGTTAAATGCGAGAGTGGCATAGTTTCAAACGCATTAGAATATGAAATAGCGAGTGCGTTTCTGGTTGTAACAAATTCATCAAGTTTATCAAGTTGGCTGAGACCAAGTGCTGCTTGTAGTTCTGTCATTCGGTAATTAAAGCCAAGCTCTACTTGCTGGTAATACCAAGGGCCATGGCTTTGCTCAGTCATTTCATTTGGATCATTAGTGATCCCATGACTTCTTAAGCGCTGTAATTTTTTTGCAAGCTGTTGATTATTACTAACTGCCATACCGCCTTCGGCAGAGGTAATTATCTTTACCGGGTGAAAACTAAATACAGTGATATCTGAAAATTCACAGCAACCTACTTTATTGCCATTATATTGTGCGCCAATAGCATGTGATGCATCTTCAATGATTTTAAAACCATACTGCTTTGATAAATCGTAAATAGCTTCCATATCACACGATTGACCTGCAAAGTGAACAGGGATAACGACTTTAGGTAAGCAATTATTTTTTTTTGCGCTAATAAGCTTATCAGCAAGGGCTGGCACTGACATATTGCCAGTCGCCAAATCAATATCTACAAAGTCCACAGCAGCCCCACAGTAAAGCGCACAATTGGCTGAGGCTACGAATGAAATTGGCGACGTCCAAACAGTATCACCTTCGCTTACATTTAATGCTAAACATGCAATATGTAGAGCAGAAGTCGCGCTATTAACAGCAATACCATATTGAGCGTTACAGTATTTTGCAATAGCAGCCTCAAAAGCGGGTACTTTTGGTCCTTGAGTTAGCCAATCAGACTCTAAAACAGCTACAACGCTATCAATATCTGCTTGGCTTATTAGTTGTTTACCATATGGAATCATTTATTTTATTCAGCTTTAACTTAATGCCTGAGTGTTAAATTCTTTAATCTCATCAATCGTCATGTAATGCGAGTTATGCAGAGAGTTATATTCAAATCCTTGATCTACCTTTTTACCCTTCTCACCAATCGCGTTAACGGTAAAGTCATTACTGCGACTACTGAACTTAATACCAGGCGCAATAACAAAGTGGTCGTTGTACTCGTAGGTTTCAAAACACAAGTCTGCTGGGCACATTACTTCATGAAGTTTCTCACCAGGGCGAATGCCAATTATTTTTAGTGGTAAGTCAGGAGCCATCGCTTTGGCAAGATCGGTAATACGGATTGAAGGAATTTTAGGAACGAAAATTTCACCGCCTAACATACGTTCAAAGTTAGTCAGTACAAAATCGACGCCTTGTTGAAGGTTTATCCAAAAACGAGTCATTTCATCGTGTGTGATTGGAATATGGTCGCGCCCCTCATCAATAAACTTTTGAAAAACAGGCACAACAGAGCCGCGAGAGCAAACCACATTACCGTAGCGTACAACAGAAAAGGTAGTGCGGTTGCCACCTGCAATATTATTAGCGGCTACAAAAAGTTTATCTGATGCCAATTTAGTGGCACCATACAAGTTAATTGGGTTTGCAGCCTTATCAGTAGACAGCGCAATTACTTTTTCGACATCGTTATCAAGAGCTGCATCAATCACGTTTTCAGCGCCATTAATATTTGTTTTAATACATTCCATCGGGTTGTATTCAGCGGCCGGAACCTGCTTCAAAGCAGCTGCGTGAATAACATAGTTTACACCGCGCATGGCACGTATTAATCTGTCTTTATCTCTCACATCGCCAATAAAATAACGCATACAAGGTTGGTCAAACTCTTGTTGCATTTCAAATTGCTTAAGTTCATCGCGTGAAAAAATAATGATCTTTTTTGGATTGTAACGCTCAAGTAGCGTTTTGACGTATTTTTTCCCGAATGAACCGGTACCACCGGTGATTAAAATTGTTTTGTTATCGAACATAGTGCTACCCAAATTATTTATTATTGGCGTTATATGACACGCAAACGTGATTTTTTAATACGCATCTCAATACTTTAACCACTAAGCAAGCAAAGTGCCAAGTTAATTTAGTCTAACCATGGTACAAAGCACAAAATTTCGCAAATTAAGCTATAATTTAATCAGTCAGCACCACGGAGGCCGTTATGAAAATTCAATCACCATCAGCTAACTTTTTAAACCAAAATCAGCAAACAAATAACAAACTTGTAGAGCAACTAGCAACCGGTAAAAAAGTAAATAGTGCAGCAGATGATGCCGCAGCGTTACAAATTATTGATAGGCTTACTTCACAGCAAAATGGTTTTAGCCAAGCTGTAAGTAATGCGTATAACGGAATTTCATATACCCAAGTAAGCGAAGCTAGCTTGAGTGGTGTAAATGATGCTGTCACGCGCATTCAAGAGTTATCTGTTCAAGCGGGTAATGGTGCACTGACTGATAATGATCGTGCTTCGCTACAAGAAGAAGTCGTGCAGCTGCAAGGTCAAATTAACGACACGTTTGAAAACGCTAATTTTGCAGGGAAACCGTTGTTTAATGGTGAGCCTGTATCATTTCAGGTAGGCTCTGATGCAACACTAAACCAATCTGATGGAAGTCTTGCCCCGACGCTATCTACTATTGATATTTCGACTCAGGCTGGAGCACAAGCAGCTATCGATATAACCAAGCAAGCAAATGATGAAATAAATGCGCAACGCGCTGAGTTAGGTGCATTTCAAAATACGTTGGCAAGTACAATTAAAGGATTAGGGGTGCAGCAAGAAAATATTGCAGCTAGTCAAAGCCGAATTCAAGATACTGATTATGCGCAGGCAATTTCGCAACAAGTGTCTAATGACATTTTAGCGCAATCATCAGTTGCACTTCGTGGTCAGGCTAACCAATCTGCTGAGTCTATTTTAGGTTTACTTTAAATTTTAATACTTAATAGTTAATTCTTAAGTATTATTGATCTTACTAGTGCGTCTGTTTTTTGGCGTTTATGTCAAAAAACTGCCGCTATCACTTGCATCCGTGCTTAACTGGCTTACAATTTAGCTAATTATATCAAAGAGTGAAGCACGGCTCGCTAACTATGATCCTGATTTTAGATAATAATAACAATCGCTCTATTGGGTTAAACGCATCACTTGGTTTTATCGGTGAGGTTACTCATCGCTTAGATGAAGATAACTTTGAACAAGAGTGTGCAAAATATAAGCAGCACGAGTGCATGGTTATTTTGGGGGCTTTACAGTCACTCGATCATGAAAGCTTAATCAAGCGCTACCCAACACTTCCATTTTTATTAATTGGTGAAACGTTAAGACCGTTACTTAGCATTGCTAACGTAGTTGGGCTTATTTGCGAGCCATTTAATCACGAAGTTACCACACAGTTACTTCATGATTGCCAGCAGTATCATCGTATGTTGCCGGGGGAGCACAAAAATAGTCAGCCGCATAAGTCTTTTGATGGCCTTGTTGGTGAAACACAAGCAGTTAAAGAGGTCCGCTTTTTAATTGAGCAAGTTGCAAAAACAGATGCAAACGTTTTAATTTTAGGTGAGTCAGGTACAGGTAAAGAAGTGGTTGCGCGTAACGTTCATTTGCTATCTAAGCGAAGTACAGGGCCCTTTGTACCAGTAAACTGTGGGGCCATTCCGGCAGAGTTACTAGAAAGTGAGCTTTTTGGTCATGAAAAAGGGGCGTTTACAGGGGCTATCTCTGCTCGTAAAGGTCGTTTTGAGTTAGCGCAAGGCGGTACGCTGTTTTTAGATGAAATTGGTGATATGCCGCTACAAATGCAGGTTAAACTTTTACGCGTATTACAAGAACGAAGCTATGAGCGTGTAGGTGGCACTAAAGCAATTCAAGCCGATGTACGTGTTATTGCTGCGACTCACCGTAACCTTGAAACCATGATAGAAGCCGGTAGCTTTCGTGAAGATTTGTATTATCGGCTAAATGTATTCCCTATAGAGAACCCGTCGCTAAGTGAGCGTGCTGATGACATTCCTTTATTACTCAAAGAGTTAATGCGTCGTGTAAATGAGCAAACGGGTACTACCGCTAAGTTTACTGAGCGTGCAATTGAAAGCTTAAAAGAGCATGCGTGGCCGGGTAATATTCGTGAACTTGCGAATTTGGTTGAGCGCATGGTTATAATGTTCCCCGAAAAGGTAGTAGACATACCTGACCTACCTAATAAATACCGTTATATTGAAGTTGATGCCTATGAGCCTGAGTATCCTGAAGAACTAATGGAGAAAGATGCGTTTAACGATATATTCAGTACTGGGTTTAGTGACTATGAAAACGAACCCGAGGCAGAGTTTAATAGTAACGCCGGTGGCTTACTTCCAGATGATGGCATTGAGCTTAAAGAGTATTTAGCTGAGCTTGAAATTAGCTTAATTACCCAAGCACTTGAACGCTTTGATTATGTTGTGGCACGCGCCGCGGAAATATTAGGTGTAAGGCGAACAACGCTCGTCGAAAAAATGAAAAAGTATAACCTGTCGCGAGACTAATAATGCCTAAAAGATAAACTACTTTTTATACTCATTGTAAGCTATCACTTTACGGGCTTTGCCCGTTACGCAAGCAATCTTCGCGTCTAAAAGATAAACGCAAACTTGACCTTGGCGGTAGACGCTTAGCTTGCTCGCGTGAAAAGCGTAGCTTTTAATTACTTAAACACGCATCTTAAAAACGAAGGCAAGTGAGAAACCATAGTTAACTTACACGTTACTTCTTTAAAGCGAAGCGTCTTTTAGCCTCTTTGTGAACAGATCACTTTTATGGTTATAAGTCCTTATTCAGCAAAAGCCTTAATAATTTCTTCTTTTCTAAAACAATCATTACTATGGTCGTTAACCATACCGCAAGCCTGCATGTAGGCATATACTGTTGTAGGGCCTAAAAATTTAAAACCTCGCTTTTTTAAATCTTTTGCAAAAGCTGTTGATGCCTCAGTGATTGCGGGGTAGTCCTCGGTATTATTAAAATTGCTGACTATGGGGGTGTTATTTACAAACTGCCATTGATACGCGCTAAAACTGCCAAACTCTTTTTGAATGTTTAAAAATCGCTGCGCGTTATTTATTGTTGCTGTAATTTTTAAACGGTTGCGAACGATTGTTTTATCAAGCATGAGTCGCTCAACATCATCAGCTGTAAACAAGGCCACTTTGTTTACATTAAAGTTAGCAAATGCGTTTTTATAGCCTTGTCGTTTTTTTAAAATGGTATACCAACTCAATCCCGCCTGAGCTGACTCAAGTGTGATAAATTCAAACAGGGTTTGGTCATCGTAAACAGGCACACCCCATTCTAAATCATGGTACAAAACATAATCGGGCTTAGTGGTATCGAGCCACGGGCAGCGGTACTTATTTTGCTCACTCATCTGTATTCCTTTTTATTCGCGTCATTTTTATGTCGCGTTATTATTATTGTAAGATTATGAAAATATAGCAATTTAATTTTGGTACGTATTGTGCATTAAGCTTTGTATCTATACAAATTCGAGATTTGATTATGGCCCTTGCTAGCGTGCTAAAACCACAGTTTATTTCTGCAAATCAGTATAACCCATGTTTACTTCAAGAGGAGTACATAGGTGAATTAAGCGATCTGCGTCAGCAAGCAAGTTGGCTTTCTCATTTAGTTGATACTATGCCAGCAGGTGTAGTTGTGCTTGATGGTAAAGGAATGATTGCAAAGGCCAATCAAATAGCGATTGATATGTTGGGTGAGCCTTTAGAGGGCGAGAAGTGGTTTAATGTAATTCAGCGCTCTTTTAGACCCCACCAGGACGATGGCCACGAAGTGTCACTAAAAGATGGACGGTTAATAAAGCTTGATATAACAGCGTTAGCTCCCGAGCCGGGGCAACTTATTTTAATGACCGATTTAAGTGAAACACGCCGTTTGCAAAAGCGTGTTGCCCATATGCAGCGCCTTAGTGCGTTGGGTAAAATGGTGGCGTCTCTTGCGCATCAGGTTCGAACGCCGCTTTCAGCGGCTATGCTTTATGCTGCTAATTTAGGCTCTAAGCGCTTACCTGAGGCATCTCGCGATAATTTTCAAACCAAGTTAATGTCTCGCTTAAAAGATTTAGAAACTCAAGTAAACGACATGCTACTTTTTGCCAAAAGCGGCGATCAGCAGGTTGTTGAGCAAGTGTCTATGCAGCAATTACTCAGCGAAGTAAAGGCGGGCGCCGATGCGATGGTGACACTAAACGATAGCCACTTAGCTGTCGGTCTCCCAGAACCAGATATTCAAATAATAGGTAATAAATCCGCCATAGCCAGTGCAATTCAAAACTTGATTCATAACAGTATCCAGATCACTGGTGCTGGCGCAGAAGTGCATTTAAGTGCAGTTACCGATGAGCTAGATTCAGACTATGTGCGCATTAGCGTTGCTGATAATGGGCCCGGTGTTGATTTAAGCTTAGCAGAAAAAATATTTGAACCGTTTTATACCACTAAAAGTCAAGGTACGGGATTAGGGCTTGCTGTTGTGAGTTCAGTTGCAAACGCACATCAAGGACGTGTTGAAGTGACCAATAATAAAGGCGGTGGAGCATGTTTTAGTTTGCTTTTACCTATTCGCACCGCATCTAAATTAGAGGAATCATTATGAGTAACACTATTTTAGTTGTAGAAGATGATGCAGGGCTTCGTGAAGCCTTAATTGATACACTCGAAATGTCGGGGATTGAATGCATTGCGGCTAATTGTGCAGAGCAAGCCATGCTTTTGCTTAAAAAAGAGCAATTTTCGCTGGTGGTGAGTGATGTACAAATGGGGACTATGAGTGGTTTAGATTTACTACGAAGTATTAAGCTTAACCACCCTGAGCTACCTGTTTTAATGATGACGGCGTACGCCACCATAGATGATGCCGTTGAAGCTATGCGCTTAGGTGCGATTGATTACATGGCAAAGCCGTTTGCACCTGAAGTTTTGCTCAATATGGTAAGCCGCTACTTACCTGAAAAAGCAAAAGAGACAGACGGTCCTATTGTTGCCGATCCAAGTAGTATTCAGTTATTAGAATTGGCAAGTAGAGTGGCACGTTCCGATGCAAGTGTGATGGTGCTTGGTCCTAGTGGTTCTGGTAAAGAAGTGTTAGCTCGCTACATACATGATAAATCGAATCGATGCGATGAGCCGTTTGTTGCAATTAACTGTGCAGCAATTCCTGAAAACATGTTAGAAGCAACTTTATTTGGGTATGAGAAAGGCGCGTTTACAGGTGCAATTCAAGCATGCCCTGGTAAGTTTGAGCAAGCGCAAGGCGGAACTATCTTGCTCGACGAAATAACTGAGATGGATCTTGGATTACAAGCTAAATTATTACGCGTTTTGCAAGAGCGCGAAGTGGAGCGCTTGGGTGGACGCAAGACAATTCAGTTAGATGTACGCATACTTGCAACAAGTAACCGTGACCTAAAAGAAGCGGTAAGCGAGAATCAATTTAGAGAAGATTTATATTACAGACTTAACGTGTTTCCATTAATGTGGCGACCGCTCAATCAGCGCCCAGGGGATATTATTGTATTGGCTAAACATTTAATTGAACGCCATTTAAGCAAAAGCAAAGAGCCTATGGCTTACCTCGATAGTGGCGCAGAGAAAAAATTACTTGCTCACTCTTGGCCAGGTAATGTGCGTGAGCTTGATAACGTTATACAACGTGCGCTTATACTTAGGACTGGTAATACTATTAATGAGCATGCTATTTTCATTGAAAACATAGCCGCAACAGATTTTGTAATGACGCCTACATCGATTAGCACACAAAGTGCTAATCAGTCTCAGGCGAACACTTCTGATAAAAGTATTGAGCATGGCCCTACTAGCTCGGCTTATTATGATGAAAAGTCATCATTAGTAGAGCTGCCAAAACAAGACTTATTAGCTGTTGATACGGGCAGTTATAAAGATGAGCTCAAAGATAAAGAACACCGTATCATTTTAGAAACGTTAGCAAGATGCCAAGGTAAACGAAAAGATGTTGCTGAAACCCTCGGTATTAGCCCTCGGACTCTGCGTTATAAACTAGCGCAAATGCGCGACTTAGGTATTTCACTTCCTGCGTAGCCTCACATTTAGCCCTTGATTCAGTTATTGAATTTAAGGGCTGTCAAAACTCTGACTCACAAAATCAAACTTTAAGTTATTGAAAGTTAACAATTATTATTTGGCATGGTTTGTGCTTTATCTATATTAAGAGTTAACTGCACTGTCAGAGAAAAATTATGAAAATTCAAAATAGCGCTGTATTTCAAGAAATGCAATCAATGGCTTTAGAGGCTGGTCTTAGTAATCAAGTTGAACGACTGCCAGTAAAAACACAAGCCTCATCAACGGCTCAATTTGGCGACATGCTGTCAGATGCAATTAATACTGTGCACGGTTTACAGCAAGATGCTAAGCAAAAAGTGGTTGCAGTAGAGACCGGCGACAGAAGCGTCTCTTTGGCTGAAGCGATGATTGCATCTCAAAAATCGTCAGTGGCATTTGAAGCGACAGTACAAGTTCGTAATAAACTTGTTGAAGCTTACAAAGAAATCATGAACATGCCTGTTTAACTAGGTAGTGGAGAATTATTGTGGCGCAATCCAATCAATCAACCGATCTTGCACTTGCTACTGGTGATATTGACCAAAGCGATAGCGACGATCAACAAGAACAAAAATCTGGCTATTTAAGTTCGTTAAACGGTGTTGATTTATTGCGCCAAGTAACGCTTGTTATTGCTTTAGGCATTTGTTTAGCAATTGCTATATTCATCATTATTTGGGCTCGCCAGCCAGATATGCGCCCGCTTGGTAAAATGCAAACAGAAGAGCTAATACAAACGCTCGACTTTTTAGATGCACAAAAAATCGAATATCAAGTTGATGGTAATGTGGTACTTGTCCCTGAAACCGAATATCAAAACATTAAGCTGTTAATGACTCGTGAAGGGTTAGAGCAAGGGCCTACATCGGGTTCAGATATCATCATGCAAGACATGGGCTTTGGTGTAAGTCAACGCTTAGAGCGCGAACGCTTAAAGCATGGTCGTGAGCAACAACTCGCACGTACAATTGAAGAGCTTAACAACATTACTCGCGCACGTGTATTACTTGCCATCCCAAAAGAAAATGTATTTGCGCGCAGAGAGAAAAAACCTTCAGCTACCGTTGTATTGACTCTTAAGCGAGGGCGTTCACTTGACAGCGAAGAAGTAGACTCTGTTGTTGATATGGTTGCATCGGCTGTACAAGGTTTAGAGCCAGCTCGTGTAACGGTAACGGATCAAAATGGTCGCTTATTAAATTCTGGCTCACAAACGTCTCTTGCGGCACGTTCGCGCAAAGAGTACGACATAGAGCGCAAGCGTGAACAAGAGTATCTTGAAAAAATTGATAGCATTCTAATTCCCGTCGTAGGGCTTGCAAACTACACTGCACAAGTTGATTTAAGCATGGATTTTAGTGCCATTGAAGAAACGCAAAAGCGCTACAACCCAGATCTGCCTGCAGTAAGAAGCGAAACAACGTTTGAAGAAAATAATATAGGCGGTTTAGCGGTAGGTATACCTGGTGCGTTGACGAATCAGCCGCCAGTAAACTCAAACATTCCTGAAGTAGCTGGCCAAGGTGGAGCAGGTAGTGCAACTTCACCATCAAGAACACATAAAGAAGCTACGCGTAATTATGAGCTAGATACAACTATTTCACATAAGCGCCAGCAAACAGGTGTAATACGTAGAATAAGCGTGTCGGTGGCTGTTGATTACACTCCAAAAGTAGGTGAAAACGGTGAAACAACCATGACACCGCGCTCAGTGGAAGAACTGTCAAATATTCGCCGTTTATTACAAGGTGGTGTTGGTTTTGATATGCAACGTGGTGATGCACTTGAAGTGGTAACGGTTCCGTTTGTGCGTGAAGCAACTGATTTTGACATTAGTGTGCCGCTTTGGGAACAAGACTGGTTTATGAAAATAATCCGCTTAGTACTGGGTGCCCTCGTTATTATTGTACTGATAATGGCGGTAGTTAAACCGATGCTTAAACGCTTAATTTACCCAGACGATACACTTGAAGAGTATGACGAAGATGCCTTAAGTGCTGGTGTAGATATTGGCGATAGCACGTTAGATATGCTAAACAAAGACTTTGATTCTGCTTCAATTGGTTTCTCAAGCGATGGTACACTTCAGTTACCAGACCTACATGGCGACGAAGACTTACTAAAAGCAATTCGTGCCCTTGTAGCCAATGAACCAGAACTCTCATCACAAGTAGTGAAAGCGTGGTTAACAGAAGATGACTGATCAAGAACAAAAACAATTACCGCCAGCGTTTGATGTTGATAAGCTCGATGGCGTAGATAAAGCCGCAATATTACTGTTGAGCCTATCAGAAGAAGATGCAGCGCAAATACTAAAACACTTAGAGCCTAAGCAGGTGCAAAAAGTGGGTATGGCAATGGCGGCGTTAGATGACCTTTCGCAGGCTAAGATTAGTGCAGTTCATAATTTGTTTATTGAACAGATTCAAAGCTTCAGCACTATCGGATTTCAGTCAGAAGACTTTATTAAAAAGGCGCTTACCGCTGCATTGGGTGAAGATAAAGCCGCTAGCCTTATTGATCAAATTGTTATGGGATCGGGTGCTAAAGGCCTTGATTCGCTTAAGTGGATGGACTCTAAGCAAGTGGCAAACATTATTCGTAATGAGCACCCGCAAATACAAACTATTGTGTTGTCTTATTTAGAGCCTGAGCAGTCTGCAGAGATTATCGCGCAGTTCCCTGAAAAAGTTCGCCTTGATTTGACCATGCGTATAGCCAACCTTGAAGAAGTTCAACCAGCTGCACTACAAGAACTTAATGAAATAATGGAAAAACAATTTGCCGGTCAAGCGGGTGCACAAGCTGCGAAAATGGGTGGCTTAAAAGCAGCGGCAGACATAATGAACTACCTAGATACAAATGTTGAAGGTCAGTTAATGGATTCTATTCGTGAGCATGACGAAGAGATGTCTCAGCAAATTCAAGATCTAATGTTTGTATTTGAAAACTTAATGGATGTGGATGACCGTGGTATTCAAGCTATATTACGAGAAGTACAACAGGACGTGCTAATGAAAGCAATCAAAGGTGCTGACGACGGTCTAAAAGATAAGATACTTGGTAATATGTCTAAACGTGCCGCGGATATGCTTGCCGATGATCTAGAAGCTATGGCGCCTGTGCGTATTAGTGAAGTAGAAGCAGCACAAAAAGAGATTTTATCAACAGCACGACGTTTATCTGATTCGGGTGAAATTCAGTTAGGTGGTGGTGGTGGTGAGGAGTTCTTGTAAGCCATGAGCAAACTCAAAGGGCGTCCACTTCGAGCTGAAGAAGCCGATGAATTATTAAAAAACTGGGCTATCCCAGATGTAGCACCTAACGAAAAAAGCTTTGGTAACCGCTCAACAGCCTATGGTACGCCCCTTAGTGAGCTTTATAAAAAAGAGCTTGCCGAAGAAATGCCCGCTGATGAACCACAAGAACCCGAGATGCCTAAGCTTACTATGGTTGAGCTTGAACGCATTAGGCAAGATGCTTACGAAGAAGGTCTAAAGCAAGGCCATGAACAAGGCTACATTGACGGCTTTGAAAAAGGCGTTAGTGAGGGAAAAGAGGCCGGTTACAAAGAAGGGTTAGAGCTTGGAAAAACTCAAGGGCAAGAAGATATTAAACCGATTGTTGAAGAGCAGCTAATTAGCTTAAAAAGCATTTTAGAGGCGCTTAATTCACCGCTAAAAAAGGTGGACGAACAAGCCGAATTGCAGCTTGTTCAATTGGCTAGCATGCTTGCTGAGGCTGTGATTTACCAAGAGGTACAAACATCGTCAGAGGTTATTTTACATACATTAAAACACAGTATTGATTCGTTAAATGCGCAGCAAGAAACAGTGAAAATTCACCTAAACCCGACCGACCTCGATATAATCAAAGAAAGCTATGGCGAACAAACTATTGCACAAAACAACTGGCAATTGGTTCCCGAACCCACGCTTGATAGAGGTGGATGTGAGGTGAAAACCGCGCAATCCTCTCTTGATATGACTCTAAAAACACGTGTCAAAGAAACGTTGGATAGCTTTTTGCATAATAGCAATATCTAAGTATTTTTTAGGCGTACTATGTCTGCTCAAAGTGCCTCTTTAAGCGAACGCTTATCGCAATATCAACAAAATATTAAGCCCCATACACCTGCTGTAGCGGGGATATTAACGCGTGTAGTTGGCCTTACTCTAGAGGCTAAGGGATTACGAGCACCAGTTGGTAGTCAATGTAAAATAGAAACCATGAATGGTTTTGTTGACGCCGAAATCGTTGGCTTTAACGATCAAACCTTATATTTAATGCCCAACGATCATATTTCTGGTGTGCTACCTGGTGCGCGTGTAATTCCTCAAATAAATAATTTGGGTTTACCTGTAGGCATGAGCTTATTAGGGCGTGTTGTTGATGGGTTAGGCAGACCACTCGACGGTTTGGGCAAAATTAATGCTGAGCATTACTTAAAGTTTGCCCAAAATACAATAAACCCATTAGCAAGACGACCCATCAGCCAACCCATGGATGTAGGTGTACGTGCTATAAACTCAGTGATCACCGTAGGGCAAGGTCAACGAATGGGATTGTTCGCAGGCTCTGGTGTAGGTAAATCTGTATTATTAGGCATGATGACACGGGGCAGTGAAGCCGATGTCATTGTAGTGGGTTTGGTAGGTGAGCGTGGCCGTGAGGTAAAAGAGTTCATTGAAGAAATACTTGGTGTAGAAGGGCGTAAACGTTCGGTTGTTGTTGCTGCACCGGCTGATTCATCACCGCTAATGCGACTAAAAGGCTGTGAAAGCGCAGTTACTATTGCTGAGTATTTTAGAGACCAAGGCTTAAATGTATTACTGCTACTCGATTCAGTAACTCGTTATGCCATGGCTCAGCGAGAAATAGCTTTAGCAGTTGGAGAGCCACCCGCTACAAAAGGTTATCCACCGTCGGTTTTTGCAAAGTTACCCGCCTTGGTTGAGCGAGCGGGTAATGGGGGAGAAGGGCAAGGTGCAATTACGGCCTTTTTTACTGTATTGAGTGAAGGTGACGATATGCAAGACCCAATAGCTGATGCCGCTCGCGCCATACTCGACGGTCATATTGTACTTTCTCGTGAGTTGGCCGATAGCGGACATTACCCCGCAATAGATATCGAAAAATCAATATCTCGAGTTATGCCTCAAGTAGTTTCTGAACCTCATATGCAGCAAGCGCGAGTGCTCAAGCAGGTGTATTCGATGTACCAACAAAATAAAGACATGATCACGTTAGGTGCGTATCAAAAGGGAACCGATCCTATGCTCGATCAAGCAATAAACATGATGCCTAGGGTTAACGGTTTTTTACAGCAAGGTATGCGTGATGTAATAAGTTATGACGATGGGCTACAAGGTCTTGCTCAATTATTAGGCCAAGGATAATGGCTAAAAGTAAATTCGAATTATTACTAAAGCTTGAAAGCGAAAAAGAAGAAAACTTGCGTATGAGTTACCTGCAAGCAAATCAAAACTTGCTCGCAAATCAGCAAAAACTTCAAGGCTTAAACGATTTTCGACTTGAGTACTCCCAGCAATTACATTTAAAAGGGCAGTCGGGTTTATCAAGTGCAGGTTTTGGGCAGTATCATGCGTTTATTGCAAAAATTGAAGAAGCTATTCGCCAACAAGCAAGTACGGTTAATACAGCAAAGCAAGTTGTTTCACAGCGAAAAACGCTGTGGCTAAAACAACAAATAAAAGCGAAAGCGGTTGCTAAGTTGATTGAAAATCAAAAAGTGAAAGCTGCAGCTATAGTTGCTAAAAACGAACAGAAAATGTTAGACGAGTTTACATCTAATCAATTTTTTCAGCGTCGAAAACTCTCTTAAGTTAGGCACGTTTATTGCTTTATTAATGGGTGGTATTTAATTTTGGGCAATGTGCGGTGACATGTTGCCGTAACCGTATTAGGTGATTTATGGCGATGAATGATATGTCTGTTTCAATTGCGGCTGATAAAGAGTCTTTTTTAGCATTTAAAGACAGCGGCTTAGCTACTTCCGGTGATGAATCAGGTGCGGAGTTTTTTACTCAGCTACAAGATGCGCACAATGCATTTGAGCCTATAAAAAAAGAGTTTGAACAGACTCAGGCTGACGGGCAGTTTGCTGCTTCATCAGCTTCAGATGTTGAAAAAAGCTCAGTGAGCCACATTGATGACAAAAATGCTGCCAAATTCGATGCAGAGTCTGGCAATGACATTTTCGAACAAATTAATTCATCCCAATCAATAAATACTGAAGTCACAAAACCAAGCGAAAATGCGGAAGATACACACCTAACAGATACATCTACAATAAAAACTCCGCTCGGTATTGCTGATTTAAACGAGAAGCTGCCTGTTAAAGGTTATGTTGCTGTGCCAGCAAAAGATTTACCTGTTAAAGATGAGGTAGGTAAAATAATTAGACCTCATTCGCCAATTGCTGACAGCAGTAAAAGTGGTGTGGCAAAATTAGTCGATGATGCTGATATTAGTAGCTCGTTAAATTCAGAAAAACAAAATAAAACGTCTATCGCACAGGCTGTTGAAACACAGCTAAATATAAAATCGGATACAGTTAAACACACTGCAGAAACGCAAAGTATAACTCAGGGAACTGATGCAAAAGACGGCGGGGCAGAGGCTAACAAAGGCACTTTTGCAGATAAACGAGCCGCTTCACAAAGCTCAGTACTTTCTGAAGCGAGTATAAATTCTGATAACACTGTTTTAAAAACGGATGTTGATAAAATTGCGACTACCCAAAGCACACCAGAGAACAGTAATAAAATTAATGCCAATACCGTAGCTCAAAATGCTGTAGCTCAAAATACAGTTACGGAACCAGCAGAAAATACGTCAAGAGCAATTTCAGCTAACTCAAGTATCACTGAAACCGAAAAAGCAGACGCGATAGATGCGCTAACGGTTAAAGATGCGAATGCAATAAAAACAGATAAGGTATTAGCAAGTTTAACGCCTGAACAACTTTCAAAATTAAATGATCAGATTAAAGCAGATTCGCTTTCTTCATCAAATAGCGTTGAAAAGTTGACGGCTTTAAAGCAAATGCTCACTCAATTTATAACGGATAACGAGCAGACACAAAGCACTGAAGTTAAGTCGTCGCCTAGCGGGCAGTTTAATACACTTTCTGGGACTGAAAAGCAGGGACTACTGACTCAATTAAATACTTTTATTAAAACCGAGCAACCAAAAGGTGAACAGTTAGCGGTTATTAAGCAAGCGATAGGTGAGCTAAAAGTCTCGATTGCGGCAGATACTAAATTTACAATATCTCAAAAAGCTGTAAACGATTCACAGAAACTGCCGCAAGCAAATGAATCGCAAATAGACAAAGCAGTTACTTTAGCGGTAAAAGGTGAAGAGACAACAAAGCCAGTTACTTTTATAGCTTCACAAACACCAAATACGGTGAATAAGCCACAAAAAGTGAGTGTGAAATCAGGTTCTGAAAGTAGCGCAGATCCAACTAAATTAGCTGCACAGCCTACTAGTGATGAAGATCTAACAAAAGCGCTTGACCAACTGCAAAAAGAGGGGCTAAAAAATACCACGGCTGAGCAGTCACCGGCTAAAGTTACGCAGTTGTTTAACACTATAACTAATGCATTAAATACAACCCAAACCAGTACCCAAAGCTATTATGATTCGATTGATTATGAAATGGGGATATTGGATCAACAGGTTACGCAAAATCAGCAGTTACAAAGTACAGCACAGACAAAGCAGGTGAGTATTGACCCTGGTATGATGCAGGCGATTAACATAGTTAAAAGTGACGCGGCCAAGTTGTTACAAGAGCGCGTTAGTTCAATGTTAAGCATTAATAACAAAGAGGCTGAAATTCGTCTTGACCCACCTGAAATGGGCAGCATGCAAATACGCGTTCGTAGCGATGCAGAACAAGCACAAATTAACTTTGTGGTACAGAACCAGCAGGCCAAAGAGGCACTTGAACAATCTATGCCTCGTTTACGCGAAATGCTAGCACAGCAAGGTTTGGAGCTGGGTGAGAGCACTATTTCATATGGCCAGTCAGGTGGCGAAAATGCTGAGCAAAATGAATCGGGTTCGGGGGAACAATTGGCCCAAAATGGAGTAGTAAATAGTGAAAGTGATGAGCCAGCAAATAGCCCAGAACAAACTTCTGCGCTACAAACATCATCATCAATAGATTACTATGCCTAACTACTGCTATTATAATAACTAAAACAAGCAAATACCTTTGCGATATAAGGAATGATGATGGCTGAAGAAACAAGTTTAGAAATAGAAGAAGCGCCTAAAAGTAAAAAAAAGCTGATAATTATTATTGCAGCAGCATTGCTAGTTGTAGGTGGTGCTGCGGGTTTCTTTTTAATGTCGGGCTCGGATGAGCCAGTTGAGACGTTAGATGAAGAAACAACTCTTTCAGAAGAAGCGCCAGAGGCTTCTGGTTCATCTGCAGAGATAGGCAGTGCTCTTTACGTTGCGATGCCTAGACCATTTGTATTTAACGTACCGGGCTCTAGCAGAGATAGAATTGTACAAATTAAAGTGCAGCTTTTGGTTCGTGGCGAAGTTAATGAAGAAACCGCTAAAAAGCATATCCCGCTTATCGAAGGTAAGTTACTCAGCGTATTTTCAACGACTACTGCAGATGAGTTAAGTACCAGTGCAGGCAAAGAAACACTGCGTTTTTCTGCACTAGAGACAGTGCAAACCGCCTTAAATGACGTTGAAGGCAGTAAAGTAATTGAGCGGGTATTGTTTACCGGCTTTGTAATGCAATAAGGGGTTAGCGTGAGCGACTTATTATCCCAAGACGAAATTGATGCGCTATTA
This sequence comes from Pseudoalteromonas sp. S408, assembly GCF_005886645.1. Taxonomy (NCBI): domain Bacteria; kingdom Pseudomonadati; phylum Pseudomonadota; class Gammaproteobacteria; order Alteromonadales; family Pseudoalteromonadaceae; genus Pseudoalteromonas; species Pseudoalteromonas sp. S408. The sequence goes on along the minus strand of NZ_PNDY01000001.1, from coordinate 211,787 downwards.
CACGGTGTTGATGACGTTGAAGAGGAAGATATAAACGATGGCGAAGATGGCGGGGGAAGTACGCTACAGTACGATTTTTCTTCGCAAGATCGAATCGTACGTGGTCGCATGCCGACGCTGGAAATTGTTAATGAGCGCTTTGCTCGCCATATGCGAATTAGCCTATTTAATATGATGCGCCGTACAGCGGAAGTATCCATTAATGGCGTTCAAATGATAAAATTTGGTGAGTACGTACATACCTTGTTTGTACCAACCAGCTTAAATATGGTGCGTTTTAGACCGTTAAAAGGAACCGGTTTGATCACCATGGAAGCACGTTTAGTGTTTATTTTGGTGGATAACTTTTTTGGCGGTGATGGTCGCTACCACGCAAAAATTGAAGGCCGTGAATTTACCCCGACAGAGCGCCGAATTGTGCAAATGCTACTAAAAATAATCTTTGAAGATTATAAAGAGGCATGGGCACCGGTCATGGATGTGTCGTTTGAGTACCTCGATTCAGAAGTAAATCCTGCTATGGCTAATATTGTAAGCCCGACTGAAGTTGTGGTTATTAGCTCTTTTCATATTGAACTTGATGGCGGTGGCGGTGATTTTCACATTGCTTTGCCGTACTCAATGCTCGAACCAATAAGAGAACTTTTGGATGCAGGTGTTCAATCAGACACCGAGGATACCGACTTACGTTGGAGTAAAGCATTACGAGATGAAATAATGGATGTTGAAGTTGATATGTCGACTCAGCTTCTAGAGGTCGACTTAACACTTCAACAAATAATGGAGCTTAAAGCAGGTGATATTATTCCTGTTGAAATGCCAGAGCATATTACTGTATTTGTAGAAGAGCTGCCCACATTCAGAGCTAAAATGGGTCGTTCTCGTGATAATGTCGCCCTACAAATTAGTGAAAAAATTAAACGACCTGATTCAGTTAAATCTGAGCTGCATGTATTTACTAAAGGCGGCAAGAAAATTGACTCAGATGCAGAGTTAGCAGAATTAGAAGAAGATTTACACCTTTCAGACGGTGTAGACTTAGACTGGTAATTGATTAAAAGGTTAAACGTATGAGCGATGATCAAGATACAATGGACGAATGGGCAGCCGCACTTGCTGAGGCTGAAGGCGGCGATGATGCTGGCGAAGCGCAAGTTGCCGAACTTGATGAATTAAGTGATGAAAAAAGCGAAATAACGGGCGAAGAAAAGCGCAAGCTCGATACAATTTTAGACATCCCAGTGACAATATCGATGGAAGTTGGGCGCTCAAAAATTAATATTCGTAATTTACTACAACTTAACCAAGGTTCAGTAGTAGAGCTAGATCGTGTTGCTGGTGAGCCATTAGATGTATTGGTTAATGGTACCTTGATTGCCCATGGTGAAGTGGTTGTGGTAAATGACAAGTTTGGTATTCGTTTAACGGATGTTATCAGCCAAGTAGAGCGGATCAAAAAGCTACGATGAGTGCCTTTTTTGCGCTAACAGCTTCTGTATTTACAAAAACAGAGTCGGTTACACCTACGGGCGATTTAATCTCCATGGTGCTTTCGCTTATTGCAGTGCTAGTGCTCATTGTTGTTCTGGCTGTTTTTGTAAAAAAGCTTAATCCTAATTTGGCAAACAGTGATGAATTTAAAGTGGTTCGAAGTCTTCCCTTAGGCTCCCGCGAACGCTTAATGGTGGTAGAGATTGATAATGCGCAGCATTTATTAGGCGTCACGCCGCACAGCATTAACTACCTTCATAAATTAGAATCACCACTGAGTGAAAAAGAAATTCCAGAACTTGCTAAACAATTTAGCAAATTGTTAAATCCCAAATCAAAACAAAATAAAAAGAACTGAACCTATGATTAAGTGGCTGCTAATTATTTTCGCCATTATGTTTGTTCCAAGCGCAAGCGCTGAAGGTATCGATGCGCTTACCATTACTACAAACGCAGATGGCACACAAGATTACTCAGTGACGTTGCAAGTTTTAGCCATTATGACGGCGCTGAGCTTTATACCAGCCGCCATTATAATGATGACGTCTTTTACACGTATTATTGTTGTGTTGGCTATACTACGCCAGGCAATTGGTTTGCAGCAAACGCCATCAAATCAGGTACTGTTGGGCATGTCTTTATTCTTAAGTATTTTTATCATGGCGCCTATTTACCAAAAGGTAAATGACGTAGCCATAGAACCTTATTTGAGTGAGCAAGTGACTTCAGTTCAAGCATTGGAGCTCGCAAAAGAGCCAATGAAAGCATTTATGCTCTCGCAGGTTCGTTTAAAAGACTTAGAAACATTTGCTAAGATAGCTGGTTACGACAAGCTAGAATCACCAGAAGAGACCCCGTTAATTGTACTTATACCCGCATTTGTAACAAGCGAATTACAAACTGCATTTATTATCGGGTTTATGTTTTTTATACCTTTTTTAATTGTTGATCTGGTTGTTGCATCCGTACTCATGGCTATGGGTATGATGATGCTCTCCCCCATGATTGTCTCCTTACCCTTTAAAATAATGCTGTTTGTACTTGTAGACGGTTGGAGCTTAGTGATGGGAACCCTAGCAAAAAGCTTTGGTTTAGGCACATAGTATGTATTGTTTGAATGTAACTAAAAGATAGGATTACAGCATGGAACCGGAAATTTTTGTTGATATTCTTAGCGATGCACTGTTCTTAGTTATTAAATTAGTATCAGCTATTGTTGTTCCAGGTTTAATTATTGGCCTAGTGGTTGCGGTGTTTCAAGCGGCTACGTCTATCAATGAGCAAACGTTGAGTTTTTTGCCTCGCTTATTGATCACTATTAGCGCGTTAATTGTTGGTGGCCACTGGTTCACTCAGGAGCTAATGGATTTTTTTACTCGGTTAGTGCTGCTTATCCCCGAAATTGCAGGTTAACAAGTGGAGTACCCGTTTTCAGTTGTCATTCAATGGTTGAGCGATTTTTTACTCCCTTTGGTAAGAATTAGCTCCATGATTATGATAATGGCGGGTCTTGGCGCTAAAAATGTGCCAACACGTATAAAGCTGGGTTTATCAGTCGTCGTGACTCTGTTGGTTGTTCCAGTGCTTCCTCCTGCTACATTTACTAACCTGTTTTCGTTCGAAATGATTTTAGTAGTGATACAGCAAATGCTTATTGGAATCGCGATTGGCTTTGCATCTACCTTACTCCTCAATACCTTTGTATTGGCAGGTCAAATACTTGCTATGCAAACCGGTTTGGGTTTTGCTTCTGTTATTGATCCCTCTAATGGTGCTAGCGTTCCGGCGGTTGGCCAGTTTTTTCTTATTTTAGCAACACTATTATTTTTTGTATTTAATGGCCATTTAATGATGATACAAATGGTTGTGCATAGTTTTGAAGTGCTGCCAATTGATGGTAATTGGTGGTCGGTAGACCACTATTGGGATATTGTAACTTGGGGCGGCTGGATGTTTACAACAGCTTTAGTGCTCTCACTTGCCCCATTGACAGCAATGCTGGTTATTAATATTTCATTTGGCATTATGACACGTGCGGCGCCGCAGCTAAATATTTTTGCGATTGGTTTTCCATTCACGCTTGTAGCAGGGCTTGTCATTATTTGGGCAACATTAGGCAACTTTATTCTGCAGTTTGAATTTCAGTGGCTTAAAATGATCGAACTAATGTGTACCTTAGTTGGTTGCTCGCCTTAGGAGTGCGTTATGGCTGAAGATTCAGGTCAAGAAAAAACAGAAGAACCCACAGGGAAAAAAATAGAAGAGTCTAAAAAGAAAGGGCAGGTTGCTCGTTCTAAAGAACTAGGTACTATGTTTGTACTTATTTTTTCAGCTATTTCACTGTTAATGTACGGCCCTGAAATTGGTAAGGGTTTATACAATATTATGGGCAGAATGCTTAGCCTTAATCGAAATGAAACCTACGACACTACTAAAATGTTTGCGGTTTGGTCTAGTGTGGCTGATGCGCTTATTTTTCCTATGGCTATGTTTGTATTCATTATTTTGTTTGCAGGCATTATAGGCAACACTTTATTGGGTGGCTTTAATTTTAGTTGGCAAGCAGCCGCTCCCAAAGCAAGCAAAATGTCTCCGTTTAAAGGCTTTAAACGTATGTTTGGTCCGCAAGCAGCGGTAGAGCTCACTAAAGCTATTTTAAAATTCTTAGTCGTTGCAAGCTTTGCTTTTTTTCTAATTAATACTTTTTTCGACGAAATTTTACACTTAAGCATTGAGTCTGCGCCTAACAATATTATTCATGCGCTCGAAATACTTTCGTGGATGTTTTTGGCATTATCATGCACATTGGTAATTATTGCGGCAATTGATGCGCCGTATCAAAGTCATACTCACCATAAGCAGTTAAAAATGACACTGCAAGAGGTAAAAGACGAGTACAAAAACTCTGAAGGTGATCCTCAAATAAAAGCGCGTATTAGGCAAACTCAAAGGCAAATGTCTCAAAAAAGAATGATGCAAGACGTGCCTGATGCCGATGTTGTGGTTACTAACCCAACGCATTATTCTGTAGCGTTAAAATACGATACAGAGCGAGCAGGTGCTCCTATAGTGCTTGCAAAAGGCGTAGATGAACTTGCTATGCAAATACGAAAGGTGGCAAATGGTAACGATGTACCAATTGTTGAGTCGCCCATGCTTACGAGAGCGCTTTATCATACCGCAGAAGTGGGTGAACAAATTCCTGATCAACTCTTCACTGCCGTTGCACAGGTGTTAGCTTATGTTTTTCAGCTGAAACGCTTCAATAAAGGTCGCGGAAAACGCCCGACAAAGCTTAATAAAAAGCTCCCCATCCCAGATGCTTACAGGTATTAATATTACTCCTTTATTAACTTGGAATAGTTATTGCTAATTCTACGTAGTGTCAATTTTTTGAAATTGTAGAATTATGAGTTTTAAAGCGGTATTACAACAACTTAACGCAGACAAAAAAGAATATGCAAAAGGCGTAGGTACACCTTTGCTTGTGCTTGCAGCTTTGGGAATGGTCATTTTACCGTTACCGCCATTTTTACTTGATATCCTTTTTTCATTCAATATTGCTTTGGCGTTGGTGGTACTACTCGTAACGGTTTACACCATGAAACCGGTTGAGTTTGGTATGTTTCCGGCCGTGTTACTTATCGCCACAATTATGCGTTTAGCACTTAACGTAGCAAGTACGCGTGTTGTACTACTTGAAGGACATAATGGTGGAGATGCCGCGGGGAAAGTGATAGAAGCCTTTGGGTCTGTTGTTATTGGCGGTAACTATGCTGTTGGCCTAGTGGTATTTTTAATTCTTATCATTATTAACTTTGTTGTAATTACCAAAGGTGCAGGGCGTATTTCTGAAGTATCAGCACGTTTTACACTTGATGCAATGCCAGGTAAACAAATGGCAATTGACGCCGATTTAAACGCAGGATTCATTAGTGCAGAGCAAGCGCGTGATCGCCGCGAAGAGGTTACTCGCGAAGCTGACTTCTATGGTTCAATGGATGGTGCAAGTAAGTTTGTAAAAGGTGATGCTATTGCTGGTATTGTCATTTTAATTATCAACATTGTTGGTGGTTTATTTGTTGGCATGATCCAGCACGATTTAAGTTTTGGCCAAGCGATGGAAGTTTACACACTGCTTACGATTGGTGATGGCCTAGTGGCTCAGCTTCCCTCACTGTTACTATCGATTGGTACAGCGATTGTAGTAACACGTCAAAACGAGTCACTCAATATGGGCGACCAGTTTAAGAAACAACTTGGCAACGAGAAGTCATTATTTATAGCTTCTGGTATCTTAATTACCATGGGCTTAGTACCGGGCATGCCTCATTTAGCATTTTTAAGCCTAGGCGCATTATTAGGTTATTTAGCTTACTACACTCAACAAAGTAAACTAAAAGTGGCTGCAGCAGAGGCTGAAGCTGCTGCAAATGGAGCTGCTGGTACGGGCGTTGCTAATAAACAAGAACAAAAAGAACTGGGTTGGGATGATGTTCAGCAAGTAGATGTAATTGGATTAGAGGTAGGCTACAGGTTAATTCCTTTGGTTGACCAATCTCAAGGCGGAGAACTACTAAATCGTATTAAGGGAGTACGTAAAAAGCTTTCTCAAGAGCTGGGTTTTTTAGTTCCACCCGTACATATTCGCGATAACTTAGAGCTTGACCCTAATGCATACAGAATTACGCTTATGGGGGTATCTACAGGTGAAGGTGAACTTAAGCATGGTGATGAACTGGCAATAAACCCTGGTCAAGTATTTGGGCCAATTAAAGGGATTGAAACTAAAGACCCTGCTTTTGGACTTGATGCGGTATGGATAAAACCAGATCAAAAAGACGAGGCACAATCGCTAGGTTATACCGTGGTAGATTCAGCCACGGTTGTGGCTACACATATTAGCCAGTTACTCACAAACAGCGCAGCACTACTGTTAGGCCACGAGGAAGTACAAAACTTATTAGACATGTTAGGTAAAAGTCACCCTCGCTTAGTTGAAGGTTTAGTTCCTGACGTATTACCGTTAACTGTGATTGTAAAAGTACTACAAAACTTACTTAATGAAGGGGTTGCAATTCGCGACATGCGTTCAATTGTACAAACGCTTGTTGAGTATGGCCCGCGTAGTCAAGACCCCGATGTATTAACGGCTGCAGTGCGTATTTCATTACGCCGATTAATAGTTCAAGATGCTGTAGGTATGTCGTCAGAAATCCCTGTCATAACCTTGGCGCCTGAGTTGGAACAGATGTTGCATCAGTCACTACAAAATGCAGGCGACGAAGGTGCCGGTATAGAACCAGGACTTGCAGAGCGGCTTCAAGTGTCACTAAACGAAGCGCATCAAAACCAAGAAATGTCCGGTGAACCTTCAATATTGCTAACGTCGGGAATGTTACGCACTGTGTTATCTCGTTTTGTTAAGTACACCATCCCGGGTTTAAGGGTGATGTCTTATCAAGAGGTACCAGATGAAAGACAGATCAAGATAGTCAGCTCTGTAGGCCAACAATAAGATTTTAAAGGGGTTGAATCATGAAAATAAAACGTTTTTTTGCTAAAGATATGCGCACAGTACTTAAAGAAGTTAAAGACGAATTAGGTGTTGATGCGGTTATTATGTCGAATAAAAAGCTAGCTAACGGTGTCGAAATTGTAGCAGCAGTTGATTATGACAAAGCAGCCCCTAAAAAAGAGCAACCGCAAAGTGCGCCAGCAAAAAGTTTTGCAAAGTCACAGCAAGTGCATAATTTTGTAAAACCAGAGCCACTTCGCGCTAAGCCAGAGCCACAAGCGAAAGTAGCTGATAGTCTTCAAGCATTATTAGAGCGTCAAGCTCCACGTCCTCGCTCTGCAGAACTGGCTTCTATGTTTTCGCAATCAGGTATTGATACTACAGACAACTACCAAGAGCCAGTGCAAGAACAGCGTCCTCGACCTATATTTACCAATGAACGTCAAGCTTCAGCTCGTCCGCAAACACAAGCAGACAGCCTAGGGTTTGATGACCTAGAAAGTGATTTTGATGACCTTGATACCCCAGTGACAAACCGTCAAGAAACTAAACATAATGAAAGTGAGCAAATTTCGTCAATGCGTGACGAAATGAATGCCATTCGTCAGTTGTTAGAGCATCAAGTATCAGGGCTCATGCAACAAGACATGGCAAGACGCGACCCTACTCGTGCATGCATGATTGATCGTTTAGTTGGTATGGGTATAGATAAAGATGTTGCAGAGCAAATGGCGTGCTTTGTACCTGACGATGTGTCTCGTCAGCAAGGTTGGAAAGCACTTTTAACAATGGTTGAAGATCAGATGCAGACAACCAATAACGAAATTTTACGTCAAGGCGGCGTATACGCTTTGGTTGGCCCAACTGGGGTTGGTAAAACAACCACAGTTGCTAAATTAGCTGCACTTGGTGCACAAAAGTACGGTGCAGACAAAGTCGCTTTAATCACAACCGACACATACAGAATTGGTGCTTATGAGCAACTTGCTACGTATGGTCGAATTATAGGTTGTGGCGTTAAGCAAGTTAAAGATGCTAATGAATTAGCTGAAGTTTTATATCATTTACGAAATAAACGACTAGTATTAATTGATACTGCGGGTATGAGCCAACGCGACTTACGTTTAACTGAGCAGCTTAATACTCTTATGCGCAACCAGCGCGTTGATATTCGTAGTTATTTAGTGCTCAGTGCAACATCGCAAATACACGTGTTGCAAGAAACCGTTAGACACTTTAAGAAAGTGCAGTTAAGTGGTTGTATATTCACCAAATTAGACGAATCTTTAAGTTTAGGTGAGATTATTAGTATTGCGATTCAAAATCGCCTTCCAATAGGGTATCTTACTAACGGTCAACGAGTACCAGAAGATATTCGAGTTGCAAATGCTGAAAAACTAGTTAAAAAGGCTGAGCAACTCTATTTAAAAAGAGCAAAAGCACAACATTCAAGGCACCAAGCAGTGGCGCCAAGCACAGTAGGGATGTATGATTAACACAGTATTAGATCAAGCAAGTGGCCTGCGCAAAATGAGTCAAAACAATAACAACGGCGTAAAAGTTATCGCTGTCACTGGCGGTAAAGGTGGAGTAGGAAAAACAAATGTTTCTCTTAATACTGCAATTGCATTAGGCCAGCAAGGTAACAGAGTATTGGTTCTTGATGCCGATTTAGGCTTAGCAAACTGTGACGTTATGCTAGGGCTGCGTGTTGAACGTAACTTATCACATGTTTTATCTGGTGAATGCGAACTTGATGAAATTCTAGTTGAAGGCCCCGCAGGTATTAAAATTGTACCCGCGACGTCGGGTTCTCAAAGCATGGTTGAATTGTCGCCTTCAGAGCATGCGGGACTCATCAGAGCTTTTAGCGAATTAAATACAGAATTTGATATTTTAATTGTAGATACTGCAGCAGGTATTTCTGACATGGTGCTGAGTTTTTCCCGCGCAGCACAAGATGTAATGGTTGTTGTATGCGACGAGCCCACATCAATAACAGATGCCTACGCGCTGATAAAAGTATTGAGCCGTGAGCATGGTGTATATAAATTTAAAATTGTTGCAAATATGGTCCGCAGCATGCGTGAAGGGCAAGAGTTATTTGCTAAACTTTCCAAAGTAACCGATCGTTTTTTAGATGTATCAATGGACTTGGTTGCAACGGTTCCCTACGACGAAAATATGCGTAAGGCAACACGCCGTCAAAAAGTTATTGTAGAACTTTTTCCAAATTCGCCTGCGGCACTGGCGTTTCAAGCGCTAGCAACAAAAGCAGTTAAATGGCCAATACCTAACCAACCATCGGGTCATCTGGAGTTTTTCATAGAGAAACTAGTAAACGGCTAATTATGACAACATTGGTGAATAAAGTTATGGGATATCAATCAGCACAAAATTTAAATGTGATTGTTGAAAAACATGCATCACTCGTCAAAAAAGTGGCATGTCACCTTATAGCGCGTTTACCTGCCAGCGTTCAGCTGGACGATTTAATACAATCAGGCATGATTGGCCTGATTGAAGCATCTAAGAGCTTTGATGCAACCAAAGGCGCCAGCTTTGAAACGTTTGCAGGGATTCGTATTCGTGGCGCAATGCTTGACGAAATGCGACGCGGCGATTGGGCACCCCGTTCGGTGCATCGCAAAAGCCGTTTGGTGGCTGAAACAATTGCTTTTTTAGAAAAAAGCTTAAGCCGTGAGCCTACATATATAGAAGTTGCTGAAAAACTTGAAATTTCGTTAAATGAGTACCATCATATCTTAAACGATGTAAATGCAAGTAAAGTACTAGGTATAGAAGACCTTGGTGTCGACGAGGATGTCATCAGTCCAGTTGATCAAGATTTAGCGCTAGACAAACCGTTTAATAACGTTAAAAATGAGCGGTTTAATGAGTCTTTATTAGGTGCGATAAAATCTTTGCCAGAGCGAGATGCAATGGTGCTGTCTTTGTACTATAACGATGAAATGAATTTAAAAGAAATAGGGCATATACTCGATGTAAGCGAATCGCGTGTAAGTCAAATACATGGTCAGGCGATGATTAAGCTCAAAGCTAAAATCAATGACTGGATAAATTAGTAGTAAGTAAACAAGGTTAAGACCTCACTGGGGGATGTTTTGGATAAAAACATGAAAATTCTGGTTGTTGACGATTTTTCAACAATGAGACGTATTATTAAAAATCTGTTGCGTGACTTAGGTTTCACTAATGTTCAAGAAGCAGACGATGGGTCAACCGCTTTGCCAATGCTACAAAATCAAGTATTTGATTTTGTTGTTACCGATTGGAATATGCCAGGAATGCAGGGTATAGACCTGCTAAGAGCAATACGTGCGGATGATAAGCTTAAACACATTCCGGTATTGATGGTAACGGCTGAAGCTAAAAAAGAACAAATTATAGCGGCAGCACAGGCAGGTGTTAATGGTTATATTGTTAAGCCATTTACTGCTGGAACACTCAAAACTAAATTAGAAAAAGTATTTGAACGTTTAGGCTAATGATAGGGGGAGAGGCTTATGTCAGCACTTGCTGCGCCTCAAATAACTTTAGAACAAGCTCGTCAGCTCGTTGTTTATCTAGAAAACGGTGAGCAAGACAAAGCCAATCAGTTAATTTTAGATACTGCTTCTAAGGAGCAATCTGAAATATTTGCTGAAGTTGGAAAGTTAACCCGTCAATTGCATGAAGCTTTAAAAAGCTTCGAGCTAGACACTCGCTTAACTGACTTAACTACCGATGCGATTCCAGATGCAAAAAAACGGCTTAATTACGTTATAGAAATGACAGAAAATGCCGCAAATAAAACAATGGATGCTGTTGAGGCTAGCCTACCAATTGCTCAGCAGTTGGCGGATGAGATATCTCATATCAAACCGACATGGGATCGCCTAATGAATCGAGAGATTGAGTTAGGAGAGTTTAAATCGTTATGCCACAGCATTGATAAGTTTATGAACAATTCTCATCATAAAACCGATGAGCTGCAAAGTTTGATGACAAATGTACTTATGGCGCAAGACTATCAAGATTTAACCGGGCAAGTTATTCGCCGGGTTATTGAGCTTGTTAGAGAAGTTGAAGAAAGCTTGATCCATCTTTTGACTGCCTTTGCTGATCAAAACGACGGTAAAGTCGAAAAAATAGAACAACAAAAAACAAATGAACCATTAGACGAACAAACTTTAGCAGGTCCAGAAGGCCCTATTATTGATAAAGAATCACGTAATGATGTTGTATCTGATCAAGATGAAGTCGATGATCTTTTATCAAGTTTGGGCTTCTAAGAGGAGAGTAACTGCATGTTTGAAGTCGATGAAGATATTTTACAAGACTTTCTTGTAGAGGCAGGAGAAATCCTAGAGCTTTTATCTGAACAGTTAGTTGAGCTGGAAAACAATCCAGAAGACACCGAATTACTCAATGCCATATTTAGAGGGTTTCACACTGTAAAAGGTGGTGCTGGGTTTTTAGCCATGACGGAGTTAGTTGACGCATGTCATGGTGCAGAAAATGTATTCGATTTACTCAGACAGGGTGTACGAACAGTTAACTCTGAGTTAATGGATGTGATTTTGCAGGCACTCGACACTATTAACGAGATGTTTGCTACCATTCAAAACCGCGATAAACCTGAGCCTGCCGATCCCGAACTACTTGAAGTTCTTCACAAACTGGGCTTGCCTCCAACAGAGGAAGAGCTTGCTGGTGAATCTCCATTTGACACGGCAGATGAGCCTCAACATGAAGCTTTAGAAACGCCTGCGGCAGAAGAAACTTCATCAGCAGATGAAGAAGACCCATTTGCCTTTGATGAGTTATTTAGCGGCGGTTCAGCTGCGCAAAGCGATGAAGAAACTCAGATAGATGAAATAACAGAAGATGAATTCGAAAACCTACTTGACGAGCTACACGGGAAAGGTCAAAGCCCAATAGCTGAAAGTTCGCCAAGTAGCAGTGATGTCAGTGGAGACATTACAGATGATGAGTTTGATAATCTACTTGATGAACTCCATGGCGTTGGAAGCTTTGGCGCTGTTGCCGCTAGTGAGCCTGCAAAAGAGCAACCAGCAAGTAATAATCCAGTAGAAAATACTGCAACGGCATCAACAAATACATCGGCAAGTAATACTAGCGATGATGAAATTAGTGATGATGAATTTGAGGCTTTACTAGATGAACTTCATGGCAGCGGCGCCCCTAAATCAATAGAGAGTCCTGCAGCTTCAGAGTCTAAGCCAGCGCCAAAACCCGCGGCTAAGGTAAGTGAGCCTGTTAAAAAGCCTGAACCTGTAAAAGCTGCTGCGCCAAAACCAGTGCAAAAGCCTGCAGAAAAACCAGCAGCAAAAGCAGCGCCTGCTCCAGCGCCTGCAGCTGTGAAAAAACCAGCTCCTCCTCAAGCAGAAACAACAGTCCGAGTTGACACAAAACGCCTAGACCAAATAATGAATATGGTGGGTGAGCTTGTACTTGTTCGTAACAGGTTGGTAAGTTTAGCAACAAACTCAGAAAGTGAAGCAATGGGTAAAGCCATTTCTAACTTAGATGTTGTGACGGCTGATATCCAAGGCGCAGTAATGCAAACGCGAATGCAGCCAATTAAAAAGGTATTTGGCCGCTTCCCTCGCGTTGTTCGTGACTTAGCACGAAGCTTAAATAAAGATATTAGTTTACAGCTTGTTGGTGAAGAAACTGATTTAGATAAAAACTTGGTTGAGGCACTTGCAGATCCACTTGTTCACTTAGTTAGAAACTCAGTTGACCACGGAATAGAGATGCCAGCAGCTCGTGAAGCAGCTGGCAAACCTAGAACGGGTAATGTCACGCTTTCAGCTTCGCAAGAAGGCGACCATATCTTGTTAACTATCAAAGATGATGGTGCGGGTATGGATGCTGAGAAGCTCAAAAAAATTGCAATCAGTAAAGGCGTTTTAGATCACGATCAAGCGAGCCGTTTATCAGATACCGAAGCGTACAATTTAATATTTGCACCAGGATTTTCTACTAAGGAAGAGATCTCTGATATTTCAGGGCGTGGTGTGGGTATGGATGTTGTAAAAACTAAAATCACTCAACTTAATGGCTCAGTGAGTATTCAGTCAGAGCTAGGTGTTGGTACAATTTTAGAAATTAAAGTACCGCTAACACTTGCCATATTACCTACCTTAATGGTTGTAGTTGGTGAACAAACATTTGCACTACCATTGGCTGGTGTTAGTGAAATATTTCACTTAGATTTAACCAAAACAAATGTAGTTGATGGTCAACTAACGATCATTGTACGTAAAAAAGCAATACCGCTGTTTTATCTTGAGCATTGGTTAGTTAAAGGAGCAGATCGTACTCAGCGCAAAGCTCAAGGCCATGTTGTTATTGTTCAAATAGGTACTCAGCAGGTTGGTTTTGTCGTTGACTCCTTAATAGGGCAAGAAGAAGTTGTAATAAAGCCCCTTGATGCACTTCTTCAAGGCACTCCTGGTATGGCAGGTGCAACTATTACGTCAGATGGTGGAATTGCACTTATTTTAGATGTTCCCAATATGTTAAAACACTACGCAGGCTAAATCATAAAGCAGGCACACAATTAAGTGTGCCTGCATAGAAATTTAATAAGAGAGTTAAATGGCCGTAAAAGTTTTAGTTGTTGACGATTCAAGCTTTTTTCGTCGCAGAGTAAGCGAAATTCTTGAGCAAGACAGCGACATACAAGTAATTGGATTTGCCATAAATGGCAGAGAAGCTGTTGAAAAAACGGCCCAACTGCGTCCTGATATGATCACAATGGATGTAGAAATGCCAGTGCTTGATGGTATTAGCGCGGTTAAAGAAATAATGGCCAGCAATCCTACACCAATTTTAATGTTTTCTTCTTTGACCCGTGCTGGCGCAACAGCCACACTCGATGCTCTTGATGCGGGGGCGATGGACTTTCTGCCTAAAAAGTTTGAAGACATAGCACGTAATAATGAAGATGCCATAAAGCTTCTCCAAGCTAAAGTTAAAGAAATTGGCAATAGACGCATTCCCAGAACTTTTAAGCCAGTGTCGTATTCTAAACCCGCAACACGTGCGGTACCTCAAAGAAGTAGCACATCTTCCATCAGGCAACCGGATAGAAGTTTTCAGCGTTCAACCCCTGAACCATCATTAACCAAAACACAGAGCTCACTTCCTTCTCGTGCCAGTGGAAAGCAATATAGATTAGTCGCAATTGGTACGTCTACGGGTGGCCCAGTTGCTTTACAAAATGTGCTAACGCAATTACCAGCTAATTTCCCGCATCCTATTTTACTCATTCAGCATATGCCCGCTGCTTTTACACCGGCATTTGCAGCTCGCTTAAATGGTTTGTGCAAAATAAAAGTAAAAGAGGCACAACAAGGTGATCGGTTAGACCCAGGAACTGCTTATTTAGCGCCGGGCGGTCAACAAATGATGGTTGAAGGACGAGGTGGTTCAAAAATATTGCGTGTTTTTGAAGATAATAGCGAGCGAATTACTTATAAGCCTAGCGTCGATGTAACGTTTGCAAGTGTAGCTAAAGCTTTTCAAGGCGATGTATTAGCAATTATTTTAACTGGCATGGGCGCCGATGGTCGAGATGGTGCGAGAATGTTAAAACAAACTGGGGCTACTATTTGGGCACAAGACGAAAAAAGCTGTGTTGTTTATGGTATGCCACAAGCTGTTGCTAATGCGGGACTTTCAAGTGAGAGTTTAGCGCTGGATGATATTGCAACGCGGATAAAAAGTGAAACCGGTTGTGGATAAGCTCTCCGTACTTGGGTTAATAGTTGCACTAAGTGCTATAGCAATAGGCTATCATCTAGAAGGTGGTGTGATTGCAGCGCTTTTTAATGGTCCGGCACTCATTATTGTACTAGGTGGTACTTTAGGTGCTGTCATGCTTCAAACATCTGCCAGTACTTTTAAAAAAATGCTTAGAATGAGTCACTGGGTATTTGTTACGCCAAGCTATGATATTGATGATGCGATTGAACAGGTTAAACGTTGGTCGCATAAAGCGAGACAAGAGGGCTATTTAGCACTAGAAGATGAGGCATTAACGCATTCAGATGTTTATGCCGCAAAGGGGCTCAGCCTATTAGTTGATGGTGGTTCAGAACAAAAACTCAGAGATACACTTGAGATAGACTTATTATTAGAACGCGAACGCTTACTTGAAGCGGCTCGGGTTTACGAAGCAATGGGCGGCTATAGTCCTACCATAGGTATTTTAGGGGCCGTGCTTGGACTTATTCAAGCAATGTCTTTTATTACTGACCCCCAATTACTAGGTGCTGGAGTTGCTACTGCTTTTATTGCGACGATATACGGCGTGGGGTTGGCTAATTTATTATTTTTACCCATGGCAAATAAGCTTAAGCAACGTGTAGAAGAAAAGATGCTTTACCACGAAATGCTTGCTGAAGGTATCATTGCAATTAGCGATGGCCAAAGCCCTATGAATATAGAGTTAAAGCTTGAAGCTTACCGTGTTGAGCGGCCAAACCTAGTGGACGCATAAAATGATGCGTCGACGTTTGGGTCGCTCGGCCCAAAAAAGTCAGCACACAGAACGCTGGTTGGTGTCGTATGCTGACTACATGACCATCATGTTTGCTTTTTTTGTTGTAATGTACGCTATTGCAATAAACAAAGAGGAAAACTTTCAAATTCTATCGGATTCTTTAGAGCAAGTGTTTGATAAATCAGCACGTGTTTATTCTCAGCAAGGGACGGGGGTAGAGGGTACCGGAATACTCACCGATAGAGTCACGCCTGAGAAAGAATTACTCTATGGTGAAAGTATAAACAAAGAAGAGCAAGGCCCCGAGTTACTCGATGGCCAAAGTGATACGAGCAATATCCAGCAAAAATATTTAGGAAAACCGCTCGATAGTTTATTAACAAAGCTTCAATCTGCGCTTATTGACGAGATTCGTGATGGTGAGGCTAACCTAGAATTACATCAAGATTGGCTGATTATCGAGCTAAGTTCAGGTATGTTGTTTTCTAGCGGTAGTGCTGTTGCACATTCTCGAGCAAAACAAGTCGTTAAAATAGTTAAAGATATTATTGAACCGGTAGATAACTATATACGGGTTCGCGGTTATACAGATGATGAAACTATTCGAAATGAAATATTTCGCTCTAATTGGGAATTATCTGTAGCTCGGGCGACTTCTGTTTTAGTTGAGCTTGAATCATTAGGAATAAATTCAGCCAGAATGGCCATTGAAGGGTATGGACAATATTCACCTTTTGCTGAAAATAATACAGAAGAGGGGCGCGCTGAAAATCGCAAAGTGGTTATAGCTTTATCTAAATATGGATTGCCTAATGAAGTAAATACACTGGCTGAAGAACAAGCAGCTGAGATTAAAGAGCCAGAGCCAGAAGTAGAGTTGCCGTCAGACGATGACACAATAAAAATTATTCGTTTACCACATGGTGGCATACGTATTACTACACGTAATGAAAAGTAACTGGGATGTAATGTGAAGATTTGGACTGTAGCAAACCAAAAAGGGGGGGTTGGTAAAACAACTACTGCGGTCAGTCTTGCTGGAATTTTAGCATTACAAGGTAAGCGAGTTTTACTTATTGATACTGACCCGCATGCTTCTTTGACCTATTACTTTGGTATTGATTCAGAAGATTTAGAAGTCAGTGTTTACGATATTTTTGCTCGCGGAACCAGTATGCAGAGCGAGGAAATACTTCAAGCACTGTGCCCTTCTACACTTGAAAACTTGGATATTTTGCCGGCTACCATGGCTATTGCTACGCTTGATAGAAGTATGGGCAATAAAACAGGCATGGGGTTAATATTGAAAAAGTCGCTTGCAAAAATAAGCGAACATTACGACTATGCTATTTTAGATTGTCCACCTGTTTTAGGTGTATTGATGGTTAATGCATTAGCTGCCAGTGAGCGAATTTTAGTGCCTGTACAAACAGAGTTTCTTGCACTTAAAGGCCTTGATAGGATGATGCGCACAATGGAATTGATGCAGAGCTCACAGGCGAAAAGTTATGAATATACTATAATACCTACAATGTACGATAAACGTACAAAGGCATCGCTTGAGGCTTATAAAACTTTACAAGAAACGTACGGTGATAAAGTTTGGCCTGGTGTTATTCCCGTTGATACAAAATTAAGAGACGCAAGTTTGGCTCAAAAGGTACCAATAGAGTTTTGCCCTCGTTCTCGTGGTGTATTTGCTTATAAAGCATTATTAGAATATTTAATTGAACAAGGTTAATGAATGAGTAAGCAACTATTTGCTAATGAAAAAGTAATGACTCAGTATTTAGGTGCCTTGCTTTGTGAAGAGGAGCTTGCGAGTGATCTAGAGCCCGTTGCAAAGCTTTTAGAAAATATACCGGATGATTCACATAATGTAACTGCGGACCCTAGACTTAAAAAACCGGATGTTGAAGTAAAAACAGAATTAAGCACTCAATTACCAGTAGTAAAAAATAAGCAAGACGTTACAGAGACAAAAACGGTTGGTGAAGAAAATATAGATTCGCCAAAAGAGGTAACAAGTACAAGTGTTGATTTAGCCGAAGAGGCAAAGCCAAAGCTCTCAAATAACAGTGAATCAGATTACTTTGATGGCGAATTTCAAGCATTATTTTTCGAAGTTGCAGGGCTTACGTTGGCTGTGCCACTCAAAGCTTTAGGCGGTATACACCAATTAGGTGAAGTAAATCACCTATTTGGTAAGCCAAAATGGTTTAAAGGCGTTATGCTAAACCGAGATGAAAAATTAAATGTTGTCGATACTGCGCGATGGGTAATGCCAGAAAAATACGACGAAAAACTTGAAGCTTCATTAGACTATCAATATTTAATCACCTTGGGTGATAGCCAGTGGGGATTATTAGCAGAAAAGTTAATAAATAACATTACATTGACAAAAGAAGATGTAAAATGGCGTACCGATCAAAGTAAGCGCCCATGGCTTGCTGGGGTTATTAAAGAAAAAATGTGTGCTTTAATTGATGTAGATAATTTAAATACATTATTAGAAGAAGGCTTAGATAGCCGTCAGTAGTAATGACCATTATGGGGTAACAGCATGAACCAAGAGAAATTACTGTCAGCAAATAAAAATGCGGATAATAATGATGAAATATTACAATGGGTTACATTCAAGTTAGAAGAGGAAACCTACGGTGTAAACGTAATGCAGGTGCAAGAAATACTGCGTTACACTGAAATTGCTCCTGTACCCGGTGCACCTTCTTATGTAATAGGCATTATTAACTTGCGTGGTAACGTGGTAACCGTTATTGATACACGCGCTCGATTTGGTTTGTCGGCAGCCGATGCTACTGATAACTCGCGTATTTTAATTATTGAAGCAGAAGAGCAGGTTATTGGTATTTTAGCCGATAGCGTATCTGAAGTTGTTTATCTGCGTAGCTCTGAGATTGACAGTGCACCAAATGTAGGTACTGAAGAAAGTGCTAAATTTATACAAGGTGTGTGTAATCGAGATAACGAGCTTCTTATATTGGTTGATCTAAATAAATTACTTAGTGATGATGAATGGGATGAGTTAAGCGATTTATAAGCTTTACCAGATAAACTATGCTGTTACTTAGTATTGCTATAAGCGCGTTAGCGATAGGATTAATATCGTTAACGCTTATTATGGCACTTAAAAATAAACACACCAGTGATGCAGGTGATTTGCATCAAAAGCTTAAAGAGTGTGCAGAGCAGATTCATATTCTCAGAAGCGAAGCTGCAGAGCTAAGAACAGGTTTACTTAGTATAGGTAAGCGAGTTCTTGAAGTTGAACAACAAAACCAAGATTTGATACAGCAGCAGTCAGCTCAAAAGTACGATGATCCTGATGCTAAAATTTATTCTCGTGCTGTAAAAATGGTTGAATTGGGAGCTGACTTAGACGAGGTGATACGCGAGTGCGAGTTACCCAGAGCGGAAGCTGAATTACTGTTTTCATTACACAAAAAAAAAGGCGCTTAGCGCCTTTTTTGCACACATAACACAACACTTTAATATTAAAAGCTATACTTTACACCAAACATAGCAACCACAGGATCAAGTTCTACAGTTGATGTTAATGCCTTTGAACCATTAGCATATACTGTTGCATCTGTATCGATATCCATCATAGAAACCATAGCGTGTAGTCCCCAATTATCATCAATTTTGTAATTAGCGCCTACTTGTACTAACAAGCCAAAAGAATCATCAAGCTCAACTTCTACATCGTCCGTACCAAGTGTTGCTTTAAGTGCTTGTGAAGGTTGTTCGTCGAAAAAGGTTGTATAGTTTACGCCAACACCTATGAATGGTCTAAGCTGATAGCTTGTATCTAAAAAGTGGTATTGTGCTACCAGTGAAGGTGGAAGGTGTTTAATATTGGCAATTTTATTACCAGCTAAGCCACCTGTTCCATTCACATCGTGAGAAAACGGTGTTGCAGCAATCAATTCTAATACCCATGTATCATTAAAAGCATAATCTAAGGTAATACCCAATTGGGTATTTGAGTCACCTTTTAGGCCCAATGAAGGAGCTTCGTTAATTGCTGATCCGCTATTGTCTGGGTTTACATTAATAGCACCTACATTAACGCTGAAGTCTGCGTTTGCAGCCGGAGAAAGTGCTAATAAAGAGGTGAATATTGCAATGCTAATTTTAGTTTTCATGTTGTTCTCCAAGAACTACTTTTTGATTGGCGCTATTATTGCGTTTAACAAATATGAAAAACCTGTGCTAGATCAAAGTTTCAGAAATGATTGAACATTGAAAAGTGTTTTATTGATTTAGATTAATTTTAACGCTGTTTTGTAACTGCAATGATTGACAATTTTTGTAATTAATAATCATCAGAATGTATAAATGCTGACATCTCTTAGTCATACTCTCACTATTTAATAATGCCTTACTTAGTAATAAAGGTGTTAAAAATGTCTTTAGTGGCTTCACAACAAGCAATCATATCTCATAGGTTAAACGCCGAATTAATAAAACAACTACAAACGCTTATCCAGTTTAAATCAGTGACGCCAAATCAAGCCGGCGCAATAGATTGGTTAGTTGAGCAGTTATGCGAGCTAGGTTTTTTTTGTGAGAAGTTTACGAGTAATGGTGTCACTAACTTAATTGCGCGTGTTAAATTTAAAGAAGGACCTTGTATCGCTTTTTCAGGGCACATTGATGTGGTGCCCGCAGACAATGATGATTGGCTAAGCCCTCCGTTTGACGGAAAAATAATTAATGGCGTAATTTACGGAAGAGGTGCTGCTGATATGAAAGGAGGCGTGGCAGCGATGCTAAGTGCCACAAAAAAAATAATAAATAACACATCATCAAAAGCGGGGACTTTTTATTGGCTCATTACCTCTGATGAAGAGGGAGAAGCTGAGTTTGGTTCTGCGCAAATAGCTAATAAGCTTTCTTCAAATGGGATTGTTTTAGATGGGTGTATTGTAGGCGAGCCTACAAGTTCCACATATGTTGGTGATACAATTAAAAATGGCCGTCGTGGTGCGCTTTCGGCTCGTATTTTGGTAAAGGGCAAAGCAGGGCATGTAGCTTATCCTCAAAATACCATTAATGCCGCACATATCAGTGCAAAAATAGTCAGCAAATTGAGTGAGCAAGTGTGGCATTTAGATGATGCAGGCTCAAAAACCACACTGCAAGTCACAGGCATAAATACTAATAATGTGGTCGATAATTTAGTCCCCAGTCACTGCGAAATCACATTTAATATTCGTTATAGCCATCGGTACAACAGTAACGAAATCAAATCGATATTGATTAATTCGTTGGATGAATTTTCACGTTACATAACGATTAACTGGGAACGTCCATGTGAGCCATATTATACCCGCACTGAGAGTACTTGGAGTTTAATTTCTTGTGTGGAACAAGCCATACATAGTCAAACCGGAAACTACCCTCTTCTAAGCACCAGCGGAGGGACATCTGATGGTCGTTTTTTTGCTAACAGTCATACTCAAGTGATTGAGTTTGGGTTAAAAAACAAAACAATTCATCAAATTAATGAGCATGTATCTATTGATGACTTAATTAAAGTTGAGGCTATTTATTATGATTTACTTTCACGTATTTTTATAAATGACACTAATTTTAAATGAGCTCGCTTTTTAACAGCAGGTAGGTAGCACCGAGGGGCACCTCGCCTTGATTAGCTTAAATATCGTTTGGCTTTATTTTCTTTTACACTGTGTAAGTCAACTAAGACTAAACCGTCAATACAATTGTTAAAGTCGGGATCTATGCTAAAACTTAAAAATTTCACTCCGCCAGGTTTGCATAGCTCAGTGTATTGTTTAAAAAGCGTAGGTACTTGCGCGCCCATATTAGCAAGTACATGTTTGAGTTCTACAAAGTCCTCTTTTACATCGTTTTTGCAAAAAATGATGTCACATTGTGCGAGCTGTTGTTCATTGGGTTTAAATTCGTTATTAGGAGTGGCAAGTATCTCATCTGCTTTATAATAATGTTGGTAGTAATGCACTAGCATGGCTTTTGCTGGATCAGCTAGAGTGTTAGGTACGCTAACAGCACCAAATAAATAGCGATATTGAGGGTAGCTTTTAATAAAAGCACCAATACCGTACCACAAATAATCTAGACTTTTACGGCCCCAATACTTTGGCTGAATAAAACTACGGCCAAGCTCGATTCCTTGCTCCAAATAGGGTTCCATGGCATCGGTGTATGTAAACAGGCTATCGGTATATAGCCCTTTACGACCATGCTTATCAATTATTTCTTTAGCACATGCTAATCTATAGGCACCAGCTAACTCTAACTGTGTTGGATCCCAAAGCACGAGGTGTTGATAATCCATATCGTATTTATCTATATCGCGGCGTTTACCGCTGCCTTCACCGACGGCTCTAAATGCTATTTCTCTCAACCTACCCAGTTCTCTAAAAATAGGTGAGCTACCTGTATATTGATATAGATGAATATGCATTCCATCTTGTGTTTTCCCCAGAAGCTGGCACGCCTCTAACGCTTTTTTCAGCTCTTTTCTGCATTCTGGAACAGCAATCGGTGTTTGTGTTTTTAGTGGTAACGGCTTTTTGCTTGTGAGGCGGTACAGTTGTTTTCTAATTAAGTTAACAACCTCTTTGTCTTTCAAGTTTTCTATTAGGTATGACGCAGGAGGGATAGACGCACCAATTTCAAATTCTAACGATTTTTGGCGTTGTTTAAACATTTCTTTTACTAATAATAAGCTAGCTAATGGTTTATAAATTATTGAAGTACCATAAAATAACGGGCTGTTCTTAGCTTTAATATAAATGGGTAATATAGGACAATTCGCTTTTTTTGCCATACGTAAAAATCCGCTGTTCCATTTACAATCTTTGATACCTGTTGGGCTTAATCGTGAAACTTCGCCGGCGGGAAATATCAATAATACCCCCTCATTCTTTAAATGCTGGTGAATATTATAAAGCTCTTGTTTTTTACTTGTGCCTGATAAATTATTTACAGGTAAAAGCAAATCATGCATAGGGGTTACCGACATAAGCATACGGTTTGCGACAACTTTTAAATCTTTTCTTACGCTTGAGATCACTTTAATTAATGCAAGCGCATCTAAAGAGCCTATAGGATGGTTTGCAACAATAATTAATTTACCTTCGCTAGGAATATGCTCTATTTGCTTTGGCTTATAACGTGTATCAAAATTTAGCTCATCGAGTACTTGTTCAACAAATTCTAGCCCTTGTAAATGAGGGTAGGTGTCGGCAAAGGCAACAAACTCTTGTTCATGCAATAAATAGCCTAACCCCTTTTTTACTAGGCTTTTTACTTTTGGTGAGCTTTCTAATTGTGGTAAATTTGCTGCAATTACTTTATCGACACTGATCATACAAACCTCTTTGCAATTTAGCTTGGTTGCCATGTATATAGAGTAAAAAAAGGGTGTGACAGTTATTTTGCAGTTGTGTGACCTTTTAAAGTGTAAAGAAGGCTGCTTAGTGATTGGTCAGCATTGATTTTTATATAAACTTATTTTGGAAGTAACTATGTCGGTATTAGTAGCAATTACAGGGCGAGATAACACAAAGTTAATAGAGCAATTACAAGCCCGATTACCCTCTACACAAATACAGCAATGGCCAGATTGTAATAATCTAGAAAGTATTGATTTTGTATTAGCATGGAAAGCACCACAAGATATGTGGGCAAAGTTACCAAACCTTAAAGCGGTATCGTCATTCGGTGCCGGTGTAGACAGCATTGATTTAAGTTTGCTTGGCGACAATATAGATGTAGTACGTATAGTTGACGAAAAGTTAGCGCAAGACATGGCCGAATATGTCTTAACTCACGTTTTAGCGCAAAAATTACGATTAAAAGAATACTTTATTAAGCAAACACAGCAGCAATGGAAACCTAAACGCGCTTATGAACAAAATAAGGTAGGGATTTTGGGTTTTGGGGAGCTAGGCAAAGCATGTGCGAAACAACTTATTGCCAATAACTTTAGTGTAAATGCTTGGGCTCATACACATAAAACGAGTAATACAGTTAATTTATTTTATGGCGAACAAGGGCTTCAAAAAATGCTTAGCAATATTGATTATCTAATATGTTTGTTGCCATTAACCAAAAAAACGAAAGGTATTATTAATAAAAGTACAATTAGTATGCTTCCTAATCATGCTGTTATTATAAATGTTGCGCGAGGTGAGCATGTTATAGAAGCTGATTTACTTAATGCCTTAGAGGAAAATTCACTTCGAGCTGCAGTTATTGACGTTTTTGAACACGAACCTCTTGGTAAAGAACACCCTTATTGGCAGCATGATAAAATAACCCTTACACCGCATTGTGCTGCATTATCAGATATAAACAGTGTTACAGCACAAATAGCAGAAAACGTTGAACGCTTGCAGCAAGGTATTACTTTAAATAATCGAATAGATAGAACGAAAGGATATTGATAAATATTTAAAGAAACAGCTTGTTAACATATGTAATTTTTATTAATGTTGTATGTGTTCTCAACAATAAAAATATAAAGAGGGTGAAATGAAAACAAATCAGGGCGGTGCTAGGTTAAGCTTAATTATAATTTCAATAATAATATTAGGCGTATCTGCATGGTTTAATCAGCCAACTGTTTTATAAAAAATTGACACAGCAGGTTTACCGCTTGCTGTGAATTTCTCTATTTTCGTGTTTTTTATCGGCACTTTTTTTAAGCAAAACATACGTTGCGCCACTCCCACCATGATGTCTCTGTGCAGTGTGATATGCTAATACTGCGGGCATCTCAGGTAACCATTTATTTACAAAACTTTTGAGTATTCCCGGTTTAGTTTTATTTTTGATTCCTACACCATGCCTAATAAGCACCACACGTACATTTTGCTGCTGACAGTCATTAATAAAATTAAAGAGCGTATTGCGTGCATTGTTAAGTAGCTGGCCATGAAGGTCTAAGGTCGCGTCAACTTGATACTTTGCTAAACGTAAGTTTTTAAATACAGGGCTTTGCACACCGTCTTTTTTAAAGCTTAATATAGCAAATGGCTCAACAAACTCTACAGACTCTGAACTTAAGTAGTTTTCATCTACCGATAAAGTGTTTTCAGCCGCTTGTCGCTTTTGTTGCTGCGCAAGTGAAGAGTGAGGGGTATTTGATAATGGCTTAATGGTATCACTGCTAATAGGGGTCACATCTTCCATAGAAGATAAAAATAAATCAAAATCAGATAAAGTCATACCGAAATCTCAAAATAATGTAATACGAGGTAAATATTATCTCAGTTCACCCAATTTCCCAACCATTTTGATTTATACAATAAAAAAAGCCCAGCAATGCTGGGCTATAAAAAATTCTAAGAGAAGTTGTTAGCTCTGAGTTACATTTAGTTGCCCAAATGTATAAACCTTAAACAGGTAAAATGTATTGATCAATACCAAACTCATATTTGAAATAACACTCGACGACATAAGATCTAAGCTAAATGATAAAAATAGCAGGCCACATGCACTTATCGCAGCTACGCGCAGTAATGTTATGTGGTTAATAAAGAATGCACCTAAACCTAGTGCAAGTAGTATCGTGTTTAAAAGCCAATCTAGCTCGTATAGCATGGTCGTTTCAATAGTTCAGTTGTTGAAAAAAGGAGCGCCATTATGGTGATCTTTTGCGCACCTTTCAACCAAGTAATTTTATATTTTCAGATTAGTTTTATTTATGCTAAAAGTAACTTTTAATCGCTGAAATTAGACCGTCGTCAGCAATAACTTGATACTTTTGACAGCTCTGCGGGTTCTGTAAATCACTGCATAAATAAAGAGATTTGCGCTTATCGTCAAACTTAGGGTGTAAATTAGAGTCTATAAGGGTTGCACCGTATCCAAATACACCAGGCCAATAAATACTTTCGCTAACCATCCCTAATTTTTTATAGGTGAGTAAAGTTGGTTTTGGAAAAGCGACAATTATTACTGCAATAATAGCGAGCGTTATTAACAGTCCTTTTTTGGCTTTAGGTTCTTGGCTATTTAACGCAGCATCAATATTGTGTTGATTTGTTTGAGCCTGCCTTTGAGAAGTTGCCTGAGTTTTGTTTTTTTGTGTTGTTTTTTTTCTTGCTGGTGTTTTACCTAGCAAGGATTGTTTTTTTGGTGTTTTTGACATAAAGCAGATCTGGCCTTTTTTACATAGGTCTTTATAATTCAAATAGTAAATTTATATACTAAGCTAATTATTATAATAACGTAAAGTTAGCTTATAGCCTATGAGGAATGAAGATGGACACGCAGCTATCAATTTTAATTGTGGATGACGTTAGCACGGTGCGTAGTTTTTTGAGTCAAACGCTCATGCATCTAGGGATAGACAATGTAAAGGAAGCATCTACCGCCTCACAGTGTATTAGTGAATGCCAAGCTGCAAAATACAGTATGATTTTTTTAGATATTGAATTGCCAGATGGAGATGGTAAAGAATTAATCGCACAAATTAACGAAATGAGCCCCGAAACAAATGTGGTGATGGTCTCTGCTCATTCAGGTGTTGATAACGTGAAGGATGCTATAGATAAAGGGGCTAAAGGGTTTATTGTAAAACCATTTACGCCAAAGAAAATAGCCGCCATGCTTAAAAAGTTTTATCCTGATTTAGAAATAATGTAAATCACAATATTTAAAGTAAAAAAAAACCGGCAAAAGCCGGTTTTTTATATTCAAGCAAAAACAAATTATAGCGCTTTAATCTTAGCTGCTAAACGGCTCTTATGACGAGCTGCTTTGTTTTTGTGAATTAGACCCTTAGTTGCGTAACGGTCTAGGATAGGTGTAGCAACAGAGAAAGCTTGCTGTGCAGCTTCTTTATCGCCAGCTTCAATAGCAACAACTACTTTTTTGAAGTAAGTGCGCATCATTGAGCGACGGCTTGCGTTGTGCTGACGGTTCTTTTCGCTTGTGATAGCGCGTTTTTTTGCAGACTTGATGTTAGCCAAGGTTTGCTCCTAACAATCTTAAAATAAAGCTTAAATTAAAGGCCGTGGAATATGCCTGTTTCTATCATGAATGTCAATTTAAATTTAACAATCCAAGAAAAACTGCTCCTTATAACGAGCATCAATTTGCCGCTTTAGCAGTTAATGACGCTATTGTAACAAAGCACAGACCCTCAGCCTAGTGCTTTAAAGCGATTTATAAAAAAGACTGTGGCATAATCGTGTGTCTTAGGGATTTTTAAGTAGGTTTAAGGTGTCAAAAGGTTTATTTCGCTCCGGTATGATTGTTAGTTGTATGACTATGATATCGCGCATTTTAGGACTCGTAAGAGATGCTGTTGTTGCTAATTTATTAGGAGCAAGTGCTGCAGCTGATGTTTTTTTATTTGCTAACCGAATTCCTAATTTTTTACGTCGCTTATTTGCAGAAGGCGCTTTTGCACAGGCATTTGTACCCGTTTTAAGTGAAATAAAGGAGCAGGAAGGTGATGATAAAGTAAGGCTCTTTGTTGCCCAAGCAGCAGGTACGCTGGGTACTATTTTACTGTTAGTCACTATTTTTGGTGTGGTGGCTTCGCCAGTTATCGCCGCTTTATTTGGTACAGGGTGGTTTATTGATTGGTGGCAGGGCGGCCCTAATGCAGAAAAGTTTGAACTGGCCAGTTCGTTATTAAAGTTTACTTTTCCATATTTGTTTTTTGTAAGTTTAGTCGCGCTGAGCGGTGCGGTAATGAACGTTTACAATCGTTTTGCCGTTGCAGCATTTACCCCCGTGTTGCTGAATATATCAATTATTACCTGTGCAATCTTTTTACATGATAAATTTAGTGTAGGCGCCTATGCGTTGGCCGTTGGTGTATTTGTCGGTGGTATTGTTCAGTTGTTGTTTCAATTACCTTTTTTATACCGCGCTAAAATGTTGGCTCGTCCGCGTTGGGCTTGGCAAGACGAGAACGTAAAAAAAGTGCGTAAGCTGATGTTGCCTGCATTGTTTGGCGTATCGATAAGCCAAATTAATTTATTACTAGATACCATTATAGCCTCATTACTGATGACAGGCTCTATAGCATGGCTTTATTACTCAGATAGGCTAATAGAGTTTCCGCTTGGCTTATTTGGAATTGGTATAGCAACGGTCATTTTACCCGCACTCTCTAAATTGCACAGCAGTAAAAAACTCAGTGATTTTCAGCATACGTTAGATTGGGGGGTTCGCTTTGTAATATTTTTAGGTATACCAGCAATGGTTGGCTTAATGATAATTAGCCCACTTATAATTACGGTGTTATTCGATCATGGTGCTTTTAAAGAGGACAGTGTTGATCATGTAAAAGCGGTAAGTTTAGGTGTTGTTGCTTACTCTGTAGGGTTAGTTAGCTTTATGTTGATTAAAGTGCTCGCGCCTGGTTTTTATTCCCGTCAAGATACTAAAACCCCGGTACGAATTGGGATTATAACCCTAGTGTTAAATATGGTATTTAACATTATGTTGGCACCCTTTATTGGTTACTTAGGGTTAGCACTCGCGACATCAATGTCAGCCAGTTGTAATGCATTTTTACTTTACAGGCAGCTTAAAAAAGAAAACGTTTATCAGTTTTCTTCTATGAGTTTGCGTTTCACTATAAAGTGTATTGTTGCAAGTATAGTTATGGGGTGTGTTACATGGTATGTAAGTAGTTACTATTACTGGGCCTCGTGGGCGTTCGTACAGCAAGTTATATTATTAATTGCCCTTGTTGCACTAGCAGGAGTTAGCTACTTTACAATGCTCTTTTTAATGGGCGTAAGACTAAATACGATAAAAAGTGTAGCAATTACTGAATCAAACTAAAAAAAAGATTATAATCGGCAGCCTTGTGGCTTTTCCTTGGTATAAGTCGTGATAATACTTGCTGAAAAAAGGCTTTAGGTGGCATGGAGTTAATTAGAGGTATACACAATATTCGCCCACAGCATTTTGGGTGTGTGTTAACTATTGGTAATTTTGACGGCGTTCACTTAGGTCATGCGCAAGTGTTAAAAGGCTTGTTAGCCGACGCTAAAGCACATAACTTACCTAGTACGGTGTTGTTGTTTGAGCCTCAGCCTCAAGAGTTTTTTGCAAAAAACAATGCCCCAGCAAGGCTTACTCGGTTACGTGATAAGCTGCGTTTATTGAGCGATTTAGGCATTGAGCGAGTTATTTGCATTAGCTTTAACCAGCAGTTTGCAAATATGCACGCAGAACAGTTTGTAAACGAGATACTAATAAAAAAACTCGGTGTTAAAGCGCTAACGGTGGGTGACGACTTTAGGTTTGGCCAACAACGTAAAGGTAATTTTAATTTACTTGTTAATATGGGTAAACAAGCGGGCATGGATGTACAAAGCACTGCGAGTTTTCACCAGTTA
This sequence comes from Pseudoalteromonas sp. S408, assembly GCF_005886645.1. Lineage (NCBI taxonomy): Bacteria > Pseudomonadati > Pseudomonadota > Gammaproteobacteria > Alteromonadales > Pseudoalteromonadaceae > Pseudoalteromonas > Pseudoalteromonas sp. S408. The sequence continues at coordinate 182,851 of NZ_PNDY01000001.1, read as the reverse complement.
AATGCTAGAGTAAGCAGCACGTTAATACGTGAAGCATTGGCATGTGGCAACTTAGCTGATGCCAAAGTAATGCTTGGTCATAATTATGCGATTTCTGGGCGTGTTATACATGGTTGGAAACGAGGCCGTGAACTTGGCTTTAGAACCGCAAATATAGCGCTCAAACGCCAAGTTTGCCCCGTAAATGGAGTGTTTGCTGTGCAAGCGACCATTGCAGGGAAACGGGTTTTTGGAGTTGCTAATATAGGCAATAAACCCACATTTAATGGGACACGTGCACTTCTAGAAGTTCATCTTTTTGACTTTGCACAAGACATTTACGGACAATTTATGCACGTTGAGTTGATACAAAAACTCCGCGATGAAAAAAAATTCGAGACATTAACACAATTAACGGCGCAAATAGCAACAGATGTTGCCGCCGCTAAACAGTGTTTTGGTTTAAATCAGGTAGCCGATAGAGACGGAATGTAGGATAAATGAGCGACTATAAACATACTTTGAACTTACCGGAAACACCGTTTCCAATGCGTGGCAATTTGGCACAACGTGAACCAAAAATGCTAAAAGCATGGTATGAAGACGACCTTTACGGTCAAATCCGCAGCGCTAAAAAAGGTAAAAAAACCTTTATTTTGCACGACGGCCCTCCGTATGCAAATGGCGACATCCACTTAGGTCACTCAGTCAATAAAATTTTAAAAGACATTATTGTTAAGTCTAAAACCTTATCAGATTTCGACTCGCCGTATATTCCAGGTTGGGACTGTCACGGTTTACCAATTGAGTTAATGGTTGAGAAAAAAGTAGGTAAGCCTGGCGTTAAAGTAACTGCGAGCGAGTTTCGTGAAAAATGCCGCGCATATGCTAAAAAGCAAGTTGAAGGTCAAAAAGTTGATTTTAAACGTTTAGGTGTGTTTGCCGATTGGGACAAGCCTTATTTAACAATGAACTTTGACTTTGAGGCGAATGCAATTCGTGTGCTTGGTCGTATTATTAAAAATGGTCACCTACACAAAGGCGCAAAACCTGTGCACTGGTGTACAGATTGTGGTTCTGCATTAGCTGAAGCTGAAGTTGAGTATCAAGATAAACAATCGCCAGCAATTGATGTGCGTTTTATTTTTGATGATCAAGACGCTGTAGTTAATGCATTTGATATGGCACAAGGGCATAAAGGTAAAGGTGATGTTGGCACTGTAATATGGACTACAACACCATGGACGCTTCCGGCCAACCGTGCAGTCGCTGTCCATGCTGACCTAGAATATGCATTGGTTCAAGTTGAAGATGAAGGTGCTGAGCAACGTTTGATTTTAGGCTCAGAGCTTGTAAAAGATGCTATGGATCGTTTTGGTTTTAACCATTACCACGTTTTAGGCTATGTAAAAGGTGCTGCACTTGAAAACTTGCAAGTAGCACATCCTTTTTATGATTTTAGTGTACCGGTGATTGTTGCAGAACACGTAACTACGGACTCAGGTACTGGCGTGGTGCATACAGCACCGGGTCATGGTCAAGAAGATTTCGTGGCAGGCTTAAACTACAACCTTGAAGTTGCTAACCCAGTTGGCGCAAACGGTGTGTACTTGCCTGATACAGAATTATTCGCAGGTCAGCATGTATTTAAAGCTAACGCGAGCGTAATTGAAGTATTAAAAGAGCGTGGCGCTTTAGTGCATCACCATGCGCTTACTCACAGTTATCCGCATTGCTGGCGCCATAAAACCCCTATTATTTTCCGTGCTACGCCGCAATGGTTTGTTAGTATGGATCAAGCTAATTTACGTAATGATTCACTTGCTGAAATCAAAAATACACAGTGGCTCCCTGAGTGGGGCGAAAGCCGTATTGCAAACATGGTTGAAGGCCGTCCAGATTGGTGTATTTCTCGCCAGCGTACATGGGGTGTGCCGATTGCTTTATTTGTTGATAAAGACACCGGTGCATTACATCCAAATACCCAAGCGCTTATTGAGCAAGCCGCAGAACTAGTAGAAAAATCAGGCATACAAGCATGGTATGACTTAGAGCCAGAAACACTATTAGGCGAAGAAGACGCTAAACAATACATGAAAGTGCAAGATACACTCGATGTATGGTTTGACTCAGGCGTGTCGCATGCGTGTGTTGTTGATGCGCGTGAAGAATTAGTCGGCCCAGCCGACTTATACCTTGAAGGGTCTGATCAACACCGTGGTTGGTTTATGTCGTCGATGATGACATCGGTCGCAATTAATGGTCATGCTCCTTATAAACAAGTGCTTACGCATGGTTTTACCGTTGATGAAAACGGCAGAAAAATGTCTAAATCGTTAGGTAACGTTATCTCTCCACAAAACGTTATGAATAAGCTAGGTGCAGATATTTTACGTTTATGGGTTGCCTCTACTGATTACACGGCAGAAATGACTGTATCGGACGAAATATTTAAACGCTCAGCAGATCGCTACCGCCGTATTCGTAATACGAGCCGTTACTTATTAGCTAACTTAAATGGTTTTGATCCTAAAACAGATCAAGTGGCTGTTGATGATATGGTTGAGCTTGATAAGTGGATTGTTGGACGTGCAGCTCAGCTGCAGGACGAAATTTTAGCAGCTTACGATAGCTACCAAATGCTATTAGTTACACAAAAGCTGATGAACTTCTGTACGGGTGAGCTTGGTTCGTTCTATTTAGATGTGATTAAAGACCGTCAGTACACTGCAAAGAGCGACAGCCATGCACGACGTTCTTGTCAAACAGCGCTCTATCATATTGCTGAAGCAATGACGCGTTGGATGGCACCAATTATGAGCTTTACAGCGCAAGAAATTTGGGAAGCATTGCCAGGTGAACGCAGTGATTACGTATTCACATCAGTGTGGTATGAAGGTTTACAAGCACCAACAAATACCCAGTTTAGTAATGATGACTGGCAAGCAATTTTAAATGTACGTGACGAAGTGAACCGTTTATTAGAAGCGGCACGTAAAGAAGAAGTTATTGGTGCTGCACTTCAAGCAACGGTTAATTTATTTGCGGGAGAAGAGCTGGCAAATAAATTAACAGCATTGGGTGATGAGCTGCGTTTTGTACTGTTAACATCAGCTGTTAACGTTACTCGCGTTGATAGCCAACCTGCAGATACGCAAGAAACAGAAATTGAAGGTTTGTACATTAGTGTTGCAGCAACAGATGCCGCTAAATGTGAGCGTTGCTGGCATTACAGCGACGATGTAGGTGTTGAACCTACTCACCCTGAAATCTGTGGTCGTTGTGTCAGTAATGTTGATGGCGAAGGCGAAAAGCGTCAATTCGCTTAGGGGATATTGTTAGTGAGCAAACTAGCCCAAAAAAGTGGTTTAGTGTGGTTGTGGTTGAGTCTATTGCTTTTAGCAATAGACTTTGCCAGCAAAACACTTGTTGTAAATACGATGGCTTATAGCGAGTCTATCAATTTACTACCTGTTTTTAGTATTACCTATGTGCATAATTACGGTGCTGCTTATAGTTTTTTAAGTGATGCCGGTGGTTGGCAACGTTGGTTTTTAAGCGCAATTGCAATTGCGATAAGTGCCTTATTAGTGTGGTGGCTAAAAAGATTACCTGCTACTAATAAAGTGTTATGTGGTGCTTACTCGTTAGTGCTTGCTGGCGCTATTGGTAATTTATACGACCGTATTGCTTACGGTTATGTAATTGACTTTATTCACGTATTTTATGAAGACTCACATTTTCCTGTATTTAACTTTGCTGATTGTGCTATTTGCGTTGGCGCGGCATTGTTATTATTTGACGCCTTTACAGGCGAGAGTCCGAAGGAGCACAAAGCATGAGCCAAGCTGTAATTGGTGAGAACTCGCAAGTTATTTTTCATTTTTCTATAAAACTTGAAGATGGCTCTGCCGCTGATTCAACTAAAGTGCATAACAAACCTGCAAAATTAACAATGGGCGATGGTAGCTTAACAGCAAATTTTGAGAAGTGCCTATTGGGTTTAAGTGCAGGCGAAAGTAAAACGTTTGAACTAGAGCCTGAAGATGCATTTGGTCAGCCAAATCCAGATAATATTTATTACGTTGATCGTAGTAAATTTGGCGCAGAGACACCTGCTAAAGTAGGTGCCATTATTGCGTTTACACAACCTGATGGAACAGAACTTCCTGGGTTAGTGCGTGAAGTGCAAGGTGAGTCGGTTACGATTGATTTTAATCACCCGTTATCTGGGCAGCGCTTAACATTTGAAGTGGATATTATTGAGGTAGAGGGCTAATGGATATTTTATTAGCTAACCCACGTGGTTTTTGTGCTGGCGTTGACAGAGCAATTAGTATAGTAGAGCGCGCTTTAGATATTTTTGAAAAGCCAATTTACGTGCGTCATGAAGTTGTTCATAACAAATATGTTGTAGATGGCTTAAAAAATCGTGGTGCTGTGTTTGTCGAAGAATTGCACCAAGTACCAGACGATAGCATTGTTATATTTAGTGCTCATGGCGTTTCGCAAGCCGTTCGTTCTGAAGCCAAGCGCAGAGAACTAAAAGTGTTTGATGCAACATGTCCACTTGTTACCAAAGTACATATGGAAGTAACCCGCGCAAGCCGCAAGGGGACTGAATGTATTCTTATTGGTCATCACGGTCACCCTGAAGTTGAAGGCACCATGGGGCAATACGACAACAATGCTGGCGGTATATATTTAGTTGAAACCGTTGACGATGTTATTGCGCTTAATGTTAAAGATGCAGAAAATTTATTTTATTGTAGTCAAACAACACTCTCTGTTGATGACACCGCAGATGTCATTGACGCATTACGAGAAAAGTTTCCAGCAATTGACGGCCCGCGCAAGGATGATATTTGTTATGCAACACAAAATCGCCAAGATGCTGTGCGTGATTTAGCTGATAAAGTTGATGTGCTTTTAGTTGTCGGTGCAAAAAACAGCTCAAACTCAAATCGATTGCGCGAACTTGCGGATAAAATGGGCACAACCGCTTATTTAATTGATGATGCGACTGACGTACAAGAGCAATGGGTTTCAAGTGCTAATTCAGTGGGAGTGACTGCCGGTGCATCTGCGCCTGAAGTGCTTGTTCAACAAGTAATCAGTCGTTTGAAAGAACTTGGCGGTAAGCAAGTTGTCGAAAATCCAGGCGAAGAAGAAAATATCGTATTTGCTGTTCCTGTGGAGCTGCGTTAATCTATATAAATTAACTATTTAGATTACAAGGAGAGCTGTCATGAGCAAGTCGCTTCAATCGGATGCACTGCTTTTTTCGGCTCTTTTTAATGAGCGAGGTGTACTTGCCTCGCTTGTTGTCACTCAAGTTATAGCGGTCGTTTTAGCATTTGCTCCGCACGCTCAGGGGGATATATGGCTTAGGCTTGGGATAATTAGCTTATTTCTACACTTAATCGTTTTATCAAGTACGTCCTCGTTATATATAGCCAGACCTTTATTGCAAAATCGTTCTCATGTTTTGCAACTTTCACTTTTTTTTGTTTCTTTTTTATTATTTACCAGCTTATTTAGTGTTTTATTTTCGCACTTTGCGTTTGACATAAATACAACTAAACACCTTATTTATTTTGTAATGCAGAATATTATTATTGTCGCTTTTTTGGTTGCGTTGTTTGTGCAGTTTTTACTTATTCATGCTGAAAAAGAGAAGCAAACTAAGGCACTTTCACGTGCAGAATTAGATGCTTTACAGGCACGAATTCGTCCACATTTTTTATATAACAGCTTAAATACCGCAGCAGAATTAACGCATCACGATGCCGCGGCCGCAGAGCAAGCTATCTTAGCATTAGCTGCATTATCTCAAGCAGCAATGCGTTCTGGTAAAAGCGTGCTACTAAACGATGAGGTAACACTGAGTAAGCAATATATTGCTTTAGAAACATGGCGCTTTGGTGAGCGATTAAAAGTTAATTGGCTCATTCCAGAAGAATTACCAGCATTGAATATACCGTGTCTATCACTCCAGCCATTGCTTGAAAACGCAGTATGCCATGGTGTTGAAACAAGTGAAGACGGCGCAACCATTAATGTAGAGCTGCACATAACCACGGGTTATATTACTATGATTGTTTCAAACCCAATCACAGCATCAAAAGTGCAGACTAGGCCTAATAACGGCATGGCGCTTGAAAATATTCGTCAGCGTTTAAATATTTACTATAAAAATAAAGCGCAGCTTACTATTACCAATAGGGACAACGTATACAGAGTAAAAGTCGTTATCCCTAAGCACATGGAGAATAGCTTATGAATGTACTAATTGTTGATGACGAACCATTAGCTAGAATGCGCTTAAAACGGCTCTTAGCAAATGAAAACAGCATAACGATAAAAGCAGAAGCGGCAAATGGTAATGAAGCGTTGAAGCTTGCTAACAAGTATAATCCCGATTTAATTTTCTTAGACGTTGATATGCCCGGTATTAATGGCCTGCAAGTTGCGTATGAGCTTAACAGCTTGGCTTTGCCGCCAGCAATAGTATTTATAACAGCTCACCCTGAACATGCATTGGATGCACTGCAGTTAAGTGCTGCAGGGTATTTAGTTAAACCGGTTACCGAGCAGTCTTTAGCTAAAGTACTAGAACAACTAGGGCGTATAAATAAAGCGCATGTACAAAAGCAGCAATCACCTAAAATTAGTTATCAGGTAGCAGGGGTGATAAAAAGTGTAGATCTTGAAAATATTTTCTATTTTAATGCGCAGGAAAAATACACGAATATGGTTTTTGAAGGTGGAGAAGCCTTTGTTGAACAAAGTTTAAAACAGTTAGAGCTACTTTATCCCGCTCAATTGTTAAGAATTCATAGAAACACCCTAGTAAATAAAAATAAACTGCTGTGTTTAAAAACACAACGTGCTGGTTTACATACTATTGAACTTGCTGGTTGCACAGAGCCGTTGGCCGTAAGTCGACGGGAACTAAAAGCAGTTAAAAATATATTAAAAGTCTAGTTGTTAACCGTTTATCAACAAATCCTACCGCTCATCCTAGTAAGTATTGAATCTAAATTTTAATGTCATAAACTTATAATCAGATAATTTTTATTTGGTTTTGGTATGCAATCGTCTCAAACAAAATTTCAAAAAGGCTTCACACTAATTGAAGTACTCATTGCATTTATTATTTTAAGCTTTGGCTTATTGGGGGCCGTCGCTTTGCAAGCTAAGGCTAAGCAAGCAAGCTTTGATTCTATGCAGCGAGCTGCAGCTGTTGCGCTTGGAAACGACATTATTCAGCGCATTCGTGCAAATGATACACCGCAATTAGCTGGGCTTTATGCTAAAACATTTAACAGTGAAACCTCCACATCAACGTCTCAAACTTGTTTCAGTGCAAGCTGTAGTGCAGCGCAAGTGGCGGCTTTAGATTTAGAACAATGGAAAAGAGCAATCAGAGCGCGAGAGAACACAGGTGCCTTAGATGATGCAACTGTGTGTATTACGCCAACGGCAGTTGGTGGGTCAGGTGGTAAAGCGTTTAACTTAGAAGTGATTATTTCATGGCAAGGTAGGCAAGAGTTTACAGCTAATGATACAACAGCTGCGATTGAGTGTGGCGAATCAGACAAAAAGCGTCGTTTAGTTGTTTTAACTAGTTACATTTACTTAAGGAGCTAAGCATGAAGCAAAAAGGGTTTACCCTTGTAGAAATGATGATCTCGCTTTTTATAGGTGGTTTAGTTCTTGGTGGCGTTATGTTTACCTACATTGGTATGAAAGTAACCACAAAAGACACCATGACCATCGGTGAGATCCAAGAGTCTGCGCGTCTTGCTATTAATATTATGCAGCGAGATATAGAACAAATTGGGTTTTGGGGCACATACTACGATGACTCATTTGTCGCAGGTAACACCACAAGGGCTTCAGCAACAACCCCTGCACCAGATTGTTTTGAAGGGGCTAATAATGGGAGTTTTCCTGATTTAGCGTCTACCACTAACTTTAGAACTATTTATGCAAAGGTTGCTGAAGAGTCTAAAGAACTTAACTGTGTGAGTAACCCTGTAAAAAGTACAGATATTTTACAGCTTAAGTTTTTACAGGGAAATCGTTTAACAGTAGGAGCTGCAGGAAACGAAACCCAAGCGGGTCAAAATTACTTTGTTGCTGAGCAAGAAAGAGCGCAATTTGTGCGCGGCGTGGTTAATGCTGGTGCGCTAAATATTAATGCAACTGTTTGGCCCTATAGCCACCATGTTTATTATGTTTCTGAGCAAACCTATAAAGTTAATAATAAAAATATTACCGTTCCCGCATTGATGAGAAAACGCTTGGTGGGCGGCAATATTTCTACAGAGACAATCATGGAAGGCGTAGAAAATATGCGTTTTGTTTTTGGTCTCGACACAAATAGTGACAGCCGCATTGATACCTATAAAAGTATCAGCGATATGGAACATTCAGACTGGGAAGACCGAAAGGGTATTTTAACTGTTCAAGTATTCTTATTGATAAGAGCTTTACAAGAAGATCCGGGGCTTAAAATAAAAAACCAAACGTATACCTTGGGCGAAGACGATAATAAGCGTCAATTAACATTTAACGACAGTTACAGACGCACCGTATTTACTACCACTATTCGATTAAACAACGTTGGATCAAACTTATGGCGTATTTAAAAAACTCACCTAACAAGCAGCAGGGTGTTGTGCTTATTACAGCATTGATCATGGTTATAGCCGTTACCGGTATTGCTGTAACACTTATGAGCAGCAGTAGTATTGACGTTAAAATTACAAATGCAGCGCAAGAGCGAGAAGTCGCTGAAAATGAACTGATTGGTGAAGTGCAAAGAATGATTTCTGATGAGGCTAATAAAGGAGCTGCAAACCAGTTTTTTTTAACGCCGGATGAAGTATCACATCACTCAGGTGATAATGGCGAAGGTATGACGATTGCAACACATGGCGATATGCAAAGTAAAATGATTAACCTAAACAAAGGAGCGCTTGATTTAGAGTGCCCAAGGCGTTTTAACTTTACCGCGGGTATATCGTGCAACATGTTACAGGTTGCTACAACTGTTGAATATGGTTCTAAAGCGAAGCACTCACTCACAATTGTGACGGGTGTAGCACAAGAAATGGCTAGTATGAGTAAGGGAATTTAAGATGAGTTTTAAATTAAATAAAGTGCTAGCGGCATTACTTGGCTTGGCGGTCAGTGCAACAGCAAGTGCAGAAGACATTGAGTTATATGTAAACCACAATGTAGAAACTGATGAAAACCCAAGAGTATTAATGATATTTGATACGTCAGGCAGTATGGCTTGGGATGTGACTGATGGTGGGCAGTGTTATCGTCGCTACCAAAATGGACAATTTTATCAATCAGATTGTTTTAAAAGTCAGCCTTATTTTAATTACACACAGCAGTGCTACAAATCGGTTAACGGATTTGCTCAAGCTATTTGTGAAGATAGCCGACTTTTAGTCGCTAAAAATGCGATCACACAACTAGTTAATGATAACGATGATATTGATTTTGGTTTAATGCGTTTTAACGGAAACTCTGGAGGTTATGTACTTGCAAGGTCTGGTGCTAGCAAATCAAATATATTAAAAGAAATTGATGACTTGCCAGCAAGCGGTTCAACGCCAATAACAGAGACTCTCTGGGAGGCATACCGTTATATAACAGGTGCAAGTCTCGATTTTGCAAATGGTATAAATAATCGGGATAAAAGCGCAGATGCAAGCGGGAACTATAAGTCGCCCTTTAAAAAAAATTCAGGCGATCCTTTAAGGTGTGACAACTCAATAAATTTGATATTAATGACAGATGGCGACCCTACGAATGATAGTGGCCGTGATAATCAAATAAGAAATGTTCACAATGATATATTTGACGACTCAATTCCTTTTGTTGATGGTGACTATTCAAATAGTTATTTAGTGGCTTTATCTAAAATTATTCATGGCACCAACAACACAAAGGTAGATTTATACACAGACACTAGCGATGTTTTAGATACGGGTAGAGTGTATACCATTGGTTTTGGTACAGGTATGAGTGAAGACGGTATTAAGCTACTAGAGGGAGCGGCTTTTGTTGGTGGCGGACAATATTTAGAAGCTCGAACATCTGAAGCTTTGTCTGAAGCACTCAAAAATACAATTTCTCGTATTAGAGAGGTAAACGACAGCTTTTCATCTCCTTCTGTGGCAAGTAACAACGTAGATCAAACCCGAAGCCGCGACGCTATTTACTTTGCAATGTTTTATCCTGAAACCGGTGCACGTTGGCGTGGTAACCTTAAGAAATTAAAAGTATCGGGCAGTCGAATTGTTGACTCAACGGGCAACCAGGCTCTTGATGAAAATGGACTGATTGACGAAAGTGCCAAAACGTTTTGGTTACCTAGCGGTGAAGCTGCCGATGGTAATTTAGTGGCCCAAGGTGGGGTAAATCTTCATTTAACTAATCTTGATTCAGACAGCCGTAACTTATACACAGAGAATCAAGGACAAGTTATTACGTTTAATACAAGTACTGTAACAGATATTCTTGATTTGGTTGACGATAACCCGATTAGCTTATCGAGCAAGGATATTAAATGGGCTATGGGTATAGATGTAGACGATGAAGATGGTGATGGGTCAAGTGTAGATCAGCGTAAAGATATATTTGGCGACCCTTTACATTCAAAACCTGTAGCCATTGATTATGGTAACGATGATATCAGGGTTTTAATTGGCACTAATGCAGGCTTTTTACATATGTTTAAAGATTCTGATACCAGTGTGAGTGAAAGCTGGGCATTTATTCCTTCAGCCTTATACGACATTATTGAGCCGCTTAGGAATAACCAAGCTGATACAAAAGTTTATGGTATGGATGGACCCATTAGTGTTTATTTTAGTAATAAAAACCTAAACAGCGATGGATTAAATGATGGCATTATCGACGCCAGCGGGGACGACAAAGTGTGGGCGTTTGCAGGTATGCGCCGCGGTGGTGAAAATTACTATGCGCTTGATATTACTAATCCAGATGAGCCTAAAAAGCTGTGGGATAACCCAATTGAAGGCGGTAAAGGAGATTTCAAAGAATTAGGTCAGTCGTGGTCTAAGCCACAGATAGCCTATATTAAAGCATTTGGTGATAAACCATTACTTATATTTGGAGCAGGCTACGATATAAATAAAGATGAGGCTATTAGAAGTAATGATGGTATTGGCCGAGGTATATATATTGTTGAGGCTGAAACTGGTAAAAGAGTATGGGCTTTGACACCTAGCATTAATGGGTTTAAGGGCGAGCACAGCATTGCTGCCGATATTACTACATTAGACTCTGACTATGATGGCTACATAGACAGAATATACGCAGCCGATACAGGCGGTGATGTGTGGCGTATAGATATGCCCGGTACAAACACCAATGATTTTAGTCATTTCAAACTGGCAGAACTTGGCAGTAACAAAGCAACAGAAGACAGGCGCTTTTTTTACAAGCCACTGGTTGCGCGTACTATTTACAGCAAAGTATCAGAAACGACGATCAACGGTAAAAAAGTGATTACACGTCTGGATACACCGTATGATGCAATAGTTATAGGTAGTGGTAACCGCTCTAAACCAACCGGTACAAATGAGCAAGACCAACTGTTTATGATAAGAGATGAAAACACTGTCACACAAACGTTTAAATCAAACGCACCAGACACCATTAAACCAGATGATTTAATGCTCATGAATTCAGACCCGTTTGGTAATGCACTTGATGATGTGGACGATTTTGTAGATTTAGAAATAGACTTAGCAAAATTTAATGGCTGGCGTTACGAGTTAGGCACTGGTGAAAAGTCACTTGCCGCTTCAACTGTTGTTGGTGGTGTTGCGTACTTTACTAGCTTTACTCCAGCATCAGAAACATCAACAGAGAATCAATGTTCGCTCAGTGGCGGGGGGGGCTCATTGTATGCTTTCCACCTGCATTACGGGACAAAAGTGTATGACGACCTGAAATTTTCAACCAGTTATGATGTACCTGATACACCGCAACTTTACTTTGGAGAAGGCCCTTCATGTGCCGATGGTAATGGCGATGGTAAGTGCGATGACAACCCAACCCTATCTGTAACACAAGAAAGCCAATTTTATCTCATTGGGCCGGGTATTAAAGGAGAAAATGCACAAAACCCAATGAGGCCAGTTGAGATCACAGGCCCTGGTTTAAATGTAGTTGATGGTAAAGTACAGCTTGTTAACCCTGATAATACATTAGGCTTTGGATTTAGAACGCAACAAACGTATATCTATAAGCGTGAAGAAAATGATGAAGTTGGAAATTAAGGAATAAAAATGAATAAGCAACGAGGATTTACCTTGATTGAGCTGATGATAGCGGTGGCTATTGTTGGCATTATAGCAGCGGTTGCAGTGCCCAATTACACAGAATATGTAAAACGAGCATCAAGAGCGGAAGCTGCTGCAGCACTTTTAGATACGGCAAATAAACAAGAGCAATTCTTTGTAGATAACCGTGAATACACAGAAACATTTGCAGACTTAGGGCTTCAAAATAAAACCGAAAATGGGCATTTTGAATTATCTATTGATGTAGTTGATGGCAATGCATTTACTATAAAAGCAAAGCCAATTGCAGGTGCTGTAAAAGGTGATAACGACTGCAAGGAGTTATCTATTACCGACACAGGTTTAAAGGGCGCTAAAGGTGCCAAAGGTAACTCAGATATTGACTATTGCTGGGGCCGTTGAGTTTAATTTTTTTGGCATTTATCGGTTGATTTAATCCGTATTCTGCCCGTTTGACTTACCGATAAAGCCAACCCTTCTAGGTTGGCTTTTTCATTTGGGCAGTAAATAAACGTCCCATTTTGAAAACCGTTTAATGAACCATCAGGGCGAAAAGTAATTGCAGTGCGAGGGTATTCAAGCGCGTCAGCATCATGAACCTTTTCAAAGGTACTAAGTAATAGCTCATCATCATCTAATGTCGTTGATTTATCTTTGTCGATAAATAAGGACATTTGCCCATCCCACTCATCTTTTGAGCATTCACCCTCGTCTAACGAGCAAAGAGTAACGTAAGTCGCGTTTTCAATAGCATACAAACGACCATAATTTATTGTGCGATGCAGCAGGCTTACATGATTTTCTAGCCTGTTTTTAGCTAGAAAATCAGGATAGTACCACATAGATATTTGACTGATTATGCTTACAACAGCCAGTGTAATCATAAGTTCAAGAAGCGTGATCCCTTTACTTTTCGATATTGATAACCTCATCCCTGAAGTCCTAAATTAATAAGCGTTAATTTAGTTTAGTAAATGAAAAAAATATGACAAGATAAATTGGTTATTTTTTAACCGCATGTTTTTGTGCTATCACCTAAGTAAAACGCTGTGCCAGATTGAGAAACGCTAAGGGCTTTATTGTTATCTGTTCCATTATTAGGGCAAAAAACAAACTCCCCTGGGTTTGTTGTAATTCGACCGCTTGTATTAAAACGTAACCGTTTTGAGTTGCCTGTAAATTTAACTTTATCTTCTAGGCTAATTTTTTCCATTACCCGTAGTAAAGAGTCTGTAGAGCTGTTGTAGTTACCACTGTTATCTGAGTCGATAAAAACAATAATAATTTTATTTTTGTCCCATTTATTTCGGCATTGCATAGTGTCGTTTTGGTTTTTTACTTCGCCGTGTTGCGCTGCGCATATTACAACTATTTCATCGGTGCTTGCCGCTTGTGAGCGGGCATAACTAATATTTCTTTTCAGCTCTAGTAAAAAGTTTTCAGCACGATTTTCTTCTAACATGTCGCTGCTATTCCAAAAAGCGATAGACGCTATAATGCCAACAATTGCGACGGTTACCATTAATTCTAAAAGTGTGAATCCTGATTGTTTAATTTTCATAACGATCTCATTTACAGCTAATTTTTATATTACGATTCTTATATGCCCAAAATTATATCATGGCTGATTAATTTATCACCGTAATTCAATTGCTTTGTTTGCTATGAACCTTATGATTGTCTAAAATCGTGGCATCTAAAGCTTTAAAAAGTAATTAACATGAAAAAAATAGAAGCAATTATAAAACCATTCAAACTTGATGACGTACGCGAAGCGTTGTCAGAAGTGGGCATTAACGGTATGACAGTCAGTGAGGTGAAAGGTTTTGGTCGACAAAAAGGCCACACAGAGCTTTATCGTGGTGCTGAGTATATGGTTGATTTTTTACCTAAAGTGAAGCTTGATATCGTATTGGCTGACGAAAGTGTTGACCGTGCTATTGAGGTTATTGTAAAAACCGCGCAAACCGGAAAAATCGGTGATGGTAAAATATTTGTCACTGAGGTTGAGCGTGTAGTTCGTATTCGTACCGCAGAAGAAGATGAAGACGCAATTTAAACTAAGTTTAAAAAAGCTCAGACATTAAAGAGGCGCTTTAAAAGCGCCTTTTTTGTATTTACTGTGTTCTTTTATTTAGCGCTTGGGCTTTTTTTGCGTTTTGGCTTAATTCGGTTAAACCTAACTTTTCATAACTTTTTTGCATCATATCAAGTGCTGCATTCAAGTAACTACTTTGCGAGTAGTGTTCAACAACAAACTTACCACGGTTAGCTGCGGCTAAGTACGCTTCACGCTCGTAGTAGTATGTGGCTACTTTTAGCTCGTAACGTGCCATACGGTTAAGTAACCATACTAAACGACGTTTTGCTTCGGGCGCGTAACCGCTTTGTGGAAAGCGTTTTACAAGTGTTGATAAATCAGTAAACGCAACGCGTGTTCTGTTAGCATCTCTGTCTGCTCTATCAATACCAAAGTATTCTTGGAACGCATTTTTGTCTGCTTTAATATTTACCAAACCACGCATGTAATACATGTAATCTAGATCTTTATGATTTGGGTTCAAACGAATAAAGCGGTCAATAGTTGCTAATGCTTGTTCAGTGTTACCCGACTGGTAGTGAGCGTACACTAAATCCATTTGCACTTGCTTTGAGAATGGCCCAAATGGGTAGCGCGAATCAATCGCTGATAAAAGCTCAATTGCACGGGCATATAAGCCTGAATCTAGCGTTTCTTTTGCATCTTCGTATAAAGCTTGTGCTGATCTATTTGGTACGCGTTGAATGTCTTCTTGGTCAGGTGCTGACGAACAGGCACCTAAACTAAGTACCGAAACTGAAAAAACGATGGCAAATGCACGTTTCCCTATTTTATTTATCATTTTATTTGTTACCTTCGATGTCTTCGGCTAGGCCAAGTCGGTAAAACCGAGTAAACTATACGTATTATATTATGCTTTTATTAAAAGCGATTCTAACCCAGTCGAGCAAAGCTTGCACTGGTAAATTGGGTAAAGTTACGAATGACAGAGCAAATTTCTCTTCAAGCCGAGGTTCCAACCGACTTAGGTGGTAAACGTCTAGACCAAGTATTAGCGCAATTGTTCCCTGATTATTCACGTTCACGTATAAAAACGTGGATTTTGGATGATAAAATCACCGTTGATGGCGAAATATTAAACACACCGCGTACAAAATTGTTAGGCGGCGAAGTGTTAAATGTTGAAACAACCATTGAAGCACCGCGTGAATACCTTGCACAAAATATCGACTTAAACATTGTTTATGAAGATGACCATATTTTAGTTATTAATAAACCGATGGGATTAGTGGTTCATCCTGGTGCGGGTAATCCAGATGGCACTGTGCTTAATGCATTATTGCACCATTACCCTGACATAATAAATGTGCCTCGTGCGGGTATTGTTCATCGACTAGATAAAGATACAACAGGTTTAATGGTTGTTGCTAAAACAATTCAGGCGCAAACACACCTTGTTAAAGCATTGCAAAAACGCGAAAACTTCACTCGTGAGTATGAAGCGCTTTGTAACGGGACTATGACCGCTGGTGGAATGGTTGAAAAACCAATTGGCCGCCATGCAACACAGCGTACTCACATGGCAGTGCATGAAATGGGTAAGCCTGCTATAACGCATTACCGTGTTGCTGAAAAATTTCGTGCGCATACGCGTTTACGCTTGCGTTTAGAAACGGGCCGTACTCACCAAATTCGTGTACATATGGCTTATTTAAACCATCCGCTAATTGGCGATCAGTCATACAATGGCCGTCCGCGTCCACCAAAGGGTGCAACACCGCAGTTATTTGAGTTACTTCGTAGCTTTAAACGCCAAGCCTTACATGCAGTAAAACTAAGTATTGCGCATCCAATTACGGGCGAAATGATGACATGGCAAGCACCTATCCCAGATGATATGGTAGAGATGACGTTAGCACTTCGTGAAGATACACAGGCTAACCCAGATATCGATAGATAATGCAGTTGCTATCAGCACCATGGCAAAGCCTCCACAATGTAAGTACTTTAAGCACTTCACGTGAAGGCGGTGTGTCAAAGGCCCCATACAATAGTTTAAATTTGGGGCTTCATGTTAATGATAGCCACGCTGATGTATTACAAAATCGCTTAGTACTCAATAATATCCTCCCAAAGCCAGCTATCTGGCTGAATCAAATACACAGTGCAAATGTAATTACAGTTGATAAGAAGTTTGATTTTAATAAATTACATGATGCCGATGCACTCTATACGCGTTTAGTTGACCAACCCTTGGCTATAATGACTGCTGATTGCCTACCTATATTGCTTGCGAGTAATGATGGGACTGAGGTAGCGGCTATTCACGGCGGTTGGCGAGGGTTAGAACGAGGCATTATCCAAAATACACTTAAATGCTTTACTGCTCCTAAAAATAAAATTTACGCATGGCTTGGACCCGCAATCGGGGCGCAACAGTTTGAGGTAGGCGCCGAGGTATTTGAGTTATTTAACAATCAATCCCCGCAGTTTACTGATGTATTTAATTTACAGCCAAACAATAAGTATCTTGCTGATATTTATGGTATTGCATATATTTTATTAACCCAGCTTGGCGTTAAAAATATTACTGGCGGCGAATATTGCACTGTATCTCAACCTGATTTATTTTTTTCTTATCGTCGCGATGGCCGAACAGGGCGTATGGCAAGTTTGATCTGGCGCAAGTAATTAACAATTTAACGAATATATTTTCTTTAGCATCTTGAACAAATCGTGCAACATACCCATTTATTAATCAATTAGATTTTTTAATAGGTAACCCCCCATGCGTTTAGATAGATTTACAAGTAAATTCCAATCTGCGCTTTCTGATGCGCAATCGCTGGCCCTTGGTCGCGACCATCAATTTATTGAACCCGTTCATTTAATGTATGCATTGCTCCAGCAAAGCGGCTCAAGCGTTCGTGCACTGTTTGCTCAAACAGGTGTAAGTGCAGACGAGCTTAATACAAAGCTGTCTCAAGAAATAGAAAAGCTTTTTAAAGTAGAAGGTGTTGGGGGCGACGTACAGCTATCAAATAATATGGCTACGCTTATAAATTTATGTGATAAGTACGCTCAAAAGCGCAAAGATAAATTTATTTCGAGCGAACTATTTGTGTTGGCTGCATGCGATGACAAAGGTCCGCTTGGGGATATATTTAGATCACTTAATATCACTGCAACAAAAATAGAAAGCGCCATAAAAGCAATCCGTGGGGGTCAAAAGGTTGACGACCCGAATGCGGAAGAAACGCGTCAAGCTTTAGAAAAGTATACAATTGATTTAACCGAACGCGCAGAGCAAGGCAAGCTTGACCCTGTTATAGGTCGAGACGACGAAATACGCCGTACTATCCAGGTATTACAGCGCAGAACTAAAAACAACCCGGTACTTATTGGCGAGCCTGGGGTTGGTAAAACCGCCATAGCAGAAGGCTTAGCGCAGCGTATTATTAATGGTGAAGTACCAGAGGGATTAAAAAATAAACGCGTACTTTCACTTGATTTAGGAGCCTTGGTTGCTGGTGCTAAATTTAGAGGTGAATTTGAAGAGCGTTTAAAATCGGTTTTAAACGAGTTGGCAAAAGAAGAAGGCCAAGTCATCTTATTTATTGATGAAATTCATACTATTGTGGGTGCAGGTAAAAGCGATGGTGCAATGGACGCAGGCAATATGCTCAAGCCAGCATTAGCACGCGGCGAGCTGCATTGTGTAGGCGCAACCACACTAGACGAATACCGTAAATACATAGAAAAAGATGCAGCCCTTGAGCGCCGTTTTCAAAAAGTATTAATCGAAGAGCCTTCAGTTGAAGACACTATTGCAATATTGCGTGGTTTAAAAGAACGTTACGAACTGCATCACTCAGTTGAAATCACCGACCCTGCAATTGTTGCTGCCGCGCAGTTATCGCATCGTTATATTAGCGACCGTCAGTTACCTGATAAAGCAATAGATTTAATTGATGAAGCCGGCTCTTCTATTCGTTTGCAAATTGATTCGAAGCCGGAGTCATTAGATAAACTTGAGCGCCGTATTATTCAGTTAAAACTCGAAGATAATGCTCTCGCTAAAGAAAAAGATGAAGCCAGCCAAAAACGCCGTAGTGAAATGCAAGAGCTCATAACCGATCTTGATGGTCAATACCGCGAACTTGATGAAATTTGGAATGCCGAAAAAGCATCACTGCAAGGTACGCAAGTAATTAAAGCGGAGCTTGAACAAGCTCGGCTTGATTTAGATGTAGCTCGAAGAGCAAGTGATTTACAGCGTATGTCTGAGTTGCAATATGGTCGTATTCCAGAGCTTGAACGCAAGTTAGATTTAGCGTCACAAGCTGAAATGCAAGACATGACGTTGCTTAAAAACCAAGTAGGCGAAGATGAAATTGCAGAAATACTCTCTCGTTGGACAGGTATTCCTGTATCTCGAATGCTACAGGGGGAACGTGAAAAACTGTTGCAAATGGAAGATAAACTGCATAGTAAAGTAATAGGGCAAGACGAGGCCGTTGTGGCAGTGTCAAATGCGATTCGTCGCTCTCGAGCAGGGCTTGCTGATCCTAACCGACCGATTGGCTCATTTTTGTTTTTAGGGCCAACAGGGGTAGGAAAAACAGAGCTGACTAAAGCGCTTGCTGGTTTTATGTTTGACACAGAAGATGCCATGGTACGCATTGATATGTCTGAATTTATGGAAAAACATTCTGTTGCTCGTTTAGTGGGGGCGCCTCCTGGTTATGTAGGATATGAAGAAGGGGGCTATTTGACAGAAGCTGTTCGTCGTAAGCCATATTCGGTTATATTGCTTGATGAAATAGAAAAAGCACATCCCGACGTGTTTAATATTTTATTGCAAGTACTCGACGATGGCAGGCTGACCGACGGGCAAGGGCGTACTGTTGATTTTAAAAATACAGTAATTATTATGACTTCAAATTTAGGCTCAGATATTATTCAAGAACAAGCGGGTAATAATGATTACACAACACTTAAATCAAAAGTGATGGATGTATTGATTAGCGAGTTCAGACCTGAATTTATAAACCGCATTGACGAGACCGTGGTATTTCATCCGCTTGCGAATCAGCATATTAAAGAAATTGCTGACATTCAGCTAATGAAATTACGTGAACGTTTAACTGAGATGGGGTACTTATTAGAAATTAGCGACCCAGCTCTCGACACTATTGCTGCAAGTGGATTTGATCCTGTGTATGGTGCACGTCCATTAAAACGAGCCATTCAACAAACGATTGAAAACCCATTGGCACAAAAGTTACTCAATGGTGATTACATTCCAGGGTGTGTCATAGTTATTGATGCAGGCAGCGATGGGTTAGTATTTACTAGCCGGTAAATAACGATAAAAACCGCTTAGTTGCCCAGCTCATACAACTAAGCGGTTATTCAACCTGTAATGTTTATACTTTAAAAGTTAAAAGTAGGTCATTTACTTTTCGTGAGCCTTCAACCAGTTCTGCTGCACCTTTAGCTACTTCAAAGCTTAAACTCAAATTGTTATCGCCAAAGGCTTTAATATCAGTCACATTGTTGCTGATATCGTTACTCACCATTTGTTGCTCTTCTGCTGCAGACGATATTTGAATGGCTAAATGCGATATTTCACTAATTTGAGAAAAAATACCTTCCAGTTCCACTTGCGTTTTTTCTGTGGTATTTACACAATTATCTGCCTGTTCTTTAGTATCTTGCATCACTTTTGACCAGCTAAATAAGGTATCTTGTATTTCTTTTATTGAGCTGTGAATTTGTGTTGTAGCACTTTGTGTACGAGACGATAAAGTTCTTACTTCATCGGCAACGACAGCAAACCCTCTTCCGTGTTCACCAGCCCTTGCTGCTTCTATTGCTGCGTTAAGTGCAAGTAGGTTTGTTTGATCTGCAATGCCTTCTATTTCACTCATTACTTGACCAATTTTATCAGCTTCTGACGCCAAACTGCTTGCAGTGCTTGCTGCATGCTCAACTTGAACGGCCAGATCTGAGATCATATTACTGTTATCGGCAATGTGTATTTTAATTTCAGAGCAACTGCTGTGTGTTGCATTAACTTTATCTGCGGTTTCAGCTGTGTTTACTGAAATTTCGCCAATGGTCGATCCCATTTGTGTCATCGCAGATGCAATCTGTTCTAAACGCTCTCCCTGAGAGGCAATGCCTTTTTCGGTAAGCGTTGACTGTTTGTCTAAATTAGTCGCAATACTATTAAAGTTATAAGTTGAGTCTTTCATACGGCCAAGCACCGTACGTAATTTTGCATTTAGCAGTTGTTCTTTGAAGTCACTCACGCTGTGGGCTGTGGTGCCGCTGTAAATATAGCGAGAAACAGAATCTGATTTCGCTTTATGCTCACGTAATATTTTTGGGGTTGCAACAAGCTCATCGTAATTTAGGGCGACTACTAATACACAAACAATAACGTTAAGCAAAGTAATGGCTATTGGGCCAAATACCGCAGAGCTTATTAACCAAAGTAACACACACGCGATGGTGATACTTTGCCTTACTCCTGTTTGCTCACGAATACTAAATAACGATTTTTTAGCATTAAGTGTATCGTATAAGCTTTGCGCCTTATCTTTAAGCGCTTGGCTTGGCTTTGTTCTTACTGATTGATAACCAACGAGCTGACCATGTTCAAAAATTGGGGTAACAAAAGCGTCAAC
The DNA here is from genome assembly GCF_005886645.1 of Pseudoalteromonas sp. S408. Taxonomy (NCBI): domain Bacteria; kingdom Pseudomonadati; phylum Pseudomonadota; class Gammaproteobacteria; order Alteromonadales; family Pseudoalteromonadaceae; genus Pseudoalteromonas; species Pseudoalteromonas sp. S408. The sequence goes on along the minus strand of NZ_PNDY01000001.1, from coordinate 161,777 downwards.
CCAATAGTAGCGACCATCTTTACAGCGGTTTTTTACCATACCACGCCAAGAGTGACCTTGTTTTAATGTTTCCCACATTTCTTTGAACGCCGCTTTGGGCATATTTGGGTGACGAACTATATTATGATTTTTGCCAACAAGCTCTTGTATTGAGTAACCAGCAACGGTGCAAAACTCTGTATTGGCGTAGGTAATAACACCTCGTAGATCGGTTGTAGAAACAAGCTCTTGTGACTCATCAAAGAGAACTTCTTCATTAATTAGTGTTTTATTACTGTGCATTGCATTCACTATCATCCTTTTTAATTAATTGAAGTATATTCAGTTATTTATACAAAGCAAAATTACAGCTCGTTTATATTTATATTTAAGGTAAATCTAATGCTTTATTGATCTGTATCAAGTTTTTTTAAGTTAACAATGTTTACCAAATAAAATTTGAATTGTTTATTAGTAATTACAGGTCTTTTGAACAGCTTGGTTTAATACTGCTATATTAGCAAATAGCTACGTAAAGCAATTGTATAAAGTGAATAGCAATGGCAAGATTACAACATCATTGCATGAAGATAGTTATATCAAGCGTATGCTCAAATCATGGATATGAGGACTAATTGAAAAAACTATATTGTTCTTAACAATTTAATCTTGAGTAATCGGTAATTAGCCCCCATAACCGAATGATTACGCCACGTGGCCTGAGGAAATATTTTTGACAACACATGATCTAACAAATGCGCTTAACGCGTTATCAACTGGTGAACACCAAAACGCAATTAAGGGCATTAAGCGTGGCATTGAACGCGAGTCGCTAAGAATTCAAAGTAACGGTGCTATTTCTTCTCAAGGTCATCCAAAAGGGGTGGGGAGTGCATTAACTAACGGGCACATAACGACTGATTTTTCGGAGTCTTTACTCGAGTTTATTACGCCTGTTAGCGAGTCATCAACACAGACCCTGAAGCAGCTGCGCGACCTTCAAAAATTTACGCTTGAAAATATGGGTGATGAACTGCTTTGGCCCATCAGTATGCCTTGTTTTATAAATCATCAAGACGACATTGTACTTGCTCAGTTTGGTAGCTCAAATATAGGTAAAATGAAGACGCTTTACCGTGAAGGGCTAAAAAATCGATACGGCAGTATGATGCAGGCTATTGCTGGTGTGCATTTTAATATCTCTTTTCCAGAGTCACTTTGGAAGTCTCTGCACTCGTTAAAGCAAAGTAATGCGAGCTTGCAAGATTTTATATCTGATGGTTATTTATCCCTGATAAGAAACTTTAAACGTGAGCTGTGGCTTATTAGTTACATGTTTGGCGCATCGCCTGCACTGTGTAACTCATTTTTGCAAGGTCGAAAAACAGATTTACCATTTAAAAAGTTAGGTAAAGGCACCTTATATTTAGAGGTAGGAACTGCTCTGCGTTTAGGTAACTTAGGGTACACAAATAGTGCACAATCGTCGTTGCGTGTTATGTATAACTCGCTTGATGAATACGTTGCCGGTTTGAAAAAAGCTATCAATACGCCATCAGATATTTACAGTGATATTGACGACTACACTAGCGAACAGCCAAAACAGTTAAATAAAAACATTCTTCAAATAGAAAATGAGTTTTACTCGCCAATTCGCCCTAAACGTAATGCAAACAGTGGTGAGACACCAACGGATGCTTTATTAAGGGCAGGTATAGAGTATGTTGAAATTCGTGCACTAGATGTAAATCCGTTTAGTGAAGTGGGTATCGATATAGAGCAAATTCACTTTTTAGATGTATTTTTAACGTATTGCTTATTAAAAGATTCACCACAAATGGATTGGCAAGAACAAGCTCGTAGTACTGAAAACTTAGATGCGGTGGTAAATCAGGGCAGAGAGCAAGGGTTGATGCTCAATGATAATAATACTCCGCGTAGTCTGCAATCTTGGTGTCATCAAATATTCTCTCAATTAACAGATGTTGCAAAGTGGATGGATAAAGCTTACGGCGTTAGTTACTACTCAGAAACAATTGAGCGCATGAGCACATGGGTTAATGATCCTTCGCTTACTTACTCTGGGCGATATGTAGCAAAACTAAAAGAGTCAGGTTTAGACAATGGTCATTTTGCCTTAGACTTAGCAAATAAGTATAAGCAAAGCCACGTAAACACAGACTACAGTGAGTTTTTAAAGCCGTGGCTTGAGCAGCAAGTTGAGCTGTCAAATGAAGCTCAGCGTAGTATAGAAGATGCAGATGCGCAGTCGTTTACAATGTTTTTAGATGAGTACTTTCATAAAAACTGATACCCAATATGCACGCAAAAAAAACGCAGCCTAATATGGCTGCGTAAATACTATTCAGGGATGAAACAATGCTATACAGCTGCATTAATTACTACGACCAACACTTTTTATAAAAGTTCAGTGAGAACACAAAAAATGAACAAAAAAGCACTTATTTTATCTCTCACTCTCGCTTTTACCCTTGCCGGGTGTGCTACAGCGCCCCCTAAACAGCCAAACGATCTGTGTAAAATTTTTGAAGAAAAGCCTGACTGGTACTTTGATGCAAAAGACGCGCAAGATAAATGGGGCTCTCCTAAACATGTACTCATGAGCATGATGTATCAAGAAAGTTCATTTAAACACGATGCAGCGCCACCAATGGAATACTTTTTGTGGATCATACCAACAGGTAGAGCAAGCTCAGCATATGGCTATTCACAAGCCAAAACTCCTACTTGGGCTGATTACGTTCGTGAAACAGGGAACAGTGGAGCTGATAGAGATGACTTTGATGATGCAATCGATTTTATGGCATGGTTTGTTTATAAAACGCATAAAGTAAACGGCATTTCTAAATGGGATGCTTACGCTCAATACCTCAATTATCATGAAGGTTGGGGGGGATATAAACGTGGCACTTACAAGAAAAAAAAGTGGCTCATGAGCGTAGCTAACAAGGTAAAAAACAGAGCGAGCCGTTATGGTGCGCAATTAAAACGATGTGAGGATGAACTTGATAAAGGTTGGTTGGAACGGTTATTTACGTAATCGAAAAACAGCGTGAATAAGGAGCCTATTGGCTCCTTATTTGTTATTGGCGAGTACGCTTTTTAGGCTGTATTTTAACTAACTTAATCATGTTTTCTTTTACTTCGAGTACTTCTAATGGATAACCCGCAATACGTAAACTGATATTTGCGTCGGGGATATCTTCTAAATATTCAACAATTAAGCCACTCAATGTTTTAGGACCATCAAGAGGGAAGTCCCATTCCATTTCTTTGTTTAAGTCACGAACGTTTGCGCCACCATCTACAATAAACGAGCCATCAGATTGCGTAGTTACTTCTTCACTTGGCGTACGCGTTTGAGTGGTAGTAAAGTCGCCCACCACTTCTTCTAAAATGTCTTCAAGTGTTACTAATCCCTGAATATCGCCGTATTCATCGACCACTATACCAATTCGCTCTTTGGATTGTTGAAACTTAAAGAGCTGGGTATTTAGTGACGTCCCTTCAGGGATAAAGTATATTTCGCGAACGGCACGCAACAGCGACGGTTTGTCAAACTGCTCTTTTGTTAAAAGGCGCAGTGCATCACGTGAGTGAATAAAACCAACGGCATCATCAATGTTATCACGGTACAGTAAAACACGCGTATGCTGCGCATGTGTTAGTTGACGGCTAATTACTTTCCAATCGTCGTTTATATCAATTGCCACAATTTCGTTACGTGGGATCATAATGTCTTCAACAGTGACTTGCTCTAAATCTAAAATAGAAGTCAACATACTCTGGTGGCGAGCAGGTAATAAAGCACCTGACTCATTAACTACCGTTTTTAATTCTTCTTTACTCATGCTGTGCTCATCAATTTGAGCCGCACTAATACCAAATAAACGTAATATGCCGTTAGTTAGCCAGTTTACAACTACAACAAACGGGAACATTATTTTAAGTAACCCTTTAAGGATTACTGAGCTTGGGAAGGCTACTTTTTCAGGATAGAGCGCTGCAAGTGTTTTAGGCGTTACTTCGGCAAATATAAGTACAACTAAGGTAAGCACACCTGTTGCTACCGCAATACCTAAATCACCATATAAACGAATACCTATAATAGTGGCTACTTGAGCCGCCGCTATATTTACTAAGTTGTTACCAATTAAAATGAGACCTATAAGCCTATCGGGACGGCTAAGTAACTTACTGACTCGTTTAGCTGCGCGGTGATCTTGCTTTGCAAGATGTCGCAAGCGTATACGATTGATTGACATGATCCCGGTTTCTGAACCAGAAAAATAAGCAGAAAAAAGTACCAATAATCCTAATGAGATAAACAGGGTACTTGTCGATATGTCGTCCAACGATGGATCCTTTTTTTATAAATCAATGCGTATTAAGCTAGAGTGAGCTACTAGAGTCAAGTTAAAACTTGTTTAGCACCACTTCTTGTACAAAACGGCTGCCAAAATAGGCCAATGTGAGGGTAAATGCTGCAACCATGATGGTAATGACCACAGGTTTACCACGCCAGCCTTGTTTAATATGGCCAAGTGCGACAACAACAAAAATTGCCCATGCTACCAACGAAAGTATGGTTTTATGGATAAACTCTTTGGCAAACATGCCATCGAGAAATACAAATCCGCAAACGAGCGCAACTGTAAGCAGTGCAGTGCCAAGATTAAGAAGTTGGTATAGCTGGCGCTCCACTACCATCAGTGGAGGCAAATGACTGTGCACAATAGCGAAGTCTTTGCGCTTAAGGCGTTTATCTATAAAGTAAAATTGTACGCCGTATAAGGTTGCAATAATCAAAATACAATAAGCAAGTAAGGAAAGTGATATATGAGCAACCAAACCAAGCTCAACGTCTACACTTTGCAGTAATATATGATGGGGTATAAACAAGCTCGCAACAGTTAAAAGGGCTGCAAATCCATACACCACAGGCAATAATAAAGTAGCTGGGAACTTAAGCGACACGGCAGTCACAGATACAACTATAACCCAACAAGTCAGCAGTGCTACATTTACGATGCTTAAATCTTGTCCGTCAGATCGAAATACCGAATTTACCAATAACAGCATATGCGCCAATATAGCAACAGTACTTAAAATGACCGTTATTTTTTGGCTAGGGCCTTGTTTATGAAAAAGCCGTGAAAGTACATGTGACGTTGCTAACACATAAAATATACTGGTGATAATAGTTAAACTGATAATCAGCATTTTGCTTGGGCCACTTAATTTGAGTCAAAAAAATCCTTTCAAGTACAAACGCATTGTATTTTATAGCAACGCAAATGAATAGACCTTAAAAAAGAAACTTAATTCACTGCACTTGAACACTGTATTGTCCGCCACTATTTACGGTATACTGTTTTTAATTCAAATTTAATAATATCAATATCATTAGTCGAGCCGCTAGTTAAATCGGCTGCGTAATTAAATTGGTATAACGTTTTATCGGAACCGATACATGTTTGAGAATCTCCAAGAACGATTAGGTAAAACCTTAAAAAATATCAGTGGCCGTGGCCGCCTAACAGAAGACAATATCAAAGATACTCTTCGCGAAGTGCGCATGGCCTTTTTGGAAGCCGATGTAGCTTTGCCAGTTGTTCGCGATTTTGTAAAGCAAGTTAAAGAACGTGCAGTGGGTGTTGAAGTAACTAAAAGCTTAACGCCTGGACAAGTGTTTGTAAAAATTGTGCGTGAAGAGCTTGAAAAAGCGATGGGCGAAGCAAACGAAGAGCTAAGCCTTAATGCACAACCGCCAGCAGTTGTTATGATGGCCGGCCTGCAAGGTGCGGGTAAAACGACCAGTGTGGGTAAACTTGCTAAGTTTTTAAAAGAGCGCAAGAAAAAATCAGTGCTTGTTGTAAGTGCCGATGTTTATCGTCCTGCAGCAATAAAACAGCTTGAAACGCTAGCGACGGAAGTTGATGTAGATTTCTTCCCAAGTGACATATCACAAAAGCCAGTTGATATTGCTACAGCTGCTATTACTCACGCTAAAAAGAAATTTATCGATGTTGTACTAGTTGATACTGCGGGTCGCTTGCACGTGGATAGCGATATGATGGATGAGATTAAAGATCTTCATTCAGCGATAAATCCAATCGAAACACTATTTGTTGTTGATGCTATGACAGGTCAAGATGCGGCAAATACTGCAAAAGCATTTGACGAAGCTCTACCGCTTACCGGTGTAATACTAACAAAAACAGATGGTGATGCTCGAGGTGGTGCTGCTTTATCTATTCGTCACATAACCGGCAAACCAATTAAGTTTATGGGTGTTGGTGAACGCACCGATGCACTTGAACCATTTCACCCTGATCGTATTGCATCGCGAATTTTAGGCATGGGTGATGTACTTTCATTAATCGAAGAAGTTGAAATGAAAGTGGATAAAGAGCAAGCTGCAAAAGTTGCCGAAAAAGTATTTAAAGGTGCCGGTTTTACACTTGATGACTTTGCTGATCAGTTAAAGCAAATGAAAAATATGGGGGGGATGATGTCGATGCTTGATAAACTCCCTGGCATGTCTAACTTACCAGATGCAGTGAAAGGCCAAATGGGTGATAAAACATTTATCCAAATGGAAGCCATTATTAGTTCTATGACAAAGCAAGAGCGTGCTCGTCCTGAAATAATTAAAGGGTCGCGCAAAAAGCGTATTGCAGCTGGTTCAGGCACACAAGTACAAGAGATAAATAAGCTACTTAAACAGTTCACGCAAATGCAAAAAATGATGAAAAAAATGAAAGGCAAGGGCGGCATGCAAAAAATGATGCGCGGTATGAAAGGGATGTTACCACCTGGCATGATGGGTGGCGGCGGTCCAAAATTCTAGAAATTGAATAAGCATTGTGTTTAATTTGAGCACAATGAATACAAAAAGGGAGCATAACGCTCCTTTTTTGTTGAATAATTTATGCACTCAATACTGCATTAGCTCTAATTTTTAGCCTAGATCACGGTTTAACCTACTAAACTGGCTTTTTGCTTCACTTCTTACTTGCGTTATTGCTAAAAACTCGTACAATTCACCGGCTCCCCATACTGGGGAGTAAATCTTATTAATGAAAACAGTCAATCTATTTAGAGGACGGTATGGTAACTATTCGTTTGCAACGTGGTGGCGCTAAAAAACGCCCTTTCTATCAAATTGTGGTTGCGGATAGCCGTTTCTCGCGTGACGGTCGCTTCATCGAGAAAGTTGGTTTCTTTAACCCAATCGCTTCGGGTCAGGAAGAAAAACTTCGCTTAGATTTATCTCGTGTAGATCACTGGGTAGGTCAGGGCGCAGGTCTTTCAGATCGTGTAGCTAAATTAGTTAAAGACGCTCGTAAAGCGGCTTAATAGGCGTAAGTGTAACCATGAGTCAAGAGAACACCTCATCAATAATTGTCGTAGGAAAGCTCGGCGCCCCTTATGGTATAAAGGGCTGGCTTAAGGTACATTCATTTACTGATGATCCCGCAGGGATCTTCGATTTCAGCCCGTGGTTGATAGGGCAACAAGGTAAATGGCAGTCCTTAGAAGTGGTCGACTGGCGTCGCCACAACAAAGGCTTTATCGCTAAATTTGCGCAAGTAAACGACCGAGACGAAGCAATGGCTTATACCCATGCAGAAATCTCAATGGATGCAACGCAATTACCAGAACTCCCGCAAGGTGAGTTTTATTGGCGAGATCTCATTGGCATGTCGGTTATGACTGATAAAGGTTATAACTTAGGCATTGTTGATGACTTGATGGAGACAGGCTCAAATGACGTACTGGTTGTGAAAGCAAACAGTAAAGATGCATTTGGTCAATCGGAGCGTTTAATTCCTTTTTTAACTGACTCAGTTATAAAAGAGGTTAAATACGACGTAAAAGAAATTACCGTAGACTGGGATCCTGGGTTTTAATGACTCAAACTAGTTCATTATGGGTAGGGGTGATAAGCCTTTTCCCGGACATGTTTGATGCTATTACCCAACAAGGGGTTACTGGTCGCGCAGTAAAAAATGGATTAATCGATTTTAACTGCTGGAATCCTCGAGACTATGCTTTAGATAAGCATAAAACCGTAGATGATCGTCCTTACGGGGGCGGACCGGGTATGTTAATGATGGTTAAACCATTAGAAAAAGCCATCCTTGATGCTAAAAAAGCGGCAGGCGACGGTGCTAAAGTAATTTATATGTCCCCACAAGGGCGCAAACTTGATCAGCAAGGGGCTAGCGAATTAGCTAACTCTGAAAAACTGATTTTGATTGCCGGTCGATATGAAGGTGTAGATGAGAGAATAATAGAGTCATACGTTGACGAAGAATGGTCAATTGGTGATTTTATTTTGAGTGGTGGTGAACTACCAGCCATGACACTAATTGACGCAGTAGCGCGATTGGTGCCAGGCGTATTAGGACACAATCAATCAGCAGAGCAAGACTCATTTTCGGATGGCTTGCTAGATTGTCCTCACTATACACGACCAGAAACATTGGACGACAAACAGGTTCCTGCTGTATTGCTCAGTGGTAATCACCAAGCGATAGCAAAGTGGCGGCTTAAGCAGTCATTAGGCAGAACTTGGTTACGACGTCCTGACTTGTTGCATAACCTAGCTCTGACTGAGGAGCAAGCGGTATTACTCGCAGAATTTCAGCAAGAGTACCAAAAAGCTTGTGGCTAGAAGACAGTTACACCTAGGAAAGTGAGAAACATAATGGCAAAAGTAAACCAAAATATTATTAAAGCGCTTGAAGAAGAGCAGCTTAAAACAGACGTACCTGCATTTGGCCCTGGTGATACAGTGGTTGTACAGGTAAAAGTAAAAGAAGGTGCTAAAGAGCGTCTACAGGCCTTTGAAGGTGTTGTAATCGCTAAGCGTAATCGTGGTCTTCACTCAGCATTCACAGTTCGTAAAATCTCGAACGGTGAAGGTGTTGAGCGTGTATTCCAAACGCACAGCCCTCTTATCGATAGCGTAACAGTTAAGCGTCGCGGTGCAGTTCGCCGTGCTAAGCTTTACTACCTACGTGAGCGTTCTGGTAAATCTGCACGTATTAGAGAAAAACTTAACTAATACGCGCTGTTTATCAACGCAAAAAAACGGGTTGCAGTCTTCGGATTGCAACCCGTTTTCGTTTTTATAAAGGAACACTTATTAGAATAAGAGTTCAGGTGTTTTGTAATATTTAACTTGTTTGAGGGGGGAATTACTGACGCTAATCGCGTTAATAATTATGATGTAGAACAACCAATAAGTTTTTGTGCTACCAACAGGGTTTAATAACTACCAAGTAGATTATTCTATTAATTAAATAGGTATTAATTACTCTAACAACCAAAACTTTCCTAGATGTTATTGAAAATTTTGTGGTTATAAGCCGTTTTTTTGCGATGCGCAAATTTTTTAAAACTTTATTAAGCATACGCTTTGCAATCTAATGTTAAGCTGGTTAACAGTCAGTGAGTTATTTCTCTATTACCTCTGTGCTACAACTTCGGTTTTTACTAATCTATATTTGCTCTGCTCTTTTAACGGTTTACATATCCTGTTAGTATTTATTGTATTGATTAGTTTACCTTTATGTAAATTTATATTTACGATATTTGGTTTTATGGTGAGATTGAACGTGGCAGATATAAGTGATTTAGCCCAGCTGAGAAAAGGCATAGATGAATGTGATACGCAGCTGGTTGCCTTACTAGCTAAACGTAATGGTATTACCCAAAAAATCGGTGAAATCAAACAGCAAACAGGTGCGCCTTTACATGCACCAGAACGTGAAGCTGAGTTACTAGCAGCAAGGCGGGAAGAAGCAATTAGCCAAAGTGTGAGCCCTGATTTAGTAGAAGACATTCTCAGACGGATGATGCGTGAAGCATATCAAAATCAGCAGGCTAAGCTAGCTTGTGTAGCGCCATCGCTTTCTCCTATAGTTATTGTGGGTGGGCAGGGGGCAATGGGCCAGTTATTCGCGCAGCAATTTATGCGCTCGGGCTACGAAGTTAAAGTGCTAGATAAAGATCAACAAGATGATGCTCACAAAATTTTGAGTGGCGCAAAACTGGTTATGATCAGTGTACCAATTAATGCTTTAGAATCTGTAGTTGCTAAACTACCGAAACTAGATGAAGAGTGTTTGCTTGTTGATATAACATCAGTAAAGCAATCGCCAATTAAAGCGCTAAAGGCTGCACATAGCGGCCCGGTTGTCGGTTTGCACCCAATGTTTGGCCCAGATATTTCACATTGGGTAAAACAAACCGTGGTGGTTTGTGAAGGCAGGCATCATCAAGCGGCCAAAGGGCTATTAGAGCAGTTACAAGTGTGGGGATGTCAGCTTGTAGAGCTAGATGCTAAAAAACACGATGAAGCTATGCAAATAATTCAGGTAATGCGACATTTAACAACGTTTGTTTATGGGCAGTTTCTAGCAAAACAAAGCCATACTTTGGCAGAGTTACGAAGCTGTTCGTCGCCAATATACCAATTAGAACTAATGATGGTGGGACGCTTGTTTGCACAATCTCCCGAACTTTATTCAGATATTATGTTAGCTCAATTTGACGATGTAGAAAGTCTATTGGCTCAATACCAAGATACGTTTGCACAAACACTCGAAAAATTAAGGAATGGCAACAAAGCGGCGTTAATAGATGCATTTGCCGATGCAAAATCTTATTTTTCAGACTCTACCGCGCATTTTCTAACACAAAGCCGCAGCTTACTTAACAAAGCGAATGACGCTAAAGTACTCGACTAAATTTGTGACATTAATAATGCAATCTCAAAGGGGCCGAATCTGGCCCCTTTTAGTTTTATATTTAAGTATTAACACTGACGGCTTGCAACGTTTCACTTTGGTAGCAGCCTAATATGCGGACATATTGGGTATGTTCTTTAAGTTCTTCTAACGCTTCTTTTACTTGGCCGTCGGCTAGATTTGCCTCTAAATCAACATAAAACACTTCTTCCCACGGATTGCCCGGAGTAGGACGAGATTCCAATTTTACTAAGTTTATTTTGTGTTGCTTAAAAATCATCAGTGCATCAGCAAGTGAACCAGCCTGTTGTTTAGTAGACATAATTAAACTGGTCTTTGTTGGTATTTGATTCGACACATGTAAAGGCTTACGCGCTACGACTATAAAGCGGCTGTGGTTTTCGCTTTGGTTAGCTAAGTTTGATTTAATAACTTCGAGTCCTACATTCTTGCCGGCTTGGGCTGAACCAATGGCAGCACTATTTGGTGTGCTTAGCGCAGATTGAAGCGCCGAGGATGTTGAATCACAGGTTTCTTGTTGTAAATCACCTAACCCTTGCAAAAAGCGGCTGCATTGTGCAAACGGTTGAGGGTGTGCAAATAATTTTGTAATTTGGGCTAGTTGAGTGTCCGGTGAAGCTAATAAACAATGTTCAACACTGTGTGTTACTTCACCAACAATAGAGACTTGCGCATGCTGAAGCAAATCAAATACTTCATTAATGCTCCCTGAGCTTGTATTTTCAATGGGAAGTAAACCAAAATCGGCTTGTCCGTTTTCTACTTTTGAGGTGATTTCTTCAAACGATGAACAACCTATTTCAACAAGCTTTCCTGGACGACGACTAAAGTATTTATGGCAAGCTAATTGACTATATGAACCTTGCCCACCAAGGTAAGTCACACGATGTGTTTCACTTAAAGCATCAGGATTTAGATTTTTTTGAAGCATTGCTTGTTGATGAAGTACTGAGTCTTCCAGGATTGTTTGAAAAACATTATTTACATAATACGCATCCAAGCCGAGTGATTTACCGTAACCAATGAGTTTTTCAAGCAATGCTAATTCACGAGCCTCATCACGAATGGGTTTATTATTCGCAATCTTATATTCGACAACGCCGTGACTAATACGACGTCGCTTAGCTAGCAGTACGAGTAAATCAGAATCTATTTCGTTTATATCATGTCTTAAGGTGTTTAAAACATCGTTGGTCATTTTTGGTTTCCTCATTCCAAAATTAATCTGCGTAAACGCAGCATATACAAAAAAGCCTCCCGGTTGGGAGGCTTTACTATTCGATTGATTTATCTCACAAACAGGCAAGCCTCTTTATATAAAGAAGCTAAAAAAAGAAAAAATAGTGCGAGAATTAAATATGTTCATGCACTTAATGTATGGAGAGTTAGGAGTAATGTCAATAATATACTTTACTAACATAGTGCTTAAGTATTGATTATTTCAACTTTTGTAATTTTTTTATAAAGTTTACAAAAAATTTATAATAATGAATTTGAATCTGGTATATTTCATTAACAGCTAAATAATAACAATTATTAATAATTAAGGTTGGCTTGTGCTATATAGACGCCCTCCATCGCGTTTTGGAATAAACTCTTTAAGTGTAAAACTGTCGTTACTTATATCTTCAATTTGTTTAATTGCGGGTGTTTGTGCTGCATTTTTTATGCTTAAATCAGAGGAAAAACAGCTGGTTTTTGAAGAGCATGAAGTACTAAAAAGCTCGACCGATTTATTAGTAAGGCAATTTAAAGAACGAATAAAAACTAAAGTAAATATTGCTAAGCAAGCTAACAACATAGTTAATGAGCAGTTATTTCAAAAAAACTCCCCCATTGATCTAACCAGTAAAGCGCAACTACAGTTTAACAGTGATGGTACGATTCGAAGCGCTTCATCTGATGGCTTATCGGCCGCTTTTTTACCACAAGAAAAGTACAGTCCTTTTTACAAACAGCTATTTAATAATTCTGAAGCACTCTGGGATGTTATTTCACCAACACTAGTTTATGACTTCTACAATTTTTACCTTATTACGAATGATGACTTTATTAGGATATCGCCTCCTAATTGGGCGTTAAATGCCCCTGCTGATTTTCGGGTAAGCGCAGGCTCAACTTACAAGTATGTTCGAGAAAGCTTAGGTAACTCAATAGAACCAGAATGGTCAAAGGTTTATTACGATAGGGTATGGCATGATTGGGTGATCAGTTTACTGGTTCCTATTTATTCGAATAATGAATTTATAGGGGTTACAGGCAGTGATATTACGCTTAATAAACTCGTGTCTTTTTTACCCATAGGAGACAAAGAAAAAAACTTACTCGTTTTTGATAGCAAAGGCCAATTATTAGCTCACCCAGATTTAAGTGCTTCATTACTTGCTGAATACGGAAAAAATAACAAAACAGTAGTTATGGACGAGTTTGTAAACCCACAGCTTAAGTCAATTGTAGGTGAAGCAATTGCGACCAAGCTTCCTGAGTATGCCAGCTCATTTTTACAAAATGATGAGGCACACTTAATCAATATTCAAAAAATTGATGAACTAGATTGGTATATAGGCGTTTATAAAAAGCGTTCTTCTACATTGTCTGCACTGCAAGATTTAAAGTTTAAGTTTTTTGGCCTCTTTATTCTTTACGCTATTTTAGTTGCCTTGTTATTGCATCAAGCATTGCAGCATCTTGTGTTACGCCGATTGCATTCACTTGTTTATGCGGTGTCGAGTTTTGGACAAGGAAAACTTGATACTAAATTCCCAGAAGAGAACAAAGACGAAATTGGTACGCTTAACGGTTCGTTTAAAGATATGACGATTGAAATTCGTAAATTAATTGACGGACTTAACCAGCGAATTTCAGAAAAAGAAATAGCCGAAAAAGCAGCTAACCGATTATCAAAAGCAGTCGCTTTCTCAGGAACAGGTGTAGTTATAACTGACGAAAACTTTGTTATTGAATACGTTAACCCTAAAATGTTAGAAATGACTGGGTACCCTGAAAGCCACTTTACCCGAGCACCCCTTTTAAATATTGTTGCTTCAGATATGGCGATTTTGGTTGAAGATATTGATATTGATCTTCGTAGTCGCAACTATTGGCGCGGCGATACCTTAATTGAAAGCAAAGGTAAACAGCCTATATGGGTTTCATTAAGCGTTTCACCAATACGTGAAGAGGGGGGCAATATCACCAGTTATGTTGCTTCTGCACAAGATATTTCGTTTGTTAAAGAAAGCCAACGCAAAATGGAACAGTTGGCTTATTTTGACACGCTAACAGGTTTGGCAAACAGAACCTTCTTTAGAATGCAGCTGCGCAAATCTCTTGCACTTGCAGAACGCGGTCATTACGCGTTTTCACTTTTTTACTTTGATTTGGATGAGTTTAAACGCATAAACGACACCCTTGGCCACGATGCGGGCGATCAACTATTAATACAGGTTGCAAATAGACTTAAAAAACGTCTTCGCTCTGAAGATACTATTGCACGCTTGGGTGGTGATGAGTTTGCAGTACTATTGAGTGGTATCGAAAGCCAAGAACACGCAACCGATGTGGCAAATACAATTCAGCAAACACTTAGTATGCCTATCATGCTGGGCAATAATGAGGTCATTATAAGTGCCAGTATTGGTATTACTATGGCGCCGTACGATAGCCTAGAAGAAGACCAATTATTAAAGCATGCTGATTTAGCGATGTACGAGGCAAAAGAAAAAGGGCGTAATACGTTCCACTTTTATAGCCAAGAACTTAATGCGGCCGCAAATGAGCGCTTATTCATTGAAAACGAACTGCGTATTGCATTAAAAGAAGACCAGTTTGTGGTTTATTATCAGCCACAAATCGATAGCCGTACTCAACAGGTTGTTGGATACGAGGCCTTATTAAGGTGGTTCCACCCAACAGAAGGGTTAATACCGCCGGATAAGTTTATTCCGATTGCTGAGGCGACAGGGCTTATTGTTGAATTAGGTGAGTGGGTATTACAGGAGTCATGTAATTTTGTTGTGAGATTAACAGAGCAAAACCGTGAAAATAATGTATCTATAAACTTATCTGCTCGCCAATTTAAAGATTCGAATCTTGTGCCAACCCTAAGTAAAATGATTATTACATCAGGTGTATCGGCTGAGCGCTTACATTTAGAGTTAACCGAAAGCATGTTAATGGGGAACGTAGAGGCCGCTATTACACAACTTCATCAGTTAAAAGCGTTAGGTATTTCTATTTCAATTGACGATTTTGGAACGGGTTATTCTTCACTGAGTTATTTAAAACGCTTTCCGGTGGATATACTCAAAATAGATCGTTCATTTGTGCAAGATATCCCAGAAGATAGCAATGATATGGAAATTACAGCCGCTATCATAGCAATGGCTCAAAAGCTTAATTTAGATGTCGTTGCCGAAGGGGTAGAAACCATAGAGCAAGTAGAGTTTTTACAAAATAACAACTGCTTTATAGTGCAAGGGTACTATTACAGCCGCCCAATTCCTGAATCTGATTTACCAGACTTATATACTAAGCTGGGTGAAGTACCATTTAAAAAAGTAATGTAGTTTATAATTGCGGGTTAACCACCCGCAATTTTCACTTTAAATTTTAAGCCTTCTAAAATCGCTTTTAATTTATCTCGGTCATCGCCTTGAACTTCAATAATACCTTCTTTTACAGCGCCGCCTTGGCCCATTTTACTCTTTATTGTTTTAGCTAACTTTTTTAAGTCATGTTCTTTTGGGTCAATGCCAACTACAAGCATTACGCCTTTTCCTTTACGGCCTTTTGTTTGACGCTCAATACGCACAAAACCATCTTTGAAGAGCTTAATATCAAGCTCTTTTTCTGGTTTTGGCTGGTCAATGCGTCCAGTGCTTGTTGAATATACTAAGTGACTATCTGTCATGGTTTACCTTATTCAGTCAAAATGTATTAAATAATGGCGTAAATGATAGCAAATTTGCAGTTGTGTGTTTTTCTTTTTGCTAAATAGTTTTAACAGGTTATATTTAGTCAAAGATACATTTAACGGAGAAATCAATGAATTTAACTACTCGTACATCAGCCGATGGAAAAGCGTTAACAATACAAATAAAGGGAAAGTTTGACTTTAATTTAGTTCAGTCTTTTCGCCAAGCCTATGCACAAATAGACAATGGCACTAATAAAGTTATTGTTGATTTAAGAGAAACTGACTACATGGATAGTTCTGCCCTGGGTATGCTTTTAAATATGAAAAAAACATTAGAAGATAAAGTGACTGTGTTTGAAATTACTAATTGCCAGCCACAGCTTAAAAAAATACTACAAATATCGCGCTTCGATAAGAAATTTGACATTAGCTAATGGCAGCACACGTTCTTATTGTCGATGACCAGGCATTAAACCGTATTTTACTAAGTCAAATGCTTAAAGATGAGGGGTATCAAATATCGATGGCCTATAACGGCCAAGAAGCCATTAAAATCCTCGAACATGAACCCATAGACATTGTGTTACTCGATGTAATTATGCCAGTTATGGACGGTTTTGAGACAGCCAAAATAATAAAAAATAATCACAGTGACGTTTATTTACCTATTATTTTTATTACTTCTTTAGATGACAAAGCAAGTTTTGAAAAATGTTTAGAGGTTGGTGGGGATGACTTTATTCATAAACCATTTGATAAAGTAATCCTTAACGCAAAAATTAAAGCGCATAGAAGAACCCGAGAATTAAGTAAAAAAGCGAATCAGCAAAAGCAACTTCTCGAATATCACCATAATCAAATTGAGCGTGAACACGAAATTGTTGAGCATATTTTTAATAATTCGCTCGAAAATCAAGATGGTTTTAAGCAGCACCTCGACTTTAATTTATCTCCCGCTTCTATGTTTAACGGCGACATGTTTTTAGTTGCGCAAAGTCCAATAGGTAACTTGTATTGTATGCTGGGCGATTTTACCGGGCATGGTCTAGCAGCTGCTATTGGTGCACTTCCTGTATCTCGTGCATTTTATACAATGGTAAATAAAGGCAAGGCCGTTAATGATATTGCTTTTGAGTTAAATACGCTTTTATACAACCTGCTACCAGGGCACATGTTTTGTGCGGCGACTATTGTAGAGCTCAGTGCATCTGGAAAAAGTATATCAGCGTGGCTTGGTGGTTTACCTGATGCATACTTGATTGATAGCGAAGGCAATATAAAAAAAACGCTAGAGTCTCAGCATATGGCACTGGGCATATTAGACAAACATGAATTTGAGTACGACTTAATACATTTTGAAGTAAATAGTGATACGCGTTTAGTGCTTGCTACCGACGGCATAATAGAAACGACAAATAAACAAGATGATTTTTTTGCCGAAGACCGCTTTATAGCCACCCTGCAAAGTAAGCCTATGATCACCTGTGAGGATATAATTGCTCATGTCAGCGATTTTGCACAGGGCTTACAACAACAAGACGATGTAAGCATTGTGCTGCTTAACTGCTTGCCTTTGCCGATGGAAGAAAAGCCCAGAGAACCTTTCTCAACGCTTGCTTTTAATTTGTCATTGAGCCTAAATTCAAAACAAATTAAACAAACTGATCCCGTCTACGACATTGTAAATATTCTTAGTCGTATTGAAGGATTAAATGATCACCGCTCAAACATATTTTTACTCCTTTCTGAAGCTTACAATAACTCACTTGATCATGGTGTTTTAGGATTAGACTCTGCGATTAAACTTCAGGAAGACGGTTTTTTTAAATTTTATGAAATGCGTGAAAAGGCAATAAGTGAGCTAAAAGATGCCATGATCATCATTGATATACGTTATTGCCCAGATACACTTAGCCTCCATTTTATGATTTGTGATTCGGGTAGGGGGTTTAGTAGTCAGTCAAATGATAGAATGAGTGGTAATAATGAATTTGGTCGGGGCCTGTCATTGCTTGAAGAAATAGCAGAAAAAGTGACTTACAACGCAAGCGGTAACCAAGTTGAAATGTGCTATAAGATGATCTAGCTCTGCGAAAATATCCATGCTATTATCCTTGAAACTTTAGATGTATGGATGGCCAAATGATTTCTTCTTATTTAACGCAAGCGCAGTTAAGCGTCGATGCAAACTTAATTTCAGCCGAGCTTGAAAAGCTCGAGAATTATCTTGCGCATACATCTTTGCCAGAAACTCGTTGGCAGTATCAAATACCTGAATTAGGCGAAGGCGGAGCATGTAGCTTATTTGGTTACTTGCAAGATGAACCTTTCAACCTTGCTGATTTCATAAATAACGATAGCAATACCAATGACAAGCTTGCACAGCTGCAAAGTATTGTTAACTATGTGCACTCGCAAACGGGTGTTGACTGGTATGGTATTTATCAATCAACGGACACTGACGAAGGTAAACAACTATTAAAGCTTGCTTATCATGGCGTGCCTAGCCGTCCTTTATTTCCGCTTACACAAGCCTTTGCTGCAGGAAGCAATAACGTTCAAGTGGCTTTATCTCAAAAAGGCCGCATTATTAATAATGTAGAGCAATACTTGGCACAAGGTGGAGAATATTATACCTGTGACCCTAAAGTTAAATCTGAAGTGTGTTTGCCTTTGTTTAATGCTCAAAATGATTGCGTAGGTATTATTGATGCGGAAGCATTTAATAATGATTTTTTTGATGAAAAAGTACTGGCCATTTTAATTGCATGTTGTATTAAAATTCCTCATTCACTAGTGTAAATAACACTAGTCAACGTGATGTGCTTTTATGTTAAGCTAAGCTTAATTGCTAACCCATAAATATAGATAAGAGATAGCCCATGTTCTCAGTATTAAAACCATTACCAACTGATCCGATCCTTGGCCTTATGGCGGCCTACAAACAAGACACAAACCCTAATAAAATTGATTTAGGTGTGGGTGTTTACAAAGATGAGCACGGCAATACACCTGTACTAAATGCAGTAAAAAAAGCAGAAGCGTTCCGTTTGGAAAATGAAACAAGCAAATCTTATATTGGCTTAGCAGGTAACTTAGATTACTGTCAAAAAATGGAACAGCTATTACTTGGTGAGCACCAAGCATTATTGGCTAATCGTGTTCGTACTGCACAAGCACCAGGTGGTACAGGCGCACTTCGTGTTGCTGCTGAATTTATTAAACGCTGTAATACAGATGCAACCGTGTGGGTTACAACGCCGACTTGGGCAAACCACATTAGTTTATTTGAAGCGGCAGGTTTAACCGTCAAAGAATACCCGTACTACGACTACGAAAATAAAGATCTGTTATTTGATGAAATGATCAATACCCTTAAGCAAGTACCAAAGGGTGATGTAGTGCTGTTACATGCATGTTGTCATAACCCAAGTGGTATGGATTTAAACGAAGAGCAGTGGAAAACCGTTGCAGAGCTTGCCAAAGAGGTTGGCTTTACACCGTTAGTAGATATTGCTTATCAAGGTTTTGGTTCTTCACTTGAAGAAGACGCACGCGGGCTACGTATTTTAGCCGACGCCGTAGAAGAGTTAATTATTTGCTCTTCGTGCTCTAAAAACTTTGGTCTATACCGTGAGCGTATAGGTGCATGTTCATTAATCGCAAAAGACAGTGCAACAGCTGATGTGTCTAACTCAGTAATGTTAAGTGTGGTACGTAGTATTTACTCAATGCCTCCGGCACATGGCGCTGATATTGTTAACACTATTCTAAGCAGTACAGAGCTTACGCAAATGTGGCATGCTGAACTTGATGAAATGCGTACACGTATTAATGGCCTTCGTAGTTTAATTAAAGAAAGTCTAGCATCAAAAGACATAGCGCAAGACTTTTCGTTTATTGAACGTCAACACGGTATGTTTTCGTTCTTGGGTATTAATAAAGAGCAAATTGAGCGATTACAAAAAGAATACGGTATATACATTGTTGGCTCAAGCCGCGTAAATGTAGCGGGTGTTAGCAAAGCAAACCTTGATTACTTTGCAAATGCAGTGGCTGACGTTTGTAAATGAGCAGTTAATATAAAAAAACCGCACTCCATTAATAATGGTATGCGGTTTTTTATTAACTAAATTTTGTTGTTACAAAAGTACGGTTTAACCAATTGCGGGTATAAACCCCGCCATTTGCATAAATTGCGCAGCAATTATTAGCACGCCACATAACCCTGCAATTAATAGCCCAATACTACCACTTTGTACTTTATAACCAGTGACAGTGCTTGCTGAACCTCGTTGCTTATAAACCATAGCAACAGGTAAAAATACAGCTAATACAACTAAAGCTATAGCAGCGTAACCTAGAGCCATAATAAACCCTTGCGGGTAAAAAAGGGCAAACCCCAAAGGCGGTATAAACGTAACAAGCGCGGTTTTAATTCGGCCTACGTTGTTATCGACTTGCTTGAATGTATCGGCAAAAAAGTCAAATAAACCCAAGCTTACACCTAAAAATGAAGTTGCTAGTGCTAAATCAGCAAATAACTTTACCGCTACCGACACATTTGAATTATGTGCAATGCTTGCAACACTGGCTACAAACCCGCTCAAACCTTCGCTATTAAGTAAATCGCTTTGGCTCATAATACCTTGGCTTAGTAATTGCCAAAAAATATAAATAACTAAAGGAAGTGCCGCGCCTGCAATCATCACTTTACGAAGCGTTTTTACGTCAAGGCCTACGTATTTCACGATTGATGGAATAGAGCCATGAAATCCAAAAGAGGTAAAGACGACAGGGATCGCGGATAATATTAATCCTTGTTGTACTGGCATTTCGAGTAAATGCTTGGCTTGTACATAAGGTGTAAGCATATAAAATAGGCTGGCTAAAACAATCACTTTAATTGTAAACAGCACTCTATTGAATTTATCTACTTTGCTTGTTCCCAGTGTAACTACGCTTGCAATAATGACCGCTAATATGACAGACCCAAATTGGGGAGCCATGTCTAAATCAAATCCAAGATTAATTCGTTCTTGAAGCTGTGCACCACCGCCTGCAATATACGCTGCGCATAAAGCATAAAATAAAAACACCATAGAAAAATTGGCAATGTATTGACCACGCTTCCCAAGCCAGCGTTTAGCAAGTGTATTCAACGTGGCATCACGTGGGGCAAATTGATGTAGCTCTAACATCAGTAAAGCGGTGTAAGTCATTAATACCCAGCTTGCAACAATAAGTGCAAGTGCAGTCATAAAACCTAAACCAGCAGAGGCGATAGGTAAAGCAAGCATGCCAGCACCAATTGTGGTACCAGCTACGATTAACATGCTGCCTATTGTTTTATTTTTGAGCACTTAATTACCTTAATTATTATTAATTTACACGCACGATATAACTACTTCAGTAAAACTCAAATAGTTTTGTTCTAAATGGCATTAAATAAAATGTAACTTACAATTTACAGCTGTATATTTACACGTTTTTTAATCTTTAATATGATTAAACGCCTATTCATAAACCCTTTACAGCGTATAATCGTGTGACCAGTTCTTAGGCGCTTATATTTTAAGATTAAGCTGACAGTTAATTGCTTTTAGCGAGTTTTAACAAAAGCTATTTAGCTTTGCCTGTAACTCATTTATTAATGCGTGAAGCTGGTTTTTACTTCCTAAGCTCAACTAGCCTTATTTTTAACTTACAAAGGAATGGCACGTGCCAGTTAAAGTTTCTTATTTTTTAATGGTTCTTATATGGTCGACCACACCGCTGGGTATTGTGTGGAGTAGTGAAAGTGTTTCGCCCTCATTAGCGGTGCTAATGCGTATGCTGGTGGGGCTATTTATGGGGGCGCTTGTCGTAGCCGTCACTAATGTAAGAGTGCCATGGAATAAGTCGGCGTGTTTACTGTATTCTTACTCAAGTATTGGTATTTTTGGTGGCATGCTATTGAGTTATATGGCGGCTAAAACAGTGCCTTCTGGCATTATTTCACTCATGTTTGGGTTGGCTCCTATTTTATCGGGGTTGCTTGCTCAGCAGCTATTAAATGAGCCTAAATTTAGCCCAATAAAGCTCATTGCTTTAGCAAGCGCTTTAGTTGGCCTTTATTTTGTAAGCTACAACCAAGTACAAAATTCACAAACTCAGGGACTCGGGCTTGTATATGTATTTATGGCTGTGTGTTTTTTTAGCTTAAGCGGTGTCATGATAAAGCGAGTAAAAATTGCAATTCACCCTATGGCCACAACATTTGGTGCACTCGTGTTTGTAACGCCACTATTTTTTATTGCGTGGTGGTTGCTTGATGGTGAGCTTAATATACAAAACTGGAATGTAAGGTCGCTTTGGGCAGTTGGTTATTTAGGACTATTTGGTTCGTTAATAGGGGCATTAGCGTATTTTCATGTTTTACAAAATTTAAATGCAAGTACCGTTGCGTTAACCACACTTATTACACCAAGTTTTGCAATTGGGCTAGGTGCGTGGCTTAACAACGAGCCACTGAGTATAGAGCTAATAATTGGCGCGGTTATCATTGTTATTAGTTTAGGCTTTTTTCAATTTGGCGATAAATACTTAAAAGCAAAGCATTAGCACGAGTGCGCGTTGAACTTTGAGGCTAGAAATTTGTTCAATCTAGGAGCGATCAAATTACAGCGTAAGATTTGTAACCTGGTGGGCTGAGTATACGCTCCTACATTTTAGCTATTTGAATTACCAAACGGCGGTTTTTATCGCGACCTAAAATATTATCGTTGGTGTCTACAAAGCGTTTTTCACCAAACCCCGTTGTTTTAACTTTATTTTCATCTACCCCTAGGCTAACCATGTAGTCTTTTATTGCTTTAGCGCGTTTACGCGATAGGTCTAAATTGTTCCAACGACCGCCGTAGCTGTCGGTATAAGAATCGATACTAATTGATTCGATGGTTGAATCGTTTTTTAAATATTCAGCAATTTTGTCAAGGCGTTGCTGAGATGATTTAGTGAGCTTACTGCTGTTAGATTGATAGTTCATTACTGTAAACGAAATATCTTCAAAGCTGTAAGGTAGTAGTTCGTCACGACATTGTAAAAACGCCCAATAAGCTTGCTTAAAATTAACGCTTGAAATACCAACGGCAATTTTATCGGCACTATTTTGCCAGTCTTGATAGTAAAAAGTGGGGTAAAATCCTTTTTCAAGCTCAGTGAGCATTTCCCAAGCTGTTTGATTGCCTAGCTCGCCATCAAACTTTTTTAGTAGTTTCATATTGGCAATATCTCGGGCTGGTAGCCCAGAACGCCATGAAGGCGGAACTGCTTTAAGTCCAGCAATAGAGTAGTTATCTGGGCGCACAACCATATCTAAATTAAAAGTTAGGTTTTTATTTTTGCTGGCAGTGGCTTTAAAAATAGCTTCCCCGTAGTAAGGAACCTCATGATTTAATTGGCACTGTAAGCGTGTTGTTCTAACGACTTCCCAGCTTGAACTGTCTTGATTAGCAGAGTAATTACGCATAGCTGCAGTTGCACTTGTGCTTAATAGCACAGAGCTAATACTGGCGCTCATCAATAATAATTTAAACTTCATAAAACTCTCCGTAACCCTACACGCCAAAAATTTGGCATTGTTCAGTACTACTTTATTAAAGTGCAACGTACACTTTGCTAACGTCATTATAAAGCAAGTTATATGCCTATTATTATAGGCGTAAATAATAGTTAATGCCTCTAGCCGAAAGCCCTATACTTTTGACATAATAGAAGGCTTATACCTACAAACCAAGAAGACTATGGCAAATACTGAGCAAACTCTTTTCGCAAAACGCTTTCGTGGCTTTTTTCCTGTTGTTATTGATGTTGAAACCGCAGGTTTTAATAAAGAAACAGATGCATTACTTGAAATTGCAGTCTCTGTCTTAAAAATGGATGACAATGGCTTGTTGAGCATAGATCAAACAGTGCATTTTCATGTTGAGCCGTTTGAAGGTGCTAATATTGAGCAAGCGGCAATCGAATTTAACGGAATTGATCCATTTTCACCGTTAAGAGGAGCTGTAAAAGAAGAGGATGCCATTAAAGAGATTTGTAAGGTAGTGCGCAAAGCGCAAAAGGCAGCCGGATGTCAACGTTCTGTTATTGTGGCGCATAACGCAGCCTTTGATCACGGATTTTTAAATGCAGCAATTGAACGCAATAGTATAAAACGCACCCCATTTCATCCATTTGTAAGTTTTGATACAACAACGTTAGCAGGGCTTGCATTAGGTCAAACAGTATTAGCTAAAGCGTGTCGTGCGGCTGGAATTGAATTTGATAACAGTCAAGCCCACTCAGCACTTTACGACACAGAACGCACCGCTGAATTATACTGTTTAATCGTTAACCGTTGGCAAGAGCTAGGCGGTTGGCCGCTTGCACCACTCGATGATAGCGACGAAGATGAAGCAGCCAATGAACCTAAAATGACTGAGTAATTTTACCCTCAGATAGTTTTACGAAGTGGGGGGGGTAAATGCGCGAAAACTGTTTTGTTTCTTTTGCTATTTTAACCTCCACACCAGGGTGCATTAATTCGTTCACTTTTACGCGGCTAGAAGCTAATAGTTGGGCTATTTTTCTTTTTACGAGTGCTTTTTGCTGCTTAACATTTCGAGCGCGAGCATTCACTTGCTTTTCGCTAGCACTGATTTTATCTGTAAATTGTTTACGCTGAGCAGGGTTCGTGATTTTTTCTGCTTTAGTTCGCGCATTTTTTAAATCCACTAATTTAGTGCTTAATACTTTTTCAAAGTCGTTAATTTGGCTCTGCTTATCACGCAGTTCAAACCAGTTTTGAGCTAAAAATACACGCGTTTTAGTACCGGCTGGTGCACCTAGTTCGCCAGTTTCGATACGCATAGCATCAAATATATTACCACCTATAATTTTTCCACGAGGCTTATCTGCTTTGCCAACACGAATCAAACGTTTAGCCGTTAAATCACAATGCAATACTTGACGTTCAATAAACAGGTTTTGGTCGGTTTTAATATTACAGTATTGGGCATAACCTATAGAAATTGTGCGCTTAGCTGAAATGCTACATGTAAATGCTTCTTCGTTTTCACGGTTACGGCCTATAGCCCCTAGCACAATTGTAACTGCACTTTGGCTTTCAACAATGGCCGATTCAACAAAGCCTAAAACAGTAATATCACCTTTTGCCTTTACTCGCATACCGTCTTTTATGTCACCGCTGATAATTACACTGCCATCAAAATCAACATGACCGGTGCTCACATCGACATTATCGAAACATAAAACGTCGTCAACGCGCATCCCGCGTGGTAGCGCAACAGGTACGCCTTTGCAGTCTGCTATTAGTAAATTGGGGTTTGTTGGGTCTATTTTTGTCCCTTCAAAAGGTTGCAGCTCAAGCTCTTTACCAGGCGTTGCAGGAATGATATCGCCAAACACGGTATAGCCGTCTTCACCCATTGTGGCAGCAATACGTTGCATAAGAGGTGTGCCTGGTTTAACAGTAATAATGGCACCAAGATCTTTCATATCTACTTTGCCACCGGCAGTAGCTTGAGGGCTTAAAATACGATCTTGTGCTGTTGAACAAAGGCGAACAAATTTAGCATCGCTTCCTTCTTTTGGATTACGACCATGCGCAACAATAGCGCTGTAAGTTGACCCAGAAGCTTGTTCAAATTGTTGACCCAAAAAGCTATCAAGTGCGCGAGGACTAATCCCTTTTTTTACACCCGCTTTGTTCAACGCCTCTTGTGCATCTTCTATTGAAAGCAGTGCACCACCTTTGGCGGTTGTTATTGTTGCTTCTGCAACCATGTTTTTTTCATCAATATTAATTACAATAGATGCATCCACTGCTTTTGCGACAACTAAAGACACTTCTTTGTGGTTATTTGTAGGCGCAAAAAGTTTTCCGATATTGGCTGAAATGATCTCATATTCACCAAACTCAGATTGCTCAAACATTTCAATTAGTTGAGTGCTTGTGACCGGAAAACCACTATCAACAGGATGCTTAGTTAAAGACACACATCCTGTACTTTTATCTAATGAAAAAACCGACATTTTTAATTCCCTACTTCTTATGCCTGTTATTATTCTTAACTTTTACAGTTACAACTAAACCTTTAGCACTAGTTTGCTAATCCCTCATTTGAACACAGGTTAACCATATTGTTAAGTAAATGTTTACTGTATCTAGTACATTATTGTTAATTTGTTCATTAAATGCGCAGTTAACATAGGTGAATTAAATAAAGCGTCATTAAGCCTTGAGTATCATCACTTTACTCAGTTATACTGCCTGCACGCTCTGAATGAGTTTACTAATTCAGGGGCTGATTAGGATTCGACGGAATTCAAGAAGCCCAAGGTGCATGTCGAGGTGCGGTTTGCCTCGTAAAAAAGCCGCAATCTAAAGTAATCGCAAACGACGATAACTACTCTCTAGCAGCTTAGGCTGGCTAGCGCTCCTTCCATGTATTCTTGTGGACTGGATTCTGGAGTGTCACCCTAACACCTGATCGCGATGGAAACCCTGGCCGGGGTTGAAGCGTTAAAACTAAGCGGCCTCGCCTTTACTTACCGTGTTTGTCCGGGATTTAAAGGTTAATTAAATGACAATACTAAACATGTAGTACCGACGGTCGAGGCTTTTCGGACGGGGGTTCAAATCCCCCCAGCTCCACCAATAATGGTTTTTAAATTCGTTTGTTTAAAAACCCTAAAAAACCCGCAACTTGAGTAATCAGGCTGCGGGTTTTTTTATGTAATGAATAAAAAATACTAGGTTTCTCTAATTGTACGTAGCTTCATTTTTATCACAATGATCATTAATAGAAGTAGTGATAAAACACTAATTGATAGCGTTAAATTAAGCACAACGTTGTTAGGTTCATTAACTTTAGGAAGAGAGTTGCTGTTTTGTTGCTGCCTAATATAACGCTGGCTGATCCAGTCTACGGCGTTGATCCATTGAACTTTGTTTGGGTCGGCATTACTAAGTGTGCTCATTACATGCGCGTCGTTATTTAAGTTTTTTGCTAAATTAATGAGTTGCAGCCAAAATACATTTTTTTCACCTAATTCGTCTATTTCTTGCAGGCGTAGGTTTAATTTTTCTCCTCCCATTTTTTCTACATTAGGCTGTTTTACATTTTCAGCATAACTATTAATTAATAGGGCAAACCGATTGAATTGCTCACTACCTTGGTTTTGCGATGCATTATTATCGGTATTAATATTGCTTTGTTGATTGTTAATTGCGTTTTGGTCAGTTATGTATTGTTTGTAATCTTGATAGGTTAAGTTAACTAAAGTGTTACTGTGCGATTCATTCACAATGTTTGAAAGTAAATTACAGCTAATGGTAAGGCCTGTAATTGTCACAACTAACAGGGCTATATAACAAAAATAGAGCAGGCTTTTTAGTGACGCGCGCTGTAGCTTTACTTTGTCGTTTTTGTAACGCGTAATCATATCCCTTACAGAAATTACTTTTTTTTGCAGTAGTATACGTTTTGAATCGGACGTTTTATGTGTTTTTGCATTATCGTAATTTGTTGGTGTTTTTAACGCTAAAGGATACTGTTTTTCAGTTAAAGAAGTAGATTGATGCAGTTCAACTCGTGTTATTAAGCCCATTTTTTTAAGTGACGATTCGGCTTTAACAGCTTCAATACTCGTTAGATCTTTTTTCAATGCGTAGGGTTTACCGTCAAATAATTTGATGGCAATAGCGTGGGGAATATTTAAAAAATGACTTAGTTCTTTTTGTACCAATGGAATATTGGCATGCTGGTGTAATTGGCCATTAAAAATAATTTTAAATGTAGCGCTCACATTAATTCCCTTATTAACATCCCAGAAAGAAGCTTTGTTTTTATTTTAGATACATAACATAAATTTAACAGATTGGAGCACGGTTATCTATAATCCTCACTAATGATTTTTCATTAATAATTTAATGTGCTTAAAATTAGTACAGTGAAGTGTGTTCATAAGGAGAAAATTTGCAAAGTAGGGAAGGAAACGTAGATTATTTTACATTTAACTATTAAAGCGGCACTCACTTAGACCTTGTCTTGGGGAGATATCGTCTGGTTTACTGAATCTCATAGTGACTACTTTGGGTTTACCGTTTTTGCGAAGTAATGAGGTAATTGTTTGTTGCATGCAAATGGGTGCCTTAGTGCCTATTCCTTTTTTAGATCCATTAGGCTCAGTATTACGCCCTTGTTTTAATGTTTGCTGTTTAATTTACTTGGTAATCGATGAAAGTGCTGCCCCACTAACGCTCAGGTTAATGGAGCGCTTAAATTATTTAACCGCAGATTTTATTGCTGTATCACCATCAAATAACTCAAAAATACGATTTTTTTCAAATGAGTTAGTTGCAATATGCAGTAGTGCATTGGCTACATTTTCACGACTGATTTTGGCTTTGTCTTGATCGTCAGGGCGCTGTTTTGTCACTTCCATTGAGGCTGTTTCATCAGTAAGCGTACCAGGGCGAACAATGGTGTAATTTAAGCCGCTATTGGTTAAGTATTCGTCGGCCATGTGTTTAGCAACTAAGTAAGGTTTTAAATCGCTTTCTATTGCGTCCGGGTTGTCTGCACCGATTGAGCTGACCATGATAAAGTGTTTAGCATTATCTTTTGCATAATTTACTGCTTTAACAGCAGCCCATAAGTCAATCAATAATGTTTTATCATCCCCAGTACTGCCACCAGAACCCGCTGCAAAAATTACTTGGTCGCAACCTTTGACAGCTTCACTAAAATCACCTTCTAAGTCCTGATCTACAATATTTAAAAACGGGCTTTCTAAATCACTTAGTTTAGTTTTATCACGAACAAGGGCAGTAACATTTTGTTCGTTCTTAAGTAATAACTCCGTTGTCATTTTACCAATTTGACCACTAGCGCCAATAATTAAGGTCTTACTCATAATTAACTCCTTTCACTTGTTAGTAAATGTGTTTGCTTACAAACAGACCTTGGGCTCAAAAATTGTTTTTAAAGGGTAAAAAGAGATATTAATTGGTTAATTTTAAAAAATGTTTAATTTAAAATGAGCACCTTAACTGAGTATGAAAATGAGTGACTATATTGGTGTTTTTTATAATGTTTATTCGATCATTATACTCATTTCGGTCACATAGTTACGGTGGTATAAGCTAATACGCACTTTACGAGTTTGGTAGTTGTAATGAAGGGTACGGTAATTTTCATTGCCGGTTACGCTTAATGGCTCACCTAACTGTTGCTGATAAAAGTCTGTAATGGACGAAATAGATTGCGTTAAATACCCTGTTTTTACAAGTGGGTATTCATCTGTTACTTCCATTGTTGTAACAAACTCATCAGGCAGGGCAATGTTAATAACATTTATGCTAAGTGCCTTAAATGAGGTAAACAGTAACAGCGATAGTACAATTAATTTTTTCATTGTGGCTCTATAAGTTCCTTTTATTAAGAATAGTTTACCTAAATTAGGGGCTTTGTCATTTATATTTTATTGCGAATTAAATCTCTTACAATAAAACGAGCAGGATGTATTGCTTGGTTCACTCGCTCGCTGAGTGGGCGTGGCTCGTTTGCTAAGCAGCTAATAAAGTGTTCGGCACACAGTGGTGCGCTGCATAAAGCGCGAGCTCCAAAACCTGTGAAAATATGCAGTCCTTGTTGAGGGTTAGCCAGAGGCAAGTATTGGTAACGTTTCCCCAGCCTTAGATTTGCAAATGCGTTAGTATAATCGCTTTGTTCACACCATTGCCCAGCCATTGGCAGGTGATCGATGAATGTGCATCGGACAGCGGCTTTTGCTGAGTTTACTTTACCTAACGTTGTGGCAAAGTCGCTATGTTCGTAAAAGTTGATGAGTTGATCACGGTTGGTTTGGTTATCTTCATCTGAAACATGACGGCTTTTACTGTTTTTATCAAACGTAGCACCCATACAGTGGTGGTCTAAATAAGCTGGCGTAAAGTAGCCTTTATGGCAAAGCACCGTCTTAAGCTTTTGAGATTCAGGGCTTGCTTGCACATGCGACACTTGCCCGCGTACACCTACAATAGGAAGTGCTTTTGTTTGCTCAAATGCGTCGCTGTGCTCACCAGCGCAAATAATAACATCGCTAAATGGGCCAAACTTTTGGTGATTGCTTGTTAAAAACCAGCCGTTTTCTGTTTTTTTTAGGTTTGTGATATTGCAATTAAAATGGCTGTTGTGAGGCGCTAGTTTATTGGCTGCGGCTAGCATTGCATTAACGAGTTGTGGTGGATTAACCCAACCCCCTTGTTCAAAAAACACACCGGGGTAACCAGTTTGAACGCCGGCTATTTCATCGCCTTGCTCTGCGGTTACGTTTTGCATAAGTTGCTTTGGCCAAAGTTGCTTTTGAGCTAGGTTTTTGTGTTTATCAGCCAGCGGTTTTTTTACTGCATGTTGCAAAACACCACACCATTGATGATCAAAACTAAAGCCTTCATCCAGCAGTTGTTGGTAAACACGCTTTGCGTATAAAAAACTATGAGCAAAAAGTTCACTATGTGGCGAGTTTTTAGCTTGTAAGTGAGGATACACCGCGCCTTGCACATTATGAGACGCGCCCATAGCGGGACGTGGGTCTTGGCAAAATAATTCAGCTGCAATACCACGTTTAGCAAGGCTATATAAAATACAACTACTTGCTATACCGCCACCAATAATAGCAATTTTTTCGAGTTTGCTCGCATTTTGATTAAAGTAAGGCGGCGCAGATTGCGCTGTATTTGCATCATTTATTTGGCCAATTAGCATGTCTCTTTTTTTGCCAAAGCCTTTACTTTTGATTGTATTAAACCCGGCTTCTATTAAGCCACGGCGAACAAAACCTGCGGCGGTAAATGTAGCGAGTGTTGCTTTTGCTTTTGAAATGTTAGCCATGCCATTAAATAAGCTTTGTTGCCACATTTCAGGATTTTTACTTGGGGCAAAGCCATCCAGATACCACGCATCAACAATACCTGTTTGTGGGTAGCTCATTGTATTAATAGACGCCAGCGCATCACCAAAATGTAAATCGAGCACAACACGCCCGCTGTCAAACTCAAGGCGATGGCATCCTTGTAAGTTGATAGGGTAACTGTTAACGAGTTTTTTGCTTAATTTTTGTAATGTAGGCCATGCTTGAAGTGCTCGGCTTAAATCGTCGACTTTTAACGGATATTTTTCAAACGAAATAAAGTGAAGGCGTTTAACACCTTTATCTAATTGATTTTGTGATTGTTGACGTGCAATATGATCGTTAAAGTGTTGCCATGTATTTAAGAAATTCAGCCCTGTGCCAAACCCTGTTTCTGCTATTACAAAATGGGATTGGTCATGAGTTTGTAATCGAGTGTCTATATTATTTTGCTCATAAAACACATAATGCGATTCAGCAAGGCCGTCGTCATTCGAAAAATAAATATCACCAAAGTCATCAGCAAACGGTGTACCTAAATCGTTAAAGTGTATATGTGCGTTTTTGATCATAATTAACAAATTTATAGAATATATTTTTCATTATTTTACGGGTTTTCTTTGTAATAGTCTGGCGTTATTTATAAGCTAGCAGTTCAGAGTACAAGTGTACGCTAGAAAGCTGACCACTTAAGTGATTAAATTCGCGTAAAATAAAACGCAATTAAGTATTAAGCTAAGGGAATCACCCATGAGAAGAGCCGTAATTACCGGTATCGGTGTTGTATCAAGCATTGGTAACAACAAAGAAGAAGTTTTAGAGTCATTAAAAACAGGTAAAAGTGGTATCGCTTTCAACCAAGAGTTTGCCGACTATAACTTACGCAGTAACGTATCGGGTAAAATTGACATAAATGTTAAAGATCACGTTGACCGTAAAGCAATGCGTTTTATGGGCGATGCAGCTGCGTACTCTTACATTTCTATGACGCAAGCAATTGAAGACTCTGGATTATCAGAAGACCAAGTGTCAAACGAGCGCACGGGTATTATTGTTGGCTCTGGTGGTGGTTCATCTAAATGGCAAGTTGAAGCTGCTGATATTTTACGTGAAAAAGGCGTAAAACGCGTAGGGCCTTATATGGTTCCACGTACTATGGCCAGTACAACATCAGCATGTTTAGCGACCCCTTTTAAAATAAAAGGCGTTAATTATTCAATTAGCTCTGCGTGTGCTACGTCGGCGCATTGTATTGGTAATGCGGTTGAACAAATTCAACTGGGTAAGCAAGACGTTGTGTTTGCTGGTGGCGGTGAAGAACTTCACTGGACGCTTGCAATGGAATTTGACGCAATGGGTGCACTGTCGACTAAATACAACGAAACGCCAGAAAAAGCATCGCGCACCTATGATGCTAACCGCGATGGGTTTGTTATTTCTGGCGGTGGTGGCATTGTGGTTGTGGAAGAGCTTGAGCATGCATTAGCACGTGGCGCACATATTTACGCTGAAATAGTAGGGTATGGTGCTACATCTGATGGTTACGATATGGTTGCACCTTCGGGCGAGGGTGCTGCACGTTGTATGCGCCAAGCAATGCAAAATGTAGACAGCATTGATTACCTTAATACGCATGGTACATCAACACCGGTGGGTGATGTCAAAGAGCTTGGTGCAATTCAAGATGTATTTGGTGGTAACTCGCCAATGATCAGTGCAACAAAAGCAATGACTGGTCATGCATTAGGGGCTGCAGGTGTGCATGAAGCCATTTTCTCTTTGCTAATGCTTGAGCATGGCTTTGTAGCGCCATCTATTAATGTTGATGAATTAGACGAGCAAGCTGAAGGTTTAGATATTGTGACGGAACGCAAAGACGTAGCGCTTAATACAGTAATGTCTAACAGCTTTGGTTTTGGTGGTACAAACGCCACTCTGGTAATGAGCAAATATAAAGCTTAATTACTCACAGTTGTTTTGTACGATACAAAAAAGGTAAGCCGTAATGGCTTACCTTTTTTTATTACAAGGTTTATTATCCCTTATTATGTTCTTCACGAGCTTGCTCAATTTCATCAGCAATTTCTTGCGCTTTTTGCTTCGTTTTTTCTGTTAATTCACCTGCGGCTTCTTTACTTTTTATCCATGCATCAATAGCAATTTCTTTACCATCGTCGTACATGTCTAAGCCCATTGCTTTACTTTCTTGCAGCAGTTCATTTAGTGACTCATCATTTTTAAGATCGTTTGTTGTTTCTTTTACTTCATTCCATGCATCACCCAATTGCTCTTGCATTTGAGCGGTTTTTTCTTTTGTTTCTTCTTTTACTTCTTTTGCATCTTCACAACCCGTTAAAGTTATTAAAGTGCCTAATAATGCTAAACCTGCTAATTTGTTCATGTGTTATCTCCTCAAGAGATTAATAATTGATTTAAAGGAACTATACACTAATGAAAATGAACGCCCCCGTAACAAAACGGTTAAAATTTAAATTAATGGACGAGCATGATTGGCATAAATTGTATGAACTTGATCAAGACCCTGTAGTTATGCAATTTTTAACACGCGGGGTTCCTACCTCAAAAGAGCAAATTAAAGAGGAAGGTATACCGCGTATGCTTGCTTATCGAAATGAGCAAACAGGGTGGGGGCTTTGGTCAATAACAATTAAAGACACGAATATGTTTATTGGCTGGATTCTACTGAGGCCTATGGATTTTTTTAGTGATTCACCAAACTTTAGTGATATTGAAATTGGTTGGCGCTTTAAACAAGCTAGTTGGGGACATGGATACGCTACTGAAGCCGCTAAGGCACTGTGTGGAGAGTTAGCAAAACAACCTAGTGTAAAAAAAATTAGCGCCAGTGCTCTGGCTGATAATGTCGGTTCTATAAAAGTAATGGAAAAGCTTGGACTGTTGTTTATTAAAACCTACACACATACCGATGAACAGGGTGAGCTACCTGCTGTTCTTTATTCTAAGCGTTTAAGGTAAGACTAAAATCTGAATACGCAACGATTGACCTAGCCATTAAAGCTATGCATAAATAAGCGTGAGGTTATGCTGTTAGTTATTTTTAAGATGTTTACTTTTTAATTAATTTTTCAATAACACCAATATTAAAACAATAATTTAAGGATGCTGTATGGGCTTATTTTTCTCGCCAAGCAAGTTAGTGATAACTAGCGTAGTTATGCTGCAATTTAGTGCATTTAATGTAGCGGCTAAGCAGGTTGTGCAAAGTGCTGTCGCTATGCCTGACTCGTTCAGTGCAGATGCGGCTAAAAACATATTAGAGCAAGGTGGTAACGCAGTAGATGCAGCTATAGCAGCACAATTTGTACTAGCTGTGACGCTTCCCGAAGCGGGTAACATTGGTGGTGGCGGTTTTATGCTCATCCAAAAAGATGGCAAAAGTGATTTTATTGATTACCGAGAAACTGCCCCAAGTGCTGCTCATCGTGATATGTATTTAGATGAACAAGGTAATGTGATCCCCAATAAATCAATTTATGGCATCCACGCAAGCGGTGTACCCGGGAGTGTTGCGGGTATGTGGTTAGCACATAAAAAACATGGCACGGTTGACTGGGAAACGCTAGTGCAACCCGCAGTTACTTTGGCTGAGAAGGGGTTTGTTGTGCCACCAAAGCTAGCGCAAGGAGCTAGTAATTATATCAGCTATTTAAACGAGCAAAAAATAAACGTTAACTTCGAAAAGTATTTTGCTGGTTTAAAAGCTAATGAAATATTTAAGCAACCCGAACTAGCAAAAACCTTAATGCGAATTCGTGATAATGGCCAAGCAGGATTTTATGAAGGCGAAACAGCTAATATTATTGAAAAGTTCATGCGCCAGCATGGGGGAATCATAACTAAGGCTGATTTAAAAAATTATACGGCTAAATCACGCACACCATTAAAAGCACGTTGGAACAGCTATGAAGTACTTACTTCGCCGCCGCCTAGTTCTGGTGGCATTGCAATTTTACAATGGCTTAAAATGTATGAGCTAAAAAAACCAGTTAACGACATAGCTCATAACTCAACACCCTACGTACATTTACTTTCTGAAATAGGTAAACGTGTGTTTGCCGACCGAGCGGAGTATTTAGGTGATCCTGACTTTTTTAATGTGCCGGTAAATGCATTAGTTGATGAACCGTATTTGCAAACACGTAGCAGCGGTATTTCGTTGGCAGCCATTACTACAACCGAAACAATAAAGCCTGGGTTAAAAGAAAGCGAACAAACCACACATTTTTCTATTATTGATAAAATGGGTAATGCTGTTGCAAATACTACGACCATAAACTTAGGGTTTGGCAGCGGTGTAGTGGTTGACGGCGCTGGCTTTATTTTAAATGATGAAATGGATGACTTTAGTGCTAAACCTGGTGTTATGAATGTGTTTGGTGCTATTGGCGGCAAAGCCAATGAAATACAGCCACACAAACGTATGCTTAGCTCTATGACGCCTACTATTTTATTAAAAGACAACACGGTACAAATGGTTACAGGCTCACCCGGAGGTACAACTATTATTAGCTCGGTTTATCAGTCAATTTTAAATGCTATTGAGTTTGATATGAGTGCAGAGCAAGTCGTTAATTCACCTCGCTTTCATCATCAGCTTTGGCCTAAAAACGTTGTACGTGCTCATGTAGGGTTGAATGATGAAGTAAAACTAGAACTTAAAAAAATGGGTTACACTATTGACGAGCGCCACTTTGGTGACTTGCATGTAATTATCAATAAAAACGGGCAATTAGACGCTGCGTCTGAAAGTTCAGGAAGAGGTAAATCAATCGTTTTTTAATAGATAAAAGGTAGATACAAAAAACCGCTTAGCATGGACTAAGCGGTTTTTTTATTTACTGGGGTTTAAAGCCAACGAATTGCGTTAGTTACTCGCTCGTTA
Organism: Pseudoalteromonas sp. S408; assembly: GCF_005886645.1. NCBI lineage: Bacteria > Pseudomonadati > Pseudomonadota > Gammaproteobacteria > Alteromonadales > Pseudoalteromonadaceae > Pseudoalteromonas > Pseudoalteromonas sp. S408. The sequence continues at coordinate 126,190 of NZ_PNDY01000001.1, read as the reverse complement.
TAAGTATCAAGCGGTGCACCTACACTGGCTACTAAAATAGTATCGGCTTGGGTGCCGCGATTAATTTGCCCTTCAAATCGTTCGTCTTGGAAATGGTCGTTACCCAAACCAAACGATTTATTTTCAGACGGAACAATAAATACCGTCATTGGCCCAAAGTCCGATTCAAAAATTAAGTGTAAGCCTCTTTCACCTTTAAAATCACAAAACATAGCGTAAGTTATATCACCTGGTAGTTCGTCTATGTGGCCACCTAATACAGCCAGCTTATCATTCACACTTTGCAGGCTAATAGGAGATTTTTTATCAAGCGCATTTATTTCGTAGTAAACATGTGCGAGTGCATGTTCGCCTGCTTCGTGACCAATATGTTGCTCTGAGCTAAAAAAGAACGCACTCACAGCTACCATAAATGATGCGGCTAAAGCAAGGTGCACACGATCAAACTTAAACCGAGATTTGGCATCAACCACATTCCTACCAGCAGCTTGTTCTTCCTGCAACGCCTTTTCTTTTAACGAGGTATTTAAAATAATACGGTCGGCTAAATTATCAGGTACAGGTATATCGAGTGCATCTTGGATATGCTTATCAAAATCTTTCATTTCATTAATAAAATTCTGTCGTTCAGGATTGCTTTGGGCAAACTCCTGAAGTTCTTTGTCAATATCGTTTGGCTGCGCAATAGTGCGGCGACGAAACTCAAGTTCATCCATTACTTTGATGCCCCTTTAAGTTGTTCATCATCACGGCTTAAAGCCTCTTTAAGTTGGTTTCTGGCACGGTATAGACGCGTCATAACCGTGTTTTTATTTAAATCGAGAATGTCGGCAATTTCCTCGCCAGTACACCCCATTACAACTTGTAGCAATAGTGGCTCTCTGTATTCATCAGATAATAATCCAATTTGTCGTTGAATAACGGTTTGCTCCATTTCATCATCAAGCGAATGGCTGGTTTCATCAACCAACGTGTCGTTTTCTACATCGCTGTAGTCAAACTGTTTGCGTTCAAATCGGCGCGCATTCTCTCGTCGCAAAATAGTAAGTAACCATGGTTTTGCGGCTTTTTGATCAAGTAATGAGTCAAGTGAGCGCCAAGCACGCAAGAATGTCTCTTGTACTAAATCATCTGCTATGTGCGGGTCACGGCATAACCAATAAGCAAAGCGATAAAGCTCCTTATTGTAAACGTGGACCAAGGCTTCATAACGTTTTTGTTTCTCTGCCATATCGATTAAGACCTGATTGTTTGACTTTTTATTTCCCAACATAAGCACTTTTTACTACTTTATTTTTATTTAATTAAAAAAGACTCATCTTTAACTTCACTTTAGTTATAAAGGTCTTTTAATACAGTTGGTTGTAATTTTAATGACTGAGTTTGCTCGCTCTCTAGTATTTTTATAATAGCACCGAGATCGCTATTTGTAGCCTTATTACCATACAGTTGTGCTTGTAATTGAATAATTGCATTGTTTAGCTGCGGGTTATTTATACTTTGGCATAACTTATCAATTGCCCCAGTCTCTTCGTGAGTGACTTGCATTGCATAATGAGTAAGCTCGTTATAAAACCCTTTAATATCGCCAGTTTTATGTACTTTTATCAACTTTTTTAAGCTGGGTTGATTAAGTGAAGTAGGTGACGGCTGCACATTTTCAACTGTATTAATATTAGAACGGTTAAACCAATAAAAAATTACAGTAATGATCCATAAAACATAACCCAGTATTGCAACCCCAATAAGCCACAACGGAGATTGGTTTATAACGGTTGCTGTCTGTGCCAAAGGTTTACCAGCACTATTACTTTCGGTATTAGCTTCATCCAAAGGTAAGTCGTTCATATTTTGTGGTGCATTAATTGGTGTGTTAACACTGCTGCTACTTGGAATAACAGTAATTGTTCGCTCTGCAATGGTGGCATAACTAATACGGTTTATTTTTGTATTAAACCACGGCAATTTTATTTCGGGTAATGTATATGTTCCAGGTTTTTGTGGAAGTAATGCGTAAGATGCGGTTTGTTGCGATACTACACGCCCATTACGAACAGCGTTGTTGTTTTCTTTTTGATCCGGGTAACTACGAATTCCCTCGATGGTAGGCATTGTTATATCAGGAAGTTGCTCTTTAGTTACCCCTAAAGCCGTGAGTGTAATTGTGCGTGTTATGGGAGTGCCTACTTCTACGGTGCTATCGTTAGGTTGCCATTCTTCATCTAGGTTCACCAGTTCGCTGGGTAGCCAAGCCCCTTTGTAGTCACTTGGAATAGGTTTAATTTCTATTTCTAGATCGTCGCCAAGTGCAGATACTTCTAACTGACGATAATTTTGCTGAACTCGGCCCTGAAATACCGGAGCTGCAATAGTATAAGCACCACTTTTTTGGGGCTGAATTAAATACTCTCGGGTAATAACGAGGTATCGTTTTCCGTCGACTAATTCATAACTTTCTGTTTGTTTACCTAATTGGGTTAGCTGTGCATCTTCCATGCTGGGTGTACTTAAACTGCCATCAAGTAGCTCTTTAGCTAAGTACAGTTTTAACGTGTAAACGCCTGCTTCTTGGACGTATAGCGAGCTGCTAGAAAGTGATGTTTTTACAAAAATATCGTTATTTTTGTCTGCGTTTACAGCCCGTTTGGCGACAGTTAAATCAATGGGTTGAGAGCTAAGCCCAGCAACACTAAACGAGGGGATTGTATACTGCCCCTCAGTGCGGGTCATTAACTTAACGCTCCAAGTGGTTTGTTTATTAATGCTGCCGTTTATGATGTTTGTGCGGGTACTTAAACTTGTGGGGCCGACTACAAAGTCTTTTAACAATACAGATGTATCGGGTTGTTCACCATTAACGGTATCGTTTACTGAAATGTTAAGCATAAAAAACTCACCCGCTAATACTGGGTTTTTATCTACGCTTGCTTCGAGTTTTGTCGCTGCGAATGACGGCATCGCGCATAGTAGCAATAAACAGCAAAATAATCGCATTACCATGATTTTTCTACTCCTGTAGGGCGGCGTTGATATTGTCTTTTTTGGGCTTCGAGTTGCATTTTATTCCGTAATAAAATGGCCGGATCGTCCGGTACTTTTCTGAGTAATTGATTAAGCTGCTGCGCTTTTTCTTTTTCTTCGTTTGTCAGTTCACTTGCTTGGGCTTGCATAGCCTGTTGTTGCGCTTTTTGCTTTTGCTCATCGCTGACTGGTTGCTCGCTCATTGCCTGCGGTTTTGGCTGGTCAGACTGTTCAGCATTATTACTTTCGCTTTGCTTATTTTGTGGCTGTGCTTGCATATCAGGTTTATTTTGCTCTTGAGATTGCTCACCTGTTTGACCTTGCTGATCTTCAGAGGGCTCTGACTCCTGCTCAGATTTTTCGTTTGCATCGCTTTGGCTTTGTTTGTCACCTTTTTGAGAGTTGTTTTGGTCGTTATTTTGTTGCTCTTGCTCTTGCTCAGATTGATCGCTATTTGGTTGTTGGTTTTGATCGCCTTTTTGCTGATTTTCTCGGTCTTGGGATTCATCACCACTTTGTTCCTGTTGATTCTGTTGTTTTTGTTGATTTAACAACTGCTCAACTAAGGCCTGATTATCTGCGGCTTGGCTAAAATCACTTCGTAGCGTTTGAGCTTGTTTATAGGCGTTTATGGCTTCTTCTAGTTGGCCAGCTTTGGCAAGTGCATTGCCGTAGTTGTAATAACCTGTGGCTGACTTATCCTGGCTAAATGCATCCAGTGCAGCATCAAAGTTGCCTTGCTTGTATAACGCTGCGCCTTTTAGTTGGTTTGATTGCGCATTAGCGGCTTTGTCGTATTCTTCATTGTTGTATGCGGTGAGTGCACGTTGGTCTGTATTTTTTAATATCGTAGGGAGCTCAAATGCATAAGCGTTTTGCTGCGGTAAAAAGGCAAGCAATAAAACTCCCCCTAAAAAGGCAGAGCGCCTAAATAAATACAAACCAAATGGTAATAAAAGTAAAAGCCCGTAAATACCCGCATCAATACGCCATAGCGCATGGCTTTGCGTCTCATCTTTAATTAATTCACTGTTAGCCATTGGCGAAAACGTATTTATGTCGCTATTACTTGGTTGATAGCGCGCAAATTTACCACCGCTGCGGGTGGCCAAACTTTTTAGTTGTGAAATATTCATAGTAGGGATGACAATTTGACCGTATCTATCTTTTAAAAAACCGCCTTCAGGTAATTTAATAGGTGCACCTTGCTCAGAACCTACCCCATAAATATTGAGTCTAAACGTTGTGTTACTTATAAAGCGTGTGACATCCGTTTGTTCTTCTTGTTCTATGCCGTCGGTTATTAAAATAATATCGCCATCAATATAGCCTGCTTGAGTTAATAGCTCTTTTGCCATATCAAGGCCTGCTAGTACGTTAGAGCCTTTGTCGGGCATTATGTCAGGGCTCAGGCTGGGTATTAAATTACTGAGTGTTGTGGCGTCGTTGGTTAGCGGCGATATAGTATAGGCCGTGCCCGCATATGCGACTAAGGCGGTGTCGCCTTCTTTAAATAGCTCAATCATATCAAGAGATTTATAGCGTGCTTGTGTTAAACGGTTTGGCGAAATATCAGTGCTGTACATTGAATACGACATGTCAATTACAATGACACGTGCACTTTTACTTTGAAAAACAGGCACGTGTTTTTTTTCAAAGCTGGGGCCTGCACTAAATAAAACCCCTAAAGTGCAAAATACAGCTACAAGCCAAAGCGGTTGGCTGGTTTTGGTGTCCGTATCAGTCATAACAAATTGCGCTAAATGAGGGGCAATTAATTGATCGCTTGTGGTTTTTTTGTGCTTAATTAACGCCACAAAAAACAGTCCAATTGCCGGTATAAGTAGCCATAAAACGGCAGGTCGAATAAATTCAAAATCCATCAATTTGGCTCCTTTAATGCGCGCAGTGTATTTAGCATTACATTTAGACTAATTAAAAAAATAGCGATGAGTAATGGGTAATAAAATAATGAGCTTTGCGGGCGAAAGGTTTTTTCATCTGCACTAATGGGTTCAAGTTTATCAAGCTCAGCGTAAATCTGTTTGAGTCCCGCAACATCTTTTGCTCTAAAATAAAGCCCCCCGGTATCGTCGGCGATATTCTTCAGTAGGCGCTCATCCAAATTACTCCCGCCTGAGCCGCCCATATTAAATAGGCTAAATCCACGTGGGTTATCAGAGCCAACACCTATGGTATACACTTTAATACCTTCTTCGCGCGCTAGAAGTAGAGCGTCGTCAGGGTTTAGGTTACCTGCAGTATTTTGCCCGTCGGTTAATAGCACGACGATTCGGTTGCTGTCTTCTTTACTTGCAAAACGTTTAACCGATAAACCAAGTGCATCGCCAATAGCTGTAGCGCGGCCCACTAGCCCTATTTGTGCTTCGTTAAGCATTTTGGTTACCGTTTTTAAATCGCGTGTCAGAGGGGTTTGTAAAAAAGCGGTATCGCCAAATAAAATAAGTCCGAGCCTATCGCCAGTCCGCTGTTCTATAAAATCGCTCAGTACGGCTTTTACCATGGTTAAGCGATCAACGTATTGACCATTGTAAGCCATATCTTGTTCGGTCATTGATCCAGATAAATCCACCGCAAGCATGATATCTCGCCCTTCATTTGGTAATAAAATTGGCTCATCTAGCCATGTTGGGTTTGCTGCTGCGCTGACAAGTAATAGCCAAAGTAGCCATTCAAATATAGATAAACGGCGTGATTGAGGTGCTGAATTTGGGTTATTTAAGGCATGCTTAGCAAAGCCCGGAATACGCAGGCGCGTATTGCTATTGCTTGCTATGGGTTTTAGTAATAAAAGCAACAAAGGTAATGGAATTAATAAAAATAGCCACGGCCAACTAAATTCAAACATGTAGTGGTTCCTTTACTTTAAAGCATTTGATTGCTTGGCTAAATTTTTTACTTAATGCTAAATCGCTGTTATCACTGCTGTATAGGCTTAAAATTTCTTGCTCGGTAAAAGTCAGCCCACTGAGTGTGTTTAGCGTTTCACACCATTGCTTTGTAGGCTGCGCGGCAAGGTGTTTACCGTAATATTCAATTACTAGGCGCTTTAAAATAATATGTAACTGCTGAGGGCTCTGCTCATTTTGACTCAATAAAACGGCATAGCGTTTTGCTTTTTTATATTGATACGCTTTATAAATTGCATAAACAGCACTCAATACCGCAATAAAAAGTAGAGCAATGATCACCCACCATGTTGGGGCAAGTGGCCACCAGTCAACGTGGTTTGGTGCTATTACATCGTGCAGGCCATCAAGAGGATTGGTTTGCATGGTTTATTTTCTCACTAGCTGCAGCTCAAGTGGGTCGGCTGCATTGAATGATATTAAATTAAGACCCGATTTAGTTAAGCGAGTAAGGCGTGTATTAAATGCATCTTCTGCATTTTTGGCAAACTGTGCCCTAAATGTATTATCCATGAGCGGTAAGGCAAAGTTTTGTCCGTTCGCATTAACCGTTACTGTGTTTTTAAAAGCGGGTAATTGATGTTCAAATGGGTCGCTAATATGGCACCCTATGAGCTCACAATGACGGCTAAGTATTTCAAGCTGTTTAAAGCTTGCGTCATCTAAGGCGCTAAAGTCAGAGACTAAATAAACTAAACTCCCAGGTTTTGCTAAATGATTAAGGCGCTTTAGGTTATCACTAAAGTTATTGCTGGCTTTAGCATCAATATTTGTAAGGGCTTGCTGATGATTTGCACATAAGTTGTGGCAAAGCTTTAATACTGCTTTTTCTCGCGCACTCGGCTTAAGTTCTAGGTGTGCATGCTGATTGAATACAATACCGCCAATTCTGTCGCCACGCTGGCACGCAGACCAAGCAACTAATGCACTAATGTGCGCAGCTTGTACTGACTTAAGCAGTAGCTTTGAGCCAAATAGCATAGAGTTTGAAAAATCGGTAAATACAAAAACTGGGCGTTCTTTTTCTTCTTGAAAAAGTTTTGTATGGGTTTCGCCTGTACGCGCTGTAACTCGCCAGTCAATTGAGCGTATATCGTCACCTTGCTGGTAATGACGTACTTCGGCAAACTCCATACCACGGCCTTTGTGCGGTGCAAGGTATTGCCCCGCTAAAGTATTTTTAATCTTTACCTTAGGGGCAAGCTCAAGCAGTTGCGCTTTGGCTTTGTAATACATCAGCTCTTTTAGTGCTAAATTAACACCGTGGCTATGGCTATGTTTAAGCAATGCCTGAGGGTCTAATTGTTTTTGCATAAATTACGGTACAGCTACCAGTTCAACAATTCGGCTAATGACCTGATCTTTAGTAATGCCATCGGCCTGTGCCTCGTAACTCAAAATAATACGGTGACGTAATACATTATGAACAACGGCTTGTATGTCATCAGGGGCTACAAAGTCACGGCCCTGTAACCACGCATGAGCACGTGCACATTTATCTAGCGCAATAGTTGCACGAGGGCTTGCGCCAAATTCAATCCAGCGGCCCAATTGCTCATCTAGTTTAGCGCCTTCTCGCGTTGCAATAATAAGTTGAACTAAATACTGCTCAAGTGGCTCGGCTAAGTACAAACCTAAAATTGCTTGGCGGGCAGCAAATAATTCGCTTTGGCTAATTTTTTGTAAAACAGCTTGCTGCTCTTTTAATGCCTCGCCTCGTGTTAGGCGTAAAATGTCTAGCTCGTGCTCGGCGCCCGGATAACCAATACTCAAATGTAATAAAAAGCGGTCAAGCTGTGCTTCAGGTAGCGGGTAGGTGCCTTCTTGCTCTAGCGGGTTTTGAGTTGCCATAACCATAAATAAGTCGCTAAGTGGGTACGTGTTTTTACCTACCGTCACTTGACGTTCAGCCATGGCTTCAAGTAAAGCTGACTGTACTTTTGCTGGGGCACGGTTAATTTCATCAGCCAAAATAAGGTTATGAAAAAGTGGGCCTTTTTCAAATACAAACTCGCTTGTTTGTTGGCGGTAAATATCAGTACCTGTAACATCCGCAGGTAATAAATCGGGTGTAAACTGTACACGTTGGAACGAACCTTCAATACCTTTTGCAAGCGCATTTACGGCGCGTGTTTTTGCAAGCCCTGGAGGGCCCTCAACTAATAAATGGCCGTCAGCTAAAATAGCAATAAGTAGTGCTTGAGTAAGCTCTGGCTGGCCAATGATTTGTGTATCTAAGTACGTTTTTAATTGTGAAAATGCGTTAGCTGCCATAATAAGTGGACTGTCCTCGTCAGCTGGGTTAGTACCTAAATGGGTTAGGTTGCAAATACTGACCTATTTATAAGGTTTATAATTAGGTAACTCAAGAGTTAGACTGTATTTTTTAAAATAGTTCGTTATTTTTTAACGGTTTTTAGCCTACCACAAATCTTTGTAAATGCGTTTAAAAAAGCCTATTGTGCTATATGTAAAGTTGACTACTTTGTATAAATTTCAGTTTATCTATTGGCTTTAGCACACGGGTTGTTTAGAATCGAGGAAAACAAACAGGTCAGACCTGTCAGCGGGAGAGCATAAATGTCTGAGCAAAACATACTAAAAACACCAAAGGGTGATCGTATTGCCATAGTAAGTGGCCTTCGTACACCGTTTGCAAAACAAGCAACAGCATTCCACCACGTACCAGCACTTGATATGGGCAAATTAGTGGTTAACGAAATGCTTGAGCGATTAAATTTCGACAAGTCAGAAATCGATCAACTTGTATTTGGTCAAGTAGTACAAATGCCAGAAGCGCCGAATATTGCGCGTGAAATTGTACTGGGTACAGGCATGCCAGTTGGTGTTGATGCTTATTCAGTGTCACGTGCATGTGCTACCAGCTTTCAGGCAATTGCTAACGTAGCTGAGTCTATTATGGCGGGCTCTGTAAGTGTAGGTATTGCCGGTGGTGCAGATTCATCGTCTGTATTACCTATTGGCGTAAGTAAAAAATTGGCAGGTAGTTTAGTTGATTTAAACAAGGCGCGTACTTTAGGCCAACGCTTACAAATTTTTTCAAAGCTACGTTTAAAAGACTTAATGCCAGTACCGCCTGCAGTTGCAGAGTACTCAACTGGTCTTTCTATGGGTCAAACGGCTGAGCAAATGGCTAAAACTCATAACATTAGCCGTGAAGATCAAGATGCATTAGCACATCGTTCACACACGCTTGCAACGCAAGCCTGGGCTGATGGTAAGCTTAAAGATGAAGTAATGACGGCTCATTTACCACCGTATAAAAGCTTTATTGAAGAAGATAACAATATTCGTAAAAACTCTACAGTTGAAGGTTACGCAAAGCTAAAACCTGTATTTGACCGTCAACATGGCTCGGTTACAGCTGCTAATGCAACACCGCTAACAGATGGTGCAGCTGCGGTATTGATGATGAACGAAAGTAAAGCGCGCGCGCTTGGTTACGAAATTTTAGGTTACGTTCGCAGCTTTGCGTTTTCTGCTATTGGTGTAGAGCAAGACATGCTAATGGGTCCTGCGCATTCAACGCCTATCGCACTTGACAGAGCCGGTATTACGCTTGCTGATTTAGATTTAATTGAAATGCATGAAGCATTTGCATCGCAAGCCCTTGCGAACATGAAAATGTTTGCCTCAGACAAGTTTGCGCAAGAAAAACTAGGTCGTAGCAAAGCAATTGGCGAAATTAACATGGATAAGTTTAACGTGAATGGTGGCTCACTGGCATATGGTCATCCATTTGCAGCAACAGGTGCTCGCTTAATCACACAAAGCTTAAACGAGCTTAAACGTCGTGGTGGCGGTTTAGCATTAACAACAGCGTGTGCTGCTGGTGGTTTAGGTGCAGCCTTTGTATTGGAGAGCGCGTAATGACAGATTCAGTTTTTAATTTAGCGGTAGACGAAAACAAAATTGCCGTTGTAACTATCGATGTGCCGGGTGAAAAAATGAACACCCTGCGCGACTCGTTTGCAGACGATTTAAAAGCGTTATTAGCACAAGCACAAGAGCATGCTGTTAAAGGCATGGTTTTTATTAGCGGCAAGAGTGATAACTTTATTGCAGGCGCTGACGTGAAAATGCTTGATAGCGTAGAAAAACGTGAAGATGCGCTTGCCATTAGTGAGCTGTGTCATCAAGCTTTTTTTGATATGAAAAAACTACCTTATACCACGGTAAGTGCCATTCATGGTGCGGCGCTTGGTGGTGGTTTAGAGTTTGCATTAGCGTGTGATTACCGTGTTGGTACAGATAGCGATTTGACGAAAATTGGCTTGCCTGAAGTTCAACTAGGTTTATTACCTGGTGGCGGTGGTACGCAGCGTTTAACAAAAATCGTGGGCATTCAAAAAGCACTTGAGTGGATGCTAACCGGTAAGCAAATACGTCCTAAACAGGCTAAAAAAGCAGGCGTATTGGATGAGTGTGTACCGCATAGCGTACTTTTAAAAGTGGCAAAAGAATTTGCCGCTAAGAAAAAGCCACAAGCTAAAGAGCCAAAGCTCGATAAAGTAAGCAAGTTATTAGAGTCAAACCCATTTGGCCGTAACTTTATCTTTAAAAAAGCGAAAGAAAACGTCTTGAAAAAGACGGGCGGGCACTATCCAGCGCCATTAGCTATTATTAAAGCGGTACGTGCAAGCGTAGAACTTGATGAGCTAAAAGCTTACAAAACAGAAGCTGAGGGTTTTGCAACACTTGTAATGAGTGAGCAATCTAAAGCGCTTCGTGGCTTATTTTTTGCTACCACAGAAATGAAAAAAGAGTGGCGCAATGACGATGCACCCGCAATCACCAAAACGGCAGTATTAGGTGGTGGCTTGATGGGCGCGGGTATTGCCCACGTCAGTGCTGTAAAAGCGAAGCTGCCTGTTCGTATTAAAGATGTAGCAGAGCAAGGCATTAGCAATGCAATGAACTACACCTACAAAATTCTTGATAAGCGCCTTAAGCGCCGCATTATGTCTAAAGCAGATATGCAGTTAACAATGAACCGTATTACCGGTACAACTGACTACAGTGGCTTTAAACACATTGATTTAGTTATTGAAGCGGTATTTGAAGACTTAGCGTTAAAGCAAGGTATGGTTGCTGATGTGGAACAGCAATGCCAAGAGAATACAATTTTTGCAAGTAATACGTCATCGTTGCCTATTTCACAGATTGCGGCAAACGCTGCACGTCCTGAAAACGTTATTGGCCTGCATTACTTTTCACCAGTAGAAAAAATGCCACTGGTTGAAATTATTCCGCATGAAGGAACGTCTCAAGAGACAATTGCACGTGTTGTTAATTTTGCGCGTAAGCAGGGTAAAACCCCCATTGTTGTTAAAGACATGGCGGGTTTTTACGTAAATCGTATACTTGCACCTTACTTAAATGAAGCAGCTAACTTAATGCTTGCAGGTGAGCCAATTGAAAAAATTGATGCAGCCCTTGTAGAGTTTGGTTTCCCGGTAGGACCGCTTGCGTTACTTGATGAAGTAGGTATTGATATTGGCTCTAAGATTGCGCCAATTCTTGAAAAAGAATTAGGTGAACGCTTTAAAGGACCTAATGCCTTTTCACGTATGATTGATTCAAAACGCCTTGGTCGTAAAACGGGTCGTGGTTTTTATGATTACGAGAAAAAAGGCAAAAAGGTTGATGAGTCAGTATACGAGCTACTAGATGTAACACCTAATTCACGTTTAAACAAAAGTGAAATTGCACAGCGTTGTGTAGCGCAAATGCTAAATGAAGCTGCACGTTGTTTAGACGAGGGCATTATTGCAAGCCCACGTGATGGTGACATTGGTGCTATTTTTGGTATTGGGTTCCCACCATTCCTCGGTGGTCCATTTAGCTACATGGACAAACTCGGTGCGAGTAAAGTAAGTTCGGATATGTCTACGCTTGCCAATAGCAACGCTATATTTACACCGTGTGAGTCGCTAGTATCAATGGCTGAGTCAGGTGAAACGTTTTATGGCCAAAAGCCAACACAAAACGAAACCGTTGCTGAAGTAGTAAAGCTAGAAACATTAGAGCCAGAAGCAGACGATGTATCTGAAGAGCAATCAGACGTTGCTAAAGATGATACTAAATAACGTTTAACACGTATTAAAAAACCGCATTTATATGCGGTTTTTTTGTGCCATACATAGGCTAAATAACAGACTTATAAGCGAATTTAATTCGCATTTAAATGTTGCTCTATCATGTTACGGTCTTTTTCAGGCATGTTTTCCACAACTAAATTAAACGAGTTATCAATCATGCGTTCAATTTCACCTTGGGGAATTGACCCGTCTAAAATAACCGTATTCCATAAACGTTTATTCATGTGGTAACCAGGGATAACCGCGGGGAAAATATCGCGTAATGAAAGTGCTTCATCAGGATCGCACTTTAAATTTAGCCACCAAATTACTTCACCGTTTTCGTTTGTTTCACCATCGTTACCAACAGCAAGGGTGGCGAACATTTTATGATTCACTTTATAGACATCAACCTCTTGAGCAAATGGCTTTGTAACCAACACAAGCGGCTTTTTGATTAAATACTCATGTACTTTTATTTGATCCATGATCCATTCCTTGAAGTCATACTAGGTAGATATACCATAGCAGTTTTTTAATGATTTGATTATATGTATTTTAGTATAAATAGAGATTTTACAAGTCAATACAAGGTATAAGCCTATTTAGCTCACTTTATTGTTGAACAAAGTTGAGTTCGTGGTATGTTTCTGGCAATCAAAAAAATAATAGGATTTACACATGCCAAAGGCGAGTGATGTTAAAAAAGGCACAGCTATTGAATTTAATGGTCGTGTATTAGTAGTAAAAGATATTGTACGTTCTGTTCCTCAAGGCCGTGCTGGTGGAAGCTTATACCGTATGCGTTTATACGATGTAGTAACTGGCGCTAAAGTTGATGAAACGTTTAAAGACAGCGATATGCTAACGCTTGCTGATTTAATTCGTCGTGAAGCTATGCTGTCGTACATAGACGGTGATGAATACGTATTTATGGATAGCGAAGACTACACGCCGTATAACTTAAATAAAGACGCGATTAGTGAAGAAATTTTGTTTATTAATGAAGAAACCCAAGGTGTGCACGTTATTGTCATTGATGGAGCGCCTGTAGGGCTAGATCTACCTTCAAGCGTTGAACTTGTTGTTGAAGAAACCGATCCTTCTATTAAGGGCGCTTCAGCCAGTGCTCGTTCAAAACCAGCACGTATGTCTACAGGGCTGAATATATCTGTTCCTGAGCATATTTCAACGGGCGATCGCATTCGTATCAATACGGTTGAAAATAAGTTTATGGGGCGAGCTGAAAAGTAGCGCCATCAAGTTATTAATTAAATTTAAAGCTGCGCTCTCAATAGGGTCTGTTGATCTTTTAGGGGGCTATTTACGCTTTGTTGCCTACATGGATGTAGGTAAGCGGCACGAGCAGGATGCGAAAGCTTCACTCAGTTTTTACTTATTCTTATATGGATGTAAGCCAGTAGAATAATGCAGTAGCCGTTATCGAGCCCACTAGGTTTCACACCTCGCGTCGCGATTAAATCCTCCAAGTTTTAACAAACTTCAATCCGCAAAGATCAACAGCCACTAAAAACGCGGCTTTTTTGCTAAAGGTGTATTGCTTTAAATTTAATTGAAGAAACGTTAAACTGCGCGCCCTAATTTAATTGGCGAGAGTATGTGGTTTTGTGGTTGGCTTTACTCAGTGGTTTGTTTATTTCACTTATGTACTTAAACACTATAAAAAAAGGCATGCCTGTAAAGCGCTGGCTTATACTCAGTGCGCTGCTTGGTCCGCTGGCTTGGTGTTTGTTTAACGTGCACTACAGGCGAGCCTGGCTGCGTAACGTGGGTGTTAAAGCGTGCATATGGCGCCCTTAATTAAGAGACGCCACATTGCTTGCTTTAGATCTTATTAAGCTTGGTGTTGCTTTACTTTGTTGTTGTTTTAAAAACTCGGTGAATTCGTCTTTAGATAACGGTTTTGAGTAGTAATAGCCTTGCACCGTTTCGCAGTTAAGTGCTTTTAAAGTGTCTATTTGATATGCTTGTTCAACACCTTCTGCAACCACATGCAGGTCTAGGTTTTGCGCTATTGTTACAATTGAATCGACCATATTGCGCCCGCGCTCATTTTTCATGTCATCAATAAACGCTTTATCTACTTTAAGTGTATTAAGCGGAAACTGCTTTAAATAAGCTAAAGAAGAGTACCCTGTACCAAAGTCATCCATGGCTAAATGTATACCTCGTGCGCTTAGTGAACGCATAATGTTAATGGCTTCATTTGGATCGTCCATTACTGTGCCTTCGGTAATTTCTAACTCTAAAAAGTACGATGGCAATGCATTTTTTTGCAAAATAATATCTATTCGCGACGTTAAATCGGGGAGGCTAAATTGTTTAGCAGACAAGTTAACAGCAACGCGCCCATTAAACAGCCCATCGTCCAGCCATTTTTTTACATCTCGACAGGCTTTGTTTAAAACAACTTCACCAATATCTATTATTTGACCTGTTTCTTCAGCAATAGGAATAAAAACACCTGGGCTTATAATGCCTTTTTTAGGTGTAATAAAGCGTACTAATGCTTCCATACCGGTTAGCTTACCGGTTCGTATATTCATTTTTGGTTGATAATAAACTTCAAAGTGGTCTTCTTTTAAACCAAAACGCATTAGGTTTTCTATTTGTAAACGTTTAACAGCTTGGCGGTTCATGGTGTCGTTGAAAAACAGGTAGCTATTACCTTTCTTTTTCGCGTGGTACATAGCGGTATCGGCATTTTTAAGTAATACTTCAGGGGTGTTTCCATCTTCAGGGAATAGCACAATACCAACGCTTGAGGTAATGGCCAGCTCATGTCCTGCCATTTTAAATGGGGTCGAAATAGCAGCTAAAAACTGTTTTGCAGTGCGAGTTATGACATGAATGTCGTTTGTATTTGACATAACAAGCGCAAATTCATCGCCTCCTAAACGATAAAATACATCGTTTTCACGGGTGAGCTTATTTAATCGCATAGCGAGTTTGGCTAATAAGCTATCACCAAGTTGATGGCCTAATGAGTCATTTATTTTTTTAAAATTATCTAAATCAAAAACCAGTAATGCGTGATGGGCGTCTTGTTTTACTAGTTTATGTAAGTTAGTAAAAAATAAATTACGGTTAGGCAGGCTCGTGGTACGGTCGCGGTTTGATAAATTGTGTAATTGCGATTCTGCTTTTTTACGCTCTGTTAAATCTGAATAAACAACCACATAGTTAGTTATCTGATTTTGCTCGTTTTTAATTTCATCAATCGATATTTCTATTGGCAGCAATACACGCTCATTATTGCGCAGTTTAATTTCTTGTTGAATATGCTCAGTTTGGCGCACTACATCGATAATGTTTTCAACGTAACTTGTATCGTATCCAGGCAAATTAAAACCTTTATTTAGGTATTGTTCGCGCATACCCCCAAATAACGTTAAAAAACTGGGATTTATATCGACTAATTTAAAGTTTTTATCGTAAATTGCTAGCGCATCAGTAAACGATTCAACACATTTTGCAAACAAATTTAATCGTTCTTCGGTTGATTTTAACTGTGAGATGTCGCGTACTGTTCCTGTCATTCTTAGTGGGGCTAGGTTTGCATCTTTTTCGATAACCTTGCCGCGGTCCAGTACCCAATGCCATTTACCAAAAGTATCTTTAATTCTGTATGTTGCTTCAAAGAACACGCTTTGCTCGGCAAAATGTTTTTTTAGTAGGTGCTCAACATGTGGAATATCTTGCGGGTGTATAAGGCCTTTATTTGGTGGGAAACCCATAATAGTAGGGGAGTTCATCATATATTTATCATTAATACGAATAACTTCACCCGTTTTTATGTTCCAATCCCACAGGGTATCACCACTGCCTTCTACAGTACTTTTTAAGCGCTTTTCAGACAAACGAAGCTGGCGGCGAGAACGCCTCAGTTTGTATATCACAAATAACAGGTACGGAAGAACGAGCGCTATAATAGCGCTTGAGAAAAAGAGTATGGTATCTGAATTGTATTTAAATGAAGACTCAAAGGCGAAAAGATCAAATGAGTAAGCAAGTAATACAACTGACAAGCTTAGTTTTATTGTTTTTATTATCATTTTTTATTACTTCTAATTTACAAATGATAATTTAAAACAAGCTAAACCCAGAGTCAAAGAGAATGCGAGTAAACGGGTGTTTTTTGAGGTTTATTAACTTTAGCGTTACTTAATAGCTCATATCTTGGTCTATCTTCAGTAAAAAGTACCAGCGCATAATCTTTAATTTCTTGTAAAGTCAGCATATTTAATGCCGATAGTAATCGTTTTTGCATATCAAAATTATGATCCCTATTACCTATGGCAAGCCACAAGCGTTGTGAACGCAAACGTAAGTTTTTATCTTTTTCTGCAATGTGCGTCTTTAAACCATGCTTTTGTTGCTGCCAGCTTTGCTCGTCTAATCCACCAATATTACTCAAGTATTGATTTACAAAGTGACTATGGCGATGCAATAAAGTTTTTGCGTCAAATTTAGGGGACTGTATGTAAAAGGCAATTCCTGCTCGGGTGTTAAAAGGTGCGTAACCCGCACCAACTAAATAGCCTAACTGCTGTGTTGTGCGTAATTCGTTAAAGTAGTCTTGGTTCATCAAATGATTTAATGCCATCATTTTAACTTTTTCGTTTACGTCATCGGTTTGAGCCTGGTAATACACCACCATAGCGTGATCATTACACGGTAACTCAATTTCATAGCGTGTTGCTTTTTTAATTTCAAATAAAGGGCGCCTTAAATCGTCAATTGTTGCAGTGTGACGTAAGTGAACGGCCACCTTTTTTTGAAATTCAATAGCGTGGTTTTCTTGCCAGTTACCGTGTAGGAACGACTCAATATGTAATGCTTTAAAAAAGTCTTGTCTAAATTCATTAAATTGCTGAAAACTGGTTGTTTTTAAAGCTGCGGCGAGTTCGTTAGGCTGAGGATTCCAAGGCATTATTTTAGCACCTAAAATACTAAATAATTCGCTAACAGGCTTATTTTGATTGCTATTACGCCAATGCCTTACTAATTGTTTTTTGTATTCAGCAAAGCGTCTGGCACATATATCTACATTAAATAACGCGTCGAGCAGCTCATCTACCAACTCTAGTTGGCTCGACGATAATCCAGCGGTGTGAAGTGTTAGCCCGCCTTGATGGGATGTTAAATGATAACTAAGCCCTGCAAGCTCAGCAGGGTAAAACTGCTCGCCAACACTGTCCATAAATAAATCACTAAATAAGCGAGTTAAGGCCATGTGCTTTACGTCTTTTACAGCAAAGTGAGAGTCCATGGCTAAATAAAAGTGGCCTTTAGCTACTCTAAATGTGTTGTCTTGTTTAAACCAAAAATCAAAACCCGGTTTTTTAACTAAAAGAGTAGGTTGGTTTTGAGGCTTTTCTACATCAAAAAGCTCAACATTTTTAGTTAAGTATGGATTAGCCGTGGGTAACAGCATATTTTTTAGAGGTTTGTTAATGTCGCTAAGTGCGTCAAGCCAGCTAGGCGATACCTTTTCTACTTTGTAAGGTGTGTTGTACCACGCTGTTTTATGTTCAGGCTCGACATCAGGATGTATAAGTACAATGCGCATATTGTTAGGTTTTAACCATTGCATCGCCATTTCGTGCGTTGCCTTTTTAAAGCCTTCCATTAGGTAGTCACCCTGCACATAATTACATTCGTCGTAATGCTGCATATTTATGCTTAAACTACTTACCCAATCAATAAGGCGTGATTTTTCTTGGTTATCAAATGCTATTTGTAATAGGTTTTTTTTATCCTGGTACAGGCGTGGTAATTTTTCTGTGTTGTTATTTATTAAGCAAATGTACTCAAAGAGCATTTCGATAATGTCTTCAAAGTATTCAATGCCCTCATCGGTGAGAGCCATACTTATATTAAAATCTTTAAAGTTACTGCCGTTAATGCCACCACCCGCAGAAAGGGCGTTTATCCAACCTTGTTCTTTTAAAATAGAATAGAGCGAACCTTGCCCTTCATAGCCAAGTAAATGCGCGATAAAGCTCACTGTTTTGTGGCGGTAAAAGTCATCAATATTGGGCATTGCAAAACTTACTATTAGCTTTTGCATGTGCTTATGTGGCTCTATATGTAAAATTTTCCCTAGGTCTTGCTCTCTGTAAAGGGGTTCGTTGATCTCAGGTTTTACAGCCTTTTTATTGCCAATAATGTCGTTAAAGTATTTGTTTGCCCAGGTTTGAAGTGTGTCTAACTCTTCATTTGCACATATAACCAGTGTCATCCACTGGGCTTGATAGTGATCATTAAAAAAGTCGCGAAGTTCGTCGCTAATACAGCGTTCTCTGTCTGCTAATGTTTGCAGGTTACCAACAGAGAATTTAGCGAAAGGGTGCGCTGGGTTAACGGTTTCTTTATGGGCCTGATAAATACGGCGTGCATCGTCTTTAATTTTTAGTTTAAATTCAGCTTCTATGGCATTGCGTTCTTTTTCTGTTTCTGTGGCGCTTAACAAGGGGGCAATAAAAAAACGGCTAAATTGTAATAAAGCATGTTTAAATTCTTGATTGTTTATATCAAAAAAATAGCAACTGTGTTCTGTACCCGTCCATGCATTGGTATTACCGCCAGCTTGAGATACAAAATTATTAAAACTGCCTGAGTCTGGAAATTGATCTGTGCCTAAAAAAAGCATGTGTTCTAAAAAGTGAGCAAGGCCTTGCCTGTCAGAGGGATCGTCAAAATGGCCCGCGTTTACAGCCATTGATGCTGCGGCCTTAGTCGAATCTTTATCTTGCACAAGCAGCACTTTTAGACCATTGTCCAGTGTAAGGGCGTGGTATGCTCTATTATCATTGCGGCTGATATTCAAATGATGCTCCTGAAACTAAATACTTACTTGATAACAATAGAGGATAACTTCAGGTTAGCGAGAATATGCTAAAAGATTTACCTGAGTGTCTTGAAAGAACTATTTTTAGAAAAAATAACTTTATGTTGTTAATATAGCTGACAAGTGAGCAAACTGGCTACTGTTTATATTCTTAAATCGGTTGATTTTTTATGAAAACAATCTTAATAATGCGTCACGGCGAAGCGGCCCCTATGCAGGCTGACGATGCGGCAAGAAATTTAACCCAAGTGGGTCATTTAGAAGCAAAAAAAATGGGGCTATGGCTTGCCAAAAACTTTTCTCCAGACGCGCTGTTAGTTAGCCCTTACACACGCGCTCAGCAAACTGCAAATGGAGTGGCTGAAACTATAACGTTTAAATACAGTGAAACGTGTAACGATGTCATCCCAGAAGGCAAACCCCATGTTGCTGCCGATTACCTTGAAACATTAATACAAATGCACCCAGAGTGTAATTGCTGGTTAGTTGTGGCTCACATGCCAATAGTGAGTTATTTGGTTGATCAGCTTTGTCCTGGCAACATGCCTATATTTAACACGGGTGCTGTGGCTGTCATACATTACAATGATGATACTCACCGCAGCGAATATATAAGTATAAACGCCCCTGCTGATTTATAAATAATGAGAAAAATATGACGATTGAACGCCTTCAAACCGGTGCCCGAATGAGCCGTATAGTAAAACACAATGGCACTGTTTATTTGTGTGGGCAAGTATGTGCTGATGCTGAAAAAGACATAACAGAGCAAACGCAAACCATGCTTGATAAAGTAGAAGCGTTATTAGATGAAGCGGGTAGTTCAAAACAGCATATGTTAAACGCAACAATTTATTTGAAAAGCATGCAGCACTTTGCACAAATGAATGCCGTATGGGATGCGTGGGTTCCGCAAGGACACGCACCAGCACGTGCATGTGTACAAACTAAAATGGCACGCGATGCGCTATTGGTCGAAATTTCGGTTGTGGCAGCACTCAAGGACTAATTTTGTATGAACAAAGCGCGGGTGGTACTCATAACAGGTTCTAGCCGAGGGATTGGTGCTGCCACCGCTGTTTATTTTGCGCGCCACGGATATGATGTATGTATTAACTATAAGACTGATTTAGTTAAAGCAGAACAGGTTGCCGATAAAATAAGACGTTTTGGCGTAAGGGCCGAACTAGTAAAAGCCGATGTGTCTCAAGAGAGTGATGTTAGCGCTTTATTTTCACGTATAGATGAAGTATTTGGTCGGCTCGACGTGCTTGTAAATAATGCCGGTGTGCTTAAACCGCAAATGCCGCTGCTAAATATGGACGCTGAGCGAATTAACCAATTACTCACTACAAATATTACCAGTGCATTTATATGCAGCCGAGAAGCTATTAAGCGAATGTTATCCGGCAGTAGTATCGTCAATGTGTCCTCGGTAGCGGCTAAAACTGGGTCACCAAATGAATACATTGATTATGCAGCCACAAAAGGTGCGATTGATACGTTGACTATGGGTCTTGCTAAAGAGGTTGGTTGCAAAGGGATACGTGTTAATTGTGTTAGGCCTGGCCTTATTTATACTGATATGCACACAGATGGCGGAGAAGAGGGGCGAGTAGAGCGGCTTAAAAGTAATCTTCCTCTGCGTAGGGGTGGGCAACCTGAAGAAGTGGCTGCTGCAATCTATTTTTTAGCCTCAGACTCTGCCTCATTTACTACTGGCGCTTTTATTGATGTGGCTGGTGGCTTATAAATTAAAGTAAAACCGCCAACCAAAACGATAAACTAACTACACTTAAAATAGTTGATAGCACCACCGCTCCAGCAAGCGTCGCTTCATGCTGTTTAATTTGGCTTGCTATTAAATAAGCATTCACGCCAACAGGTGAGGCACTTAATAAAACAAGTACGGTAAGTATTTGAGGGTCGAGCTTAAACAAATACGACCCAATTATTAATACGCCTGCGGGGAGTATTATAATTTTTAGAATAGATGCAAGTAAGGCAGGTTGCCAGTTTGCTGCTATTTTATAAAACGCTAAGTTTGCACCCAATACAAATAGCGCACAGGCAATGGCGGGGGTCGCTAATAATGCTAAACTATCCGTTAAGTTTTTAAATAGTTCAACCCCAGATATATTAATAATTAAGCCACAACCAATACTCAAAACAATAGGGTTTAGTACCATGCTTTTACCAAATTGTAGCCACGAGAACGAACTGCTATTGCCTTTTGCCCCAATTAAATAGGTCAGTGAAAATAATAAAGTACTATGAAACGTGATGATCATAAAAGCAATTGCAATCATCTCTTTGCCCAAGGACGCAATTATAATTGGGATACCTACCAACACCATATTGGAATAACTAGCAGCAAGGCCAAATACGCCATGCTTTTGGTAGTTTTTTGGATGTTTTTTATTTAAATAATACCGATCAACTAAAATACCTAACCCAAAAACACACAGCACTGGAATATAAAAGCTTAAAAACGCAGAAAGACTAATGCTTTGTTTTAAGTCTATTTGCGACATATTCAATAACAAAAAAGCCGGTAAACTTATATAAAATGTGAATTTACTTAGGCCTGCAATGTGCTGTTTGTCAAAAAACGAGAGTCGGCAACAGCTATAACCCAATGCGACAATGAATATAAGTGGAAAAATAATAGAAACAATATGCACGTAATTACTTCCTAGTAATGTGTTGGGTTAGCGTCTAAATTCATCGCTTTGTGGTAAGTTTATCAAAATAAGTACCGCGCCTTTACCACCGTATTCAAGTGGCGCCTGATGCATTGCAATAACGTCTGGATGCTGAACTAGGTACTGAGGAATTTTATGTTTAAGTATTCCTCCACCAATTCCGTGCACTACGCATGCACAGTAATAATGTTGCTTTTTACATTCATGAATAAGCCCTGCTAATTCATCTTTAGCAATTTCTTTGTTTAAGCCATGCAAATCAAGTGTTAAATCAGGTGCAAAGTCGCCTCGGCGTAACTGTTTGGGTAAATAAGTGTCGTGCCCTTCTTTTACGTAATTGACAGTGCCATGGGTGTCTATATCGGGAATATATTCATCTGAGAAATAAAATTCAGATTGAGCCTGCTTTTTTTGCTGGGCAAATTGCTTTGCTTGTGACACCTTAGGCTTTGTATCAAAACGATGAGTATCTTGTTTAAATACTTTAGCGCCTGTGATCGTTTGACGAAATAAGTCTATGTCGTCATTGCTTAGGGACGATTGTGATGGAGAGTCTTTTTTCATAACTATTACCTAAACAAAAAAACGTAAAAACGCAGCGCAAAAGGCGGTACAATACTTAAATGATGGGCAATTGTAATTTGCCTAGCGCATATAGGCAATGCAATCGTCTTAAAGACTCAAAACAGTCAGTAAGCTAATACAGGTAAACATATATGAGCGATTTACAAATAGAAGAAGCAACACTCGAAGAAGCTGTTGCAGAACTGTCAACTTTACATGACTGGTTACGTTGGACTACAAGCCAATTTGCAAGTAGTAGTATATTTTTTGGACACGGTACTGATAACGCATGGGACGAGGCGGTAAGCCTGCTTTTGCCAGCGCTTAGCTTACCCGTTGATGCACCAAAAGAATTAATGCATGCACGTTTAACAAGTACAGAAAAAAATCGTCTAGCGGGTCTTATCGCAGAGCGTATAAACGACTGCACACCAGTACCTTATCTAACTAACATTGCGTGGTTTGCAGGCATGCCGTTTTACGTAGATGAACGTGTACTAATTCCCCGCTCACCATTTGCAGAGCTTATTAGCAATCGCTTTACGCCTTGGCTTTTGGAGCCAAGCTCGGTAAATCGCATTTTAGATTTATGTACAGGGTCGGGTTGTATAGCCATCGCACTTGCACAAGCATTTGAACAAGCGCAAGTAGATGCTGTTGATATTTCGTATGAAGCCCTTGAAGTGACTGATATCAACATTAACGACTATATGTTAAGTGATCGCGTGCTACCTATCCAGTCAGATGTATTTAGTGGTGTAGAAGGTCAAAAGTACGACTTGATTGTTGCCAATCCACCTTATGTTGACGCTGAAGACATGGCAGACTTGCCGCGCGAATTTCACCATGAGCCAGAACTAGGCCTTGCATCAGGTCACGACGGGCTTGACGTAACGCGTACTATTTTAAGTGAAGCCAGTAATCATCTAACTGATAACGGTTTGTTATTTGTAGAGGTGGGGAACTCTATGGTACATATGGATGCACTTTATCCAAATGCACCGTTTGAGTGGATTGAGTTTGAGCAAGGTGGCTTAGGTGTGTTTGTAATTAGCAAAAAGCAGTTAGATGAGTATTTTGCAAAATAGCACTCTTTTGTTTTTGGATTTGTATTAACTAAAACGAGTGTAAATATATAGCTGGGCATGTTAGCCCGGCTATTAGTCGTCATTAGGAATGAGGAAAGTTAATGGCAGGTAATAGCATTGGGCAGTTATTTAAAGTGTCCACCTTTGGAGAGAGCCACGGTGTTGCTTTAGGCGGCGTTGTTGACGGCACTCCAGCAGGTCTTGAATTAACAGAGGCCGACTTACAAATAGACTTAGATCGCCGTAAGCCAGGGCAAAGCCGTTATACAACGCAGCGCCGTGAGAGCGATCAAATAAAAATATTAGCAGGCGTTTTTGAAGGTAAAACAACCGGTACAAGTATTGGTTTATTAATCGAAAATACCGACCAACGTTCACAAGATTACGGCAAAATCAAAGATGTGTTTCGCCCAGGTCATGGCGATTACAGCTACTGGCACAAATATGGTCTTCGTGATTATCGCGGAGGAGGCCGCTCTTCTGCACGCGAAACAGCAATTCGCGTTGCGGCAGGGGCCATTGCTAAAAAGTACTTAAAACAATTTCATGGTATTGAAGTAAAAGCATGCTTGAGCCAGCTAGGGCCAATAAAAGCCGAAAGTTACGATTGGGATGAAGTTGAAAACAACTTGTTCTTTTTCCCTGATGCTAGCAAGCTAGAAGCACTTGACGAATATATGCGAGACCTTAAAAAACAAGGTGACTCAGTCGGCGCTAAAGTGAAAGTCGTGGCGAGCAACGTACCTGTAGGGCTAGGCGAACCTGTGTTCGACCGATTAGATGCTGAAATTGCACATTCACTAATGAGCATCAACGCCGTTAAAGGCGTTGAAATTGGTGATGGCTTTGATGTAGTAGAGCAAAAAGGTTCAGAGCATCGTGATGAACTAACGCCTGAAGGTTTTACATCAAACCATGCTGGTGGTGTTTTAGCTGGCATTTCTACAGGACAAGATATTATTGCCTCTATTGCGCTTAAACCTACATCAAGCATTACTATTCCAGGTAAGAGTATTAATACTAGCAACGAACCAGTAGAGATGATCACCAAAGGTCGTCACGACCCGTGTGTGGGCATTCGTGCCATACCCATTGCTGAGGCAATGATGGCCATTACGCTAATGGACCATTTATTGCGTCAACGCGGTCAAAACCCGCATGTGAACCACGAACACGGGCCAATTAACGGCTCTGTTTAACGTTTGAAGTTAGTCATATAAAAGCGCGTTTTTCGCGCTTTTTGTTTATGTAAAAGAGTTAAAGTGGTTTAAGGCGCAGTTCAACTTTACCGTTATATAATTTTCTATAGAGGTAAATTATGCAAGATTCAATTCAAACACATAGTAAATACGCTAAACAAAATGCAGCATTAAAACGCTTAGAAAGGTTTAGTCAACTAACCGACAGTAGTATTCGTTTTCCTTTTACAAACTTTAGGTTTGGCATTGAGGCAGTTATTGGTTTTGTGCCAGTTGTAGGGGATGTGATAGGGCTTATTTTATCTAGTTACGTATTATTTGAAGCTCAAAAGCTAGGTATAAGCTGGCATATTAAATTACGGATAATTATTAATATGCTGATAGACTTTTTTGTCGGATCAATTCCCCTTTTTGGCGATATATTTGATGCGTTTTTTAAAGCGAATACCCGTAATACACACATTTTAAAAAAGTATATTACTAAGCAATTAAATAAAGACAATATTGAGTAATTTTTGGTATTAACTTCGTGGTTGATTAATGTACAGTTGGGGAGTCCGTTTTAACAAGGAATAGGTCATGGAACTATTTATTGGCAATAAAAACTACTCAAGCTGGTCGTTACGCGCATGGTATTTAATGAGTAAATTTGAATTGGAGTTTGATGAAAGCCAGCTTGTACTCGATACTCCACACTTTTACAGCGAGCTAAAAAAGCATTTTACAGTTCTTAAAGTGCCTGCATTAATTGATGGTGATTTACAAGTCTGGGATTCACTTGCCATTTGTGAATACATTAATGATGCGTACCTCTCACAAGCTGCATGGCCAAAATATGTTACACAACGTGCAACAGCACGTGCTTTAAGCGCTGAAATGCACTCAGGCTTTATAGCGCTTAGAAGAGAAATGCCAATGAATATTCGTGCAAAGCGTAAAATCATACTCTCTGATGATGCTATAAAAGACATAGCCCGCATTGACGACATTTTTAGTAAACAACAGGTAATTTACCCAAATCAGTGGATGTTTGGTGATTTCAGTATTGTTGATGCTATGTATGCACCCATTGTACTGCGGTTAAAAACGTATCAGATAACCTTGTCTAAAGCAGCCAACAGTTACTGCCAACATGTATTAGCATGCCCTGTATTACAGAGCTGGATAACTCAAGCTCTACAAGAAACCGATATAGTAGATGCTGATGAAGCCGGCGATGATTTAAAAATATAGCAAGTAAGCGACTTTTACTTTAGCTGTAAAAGCCCGTACAATTCGTTTCGTTTTTAATGTGCCGCTGGGCGCTGTAACCGAGACGAATTTAGCCATATTTTATGCATCAAATAGCTGATCTTATTTCTATTTTTGAAGGCACTTTTTATCAAAGCCACAATACACGGCTGATCAAAGGTGATTGCGAGCCCGTATACCTTCCCGCAACACACAACACCCCTTATCACCAAATTGTGTTTGCGCATGGTTTTTATGCTAGTGCCTTACATGAAATAGCCCATTGGCTAGTGGCGGGCATTGATCGTCGACAACAAGAAGATTATGGCTATTGGTATTGCCCTGATGGCCGTGATAAACACCAGCAGGCTGAATTTGAAAGTGTAGAAGTTAAGCCGCAAGCCATAGAATGGTTATTAAGCGCTGCTGCAGGTTTTTCTTTTAATGTATCGGTTGATAATTTAAATGGTGAGCAAACATGCCGGTTTGATTTTCAACAGCGAGTGCAGCAGCGTGTAATTAACTTGATAGAAAACGGATTTAACCCACGAACAGAATCACTATTAATTGCTCTTGCCAATTTTTACAATACACCATGGCCAATGACCGCAAAGCAGTTTAATTGTCAACATCCTCAGGAGTTTTGTGATGCAGTTTAAATTAGGTTTAATTATAAACCCTGTAGCAGGATTAGGCGGAAGCGTTGCCTTGAAAGGAAGCGATGGAGCGCAAACCGCTGCAAAAGCTATTGAGCTAGGTGCACAGCCTAAAGCAAATAGCCGCACTAAAGCCGCACTCGAAGTGCTACTTCCGTATAAAAAATGCCTTACAATTTATACTGTAAATGGCGATATGGGCGAACACACTGCAAAAGCTCTAGGCTTTAACGTAGAAATTGTTTACAACACCGACACGATAACTACACCAGATGACACGGAGCAGGCTGCAAAGCTATTAAAAAATGCCGGTGTTGACCTATTGTTGTTTGCCGGAGGCGACGGCACCGCTCGTAATGTGTGTCATGCTATTGAAGACACCGCTCCAGTACTAGGTGTTCCTGCAGGCTGTAAAATCCATTCTGGCGTTTATGCTATTACGCCTA
Organism: Pseudoalteromonas sp. S408; assembly: GCF_005886645.1. NCBI lineage: Bacteria > Pseudomonadati > Pseudomonadota > Gammaproteobacteria > Alteromonadales > Pseudoalteromonadaceae > Pseudoalteromonas > Pseudoalteromonas sp. S408. The sequence goes on along the minus strand of NZ_PNDY01000001.1, from coordinate 99,376 downwards.
AAGCCGCCGGGCGTGTTGTTGAAATGCTCGTAAATGGCGAGTTAGTCACTTTGGCTGATGCCGATGTAATGGATATTGATGAAGATGCCTTTAGACAAGGCACGGTAAAAGCAAAACGTTTTGGCGAGATGCAAATACCCAGCGAAGTACGTTATGTGCAAGCCGTTAAAAATGGCGGTAAAGAAACTGACGAATTAGTACTTTCAGATATAGCGGCCCACGTAGTGAGCGAAATGGACGAAGAAACACTTTACATTATGGGTAGTGGCTCAACCGTTGAAGCTATAATGGAAGAAATGGGTCTTGAGAACACTTTGCTAGGTGTTGATTTAATAAAAGACCAAACACTTATAGCCCAAGATTTAACAGCCGCTGAGTTACTAGAACTTACCCATGAGCAAAATACAAAACTTGTGATCACTTTAATCGGTGGACAAGGGCATATTTTTGGTCGTGGGAATCAGCAATTAAGCCCTGCTCTGATCCGTGCTATTGGCAAAGAAAATATTATTGTAGTTGCAACAAAAACTAAATTACAAGCGCTGAATGGTCGCCCATTAATTTGTGACACAGGCGACAGTGAATTAGACGATGAATTAACAGGTTACATGAAAGTAACCACCGGATTTAACGACCATATTATGTATGCAGTAGGGCACCAATACCAAGATGAAGCGGGTGCTATACAAAATCAGGAGATGAACAAGTGACCTTAGTAAACTATATTGACGCGGCCCAACAGTATTATGACGATTTAGTGATCAAAGCAACGGATGACGAATTATTTGCAGGCGGCTACTTACGGGGTCATTTTGATCTAGCTGTAGGCTATGCTGAAGTTGAGCAACTTACTATTAGTATTGAGCAGTTAAACGAAACAGTAGAGCAAAGCTTGGTAAAAGCTTACCGTAACGGTGAACTTAACGAAGAAGACAAAGCATTAGTTGTTCGCTTATGGGAAGAAGTGAAAGCGCTCGCTTAATAGCCCAATGAATAAAAAAAGCACGATTATCTTAGGTAATCGTGCTTTTTTTGTTTAACGTTCCTAAAATAGCTTTTTACGTTAATTTACTGTTGCGTATTAATGCGATATTGTTACTTAAATAAATTTTAATGAGCGAAATACAATGAATAATAATCAAGATGCTTTACCTTCAGGAGTTGTTGCGCGCTTCTTGAATGTAGTTGAGCGGGTTGGTAATAAATTACCCGATCCAGCAATTATATTTTTATTTGCCATGTTATTGATATGGGGTTTGTCGTGGTGGTTCTCTGGCGTAAGTTTTGATGCAATCGATCCGCGCACTGGCGAAGCGATTATCATCAATAATATGCTTGCCAGCGATTCGTTGGCCACGTTTTTATCTTCTATGGTTAAAACGTTTACAGGCTTTGCTCCTTTGGGCGTGGTACTTGTAGCTATGTTAGGTGTGGGTGTAGCTGAGCACTCAGGTTTTATTAATACTGGCCTTAAGCTGATGTTAAAAGTAACACCTAAAAAGCTGTTAACACCGTCTATTATTTTAGTTGCTATTGTAAGTCACACAGCGACTGATGCAGGTTATGTGTTGGTGATACCGTTAGCTGGCGTAATCTTTTATGCAGCAGGAAGGCACCCTTTAGCCGGGATTGCAGCGGCATTTGCCGGTGTAAGTGGTGGCTTTGGCGCCAACTTTATTCCATCAGGAATAGACCCACTACTGCAAAGCTTTACGCAAAGTGCTGCCCATATTATTAACCCTGATATGTCGATAAACCCATTAAATAACTGGGCGTTTGCGTCTGCTTCAAGTATGTTTATTGTATTACTTGGTTGGTATATTACCGATAAAATTATTGAGCCTCGTTTACAAAATACGCCGCTTGATGGAAACAGTGAAGATTTACCTGTTTTTGAAGATGCTCGTAGCGATGAAAAACGTGCATTTTTTATAGCAAGCAGCGTGATGATTGCTGGTATTGCTCTTCTTGCTTATGTCTCTGCTCCTGCTGACTCTGCAATGCGCAGTAGCGATGGCTCATTAACTAATTTCCGTTCACCTTTAATGCAATCTATTGTGCCGTTGATCTTTTTATTATTTTGGATCCCAGGCGCTGTATATGGCTTCACAGTTGGCACATTTAAAAGCTCTAAAGACATGATTGATGCTATGAGCAAAGCGATGGGCGGTATGGCTTATTATATTGTAATGGCCTTTTTCTGTGCATTATTTATTGCCGCATTTAGTAAATCAAATTTAGGGGCTTTACTTGCTATCGAAGGGGCGCAGTTATTAAAAGCCATGGCACTACCAAGTTCGGTAACGGTGGTAGGCATTATATTTTTAACCGCATTTGTAAATTTATTTGTTGGCTCTAGTTCGGCCAAGTGGGCCTTACTAGGTCCGGTGTTTGTGCCTATGTTAATGCAACTAGGTATTTCCCCCGATTTAACACAAGCGGCTTATCGTGTTGGTGACTCTAGCTCTAATATTATTACACCACTAATGCCTTACTTTCCGTTGGTTGTAGTTTACTGTCAAAAATACGTTAAAAGCACCGGCATTGGTACGCTAATAGCGATGATGCTGCCATACTCGGTTGCATTTTTAATAGGTTGGAGCTTGTTTCTACTCGGTTATTGGGCATTGGGTATTCCGTTAGGGTTAGATGCAAGTTATGTGTATCCAGCTGTAGCGCCGTAAAAAACAATCACCATAATAAAGTAAAGGCCTCACCATTCATTGGTTAGGCCTTTTTATTTTAAGTGAATTATTTATTGAGAGATTTAGAGTCGCTGCCTTTAGAAGATAAAAGTGGCTTGCTTTTGCAGCGATTGAGCTTACCTGATACTTAAACTCAAGACATAAAAAAACCTTGCTCACTGTCGTGGCAAGGTTTTTTTAATAAAGACGTGTTGCTTACTTAGCGGTAAAGCTAACTGGGCGACGTTCTTTACGAGGTCCGCTACGCTTATCACCGCGTGGGCCATCGTTACGTTTTCTATCACCAGATGGGCGTTCGCCACGTGGCTCAGATGGGCCTTGATCTTGTGTAATTGTCATACCCATTGGGCGTTTACAAATAAACACTTTTTGGAAATGATCTAGTACATCTTTAGGCATGTTTTGCGGTAATTGAACCGTACTATGCTGATCGTGAAGACGAATATCACCAATAAACTTGCTTGATATATCAGCTTCATTAGCGATTGCGCCAACGATGTTCTTAACCTGAACACCATGCTCACGACCCACTTCGATACGGTAAGTATCCATAGGGCCTGCATCACGGCTGTTACGCTCGCGAGGTTTACGCTCAGCGCGTTCACCACCACGTTCGTTACGGCGTCCGCGATCACCACGGTCATTGCGTGGGCTGCGTTCGTTACGCTCACGTGGTTGAATTTTAACTTCTTCAACTTTGATTGGCGACTGTTGCTGCGCTAAACACAGTAAAGCACCCGCTAAGCTTTCAAGAGGAAGGTCAAGTTTTTCAGCCATGTTAGTAGCAACGTCGTTAAAGAACGTAATGTCTTTGTTTTCAAGCGCAATACTTAATTTTGCTTGTAACGCAGCGATACGTTTTTCTTCAACAATTTTAGCTGTAGGTAATTCAACCTGTGCAATTTCAGACTTAGTATGACGAATGATATTTTTAAGTAAGTAACGTTCGTTATGCTTAACAAATAAAATTGCTTTACCAGTACGACCAGCACGACCTGTACGGCCAATACGGTGAACGTAGGCTTCAGAATCTTGTGGAATATCGTAGTTGATAACTAAGCTTAAACGGTCAACATCAAGTCCACGTGCTGCTACATCTGTTGCAATAACAACATTTAGCATACCACTTTTTAAGCGATCAACCGTGCGTTCACGTGCTTGCTGGTTCATGTCACCGTTAAGTGGAGCAGCAGAGAAACCTTCGCGCTCTAATAACTCAGCAAGTTGAACTGTGTCATTACGTGTACGAACGAAAACAATAGCGCCTTCATATTGCTCAGCTTCTAAAAAGCGAACAATCGCTTTATTTTTATGTACGCTTGCATTCCAAAACACTTGCTCAACAGACGATACTGTCGAGTTACGCGCAGAGATATGAACCTGTTCAGGGTTATTCATATACTTGCTGCTGATGTTTTGAATTTGCTTAGGCATAGTCGCAGAGAAAAGACATGTTTGCTTTTCGCGCGGTGTTTTTTCCATGATGCTTTCTACATCATCGATAAAGCCCATACGTAACATTTCATCGGCTTCATCAAGCACAAGTGCCTGAAGAGCGTCAAACTTGATAGTGCCACGGTTTATGTGATCGATTAGTCGACCCGGTGTAGCAACAATGATTTGAGCGCCACGACGAAGTGCGCTTAATTGAATGCTGTAACTTTGGCCACCGTATAGTGCTAATACTTCAACACCACGAGTACCTTTTGCATATTGTTCAAATGCCTCAGCAACTTGGATCGCAAGCTCACGTGTAGGTGTGAGTACAAGGATCTGTGGCTGTTTCACAGACGGGTCAATATTGTTTAGTAACGGCAGTGCAAATGCTGCGGTTTTACCTGTACCCGTTTGTGCTAGTCCCAGTACGTCCTTTCTTTCTAGCAATAACGGTATACATTGAGCTTGGATTTCAGATGGTGTCTTGTAACCCAACTCTTCAACTGCCTTCAAAATTGCAGGAGAAAGATTTAGAGATTCAAACGTGACTGGTTCTGACATTAATACGCCTCAACGAATTTAAAGAGGCGCGCATTATATAGGATTAGCGAGGCAAATGCTTGTATAAATTGAAACTAATTTGTATGTGCTTGATGTTGGTTGAAATTTAACCAGTCGAATAATTGGATTATTAAACTGGTTAACAAGTTTGATACAAGATTACTTATACAAGCCTAGATTTTCTTTTGCGTAAGCTTCAAATTCGGTAAAACCGCCTATGTGGTTTTGATCAACAAAAATTTGTGGAACAGTAGGGCAAGGTTTACCGGCTGACTTTTCTAAATCTGCTTTGCTTATACCTTCTTTTATAATGTCGATGTAACGATATTTAAAATCATCGCGCTCGTTAGCAAGTTGCTCTGCAACATCTTTGGCACGAACACAAAATGGGCAGCCTTCACGGCCAAAAATTACTGTAAGCATGGTGCTCTCCTTTATTTGATTGACTTAAGTTTAAATGATTAAAAAATATAATAAAGCGCAAAAAAGTGATTGTGCCATTCTATTATTACAATGGACATTAAGCTGAGCGAGTTATGAACGGCTTAACTCACCACGTTCTTGCTGCTATTCCTAATTGGGTTGAGTAGCCCATTGCGTGTGCCGTTATCTGTAAATTTGCATCTATTACGTAATAAGTTGGAAAAGCGCCTACTTTATAATTTGATTGGGTGTATTGATTACCCAGTAGTATAGGGATATTAAGGTTTAGGTCATCTATAAATTGAATAACCTGCTGCTCATTTTTATAATCAAGGGCAATACCAATTACATTAATGTCAGAGCCTATTAACGTGCTTTGTAAGTTGGGCATGCTATATCGGCATACCGAGCACCAAGGAGCAAAAAAATACACAATAGTTGTATTTCCTTTAAGCTCTGCGATGCTAAACCGCTCGCCGCTTTCATTTAAAACAGGCAAGTTAAAATAAGGGGCAGGAGTGTGGTTTGTTTCAAGTAAATTACGCGTTTGGTAGGCACTTGCTAAGTAAAACACGAGTATTGCTAAACTTAAATTTATTAACGTGCTACGTATTAATGCCATTGATTTTATCTGACCTATTTATAATTAAAAGCCAACCCTAACATAAATGCTAAGCAGCCACTGTTATTTGGGAGTGGAGTTAGCTTTTGCTTACTTATCGCGCCCACACGCCAATAAAGCATCTATTTTAAACTTACTCTTCTACACAAAATATGCTTCTAGTAAAAAGCTTCAGAAGAAAACGGTAATGACTTTCAGGTTACATTTTAACAGTTGAATTTATAACTTTAACCCTAAGCTCTATATTTGAGACGAACATATAGAATATGTTTTTTAACTGGCAAAGGAGACCTAGATCATGAGCAATTATTTACAACCAGCAATGAAAATGCCTTCACTTAATGTAAAAGATAGTGAAAACAACCATGCTGACGTATCGGCTCGACAGACAGATTTACCCTGGAAAATGATAGTAATTTATCGCGGAAAGCACTGCCCACTATGTACTAAACAACTTAACGCACTTGCTAAAATGAAAGATAAATTTAAAGATGCAGGGGTAGAGATTGCAGCCGTTAGTGGCGACAGCCATGCACAATTAACCGAGCATCTAAATGATTTACAGATTAACTTTCCTCTTTACAGTGGCTTATCTTTATCGCAAATGACGGATTTAGGTTTGTATATTAGTGAACCACGCAGTGAAAAAGAAACCGATCACCCATTTGCTGAACCTGCTATTTTTGTAATTAACGAGCATGATCAAATTCAGATACTAGATAAATCAAATGCACCTTTTTCACGCCCTGATTTAAATGATTTGTTGGCTGGTATTGAGTTTATTCGCGAAAACGATTATCCAATTCGTGGCACATTAACACACTAATTAGCGATGAATACTTAGCGCTAATCTACAATACTGAACAACCATTTTGAGGAATTAAAAGCATTTGACTTTTTAATGCCTCAAAATGGGTTACTAAGTTCACTAGTTTATAAAATGAGGAATTTTTTTAAATATTTTAATTTATTTACTTGAAAACATTTTTACCGTCCATATATAGTTTAGTAGGACGCCTGATGGGTCCTAAGCTAAACTTAAACAATTGAAATTTATATTATTAATTTATATTTGTTAGCGCTTGTTCAAATGAAAAGTGCAAACAAAATATCGCTTAAATATGAGGGTATTATTATGCGTACAGTAGACTTATCACCACTTTATCGTTCATTCATCGGATTTGATCATTTAGCGTCTTTAATGGATGCTGCGGCGAATACAGACAAACAGCCTAGCTTTCCACCCTACAACATTGAAGCACTTGATAAAGACAGATACCAAATTACAATGGCTGTTGCCGGATTTAGCGACAACGAGCTAAGCATTGAGTCAGAAAATAACACATTAAAAGTAGCGGGTATAAAAGCTAATAAAGATGAAAACAAAGAACGTAAGTTTATTCATCAAGGTATTGCAGAACGCAATTTCGAGCGAAAGTTCCAGCTAGGAGACCATGTTAAAGTACTTGGCGCCGACTTAGCAAACGGCTTGCTAACAATAGAGCTAAAGCGCGAGATACCAGAAGCTTTAAAGCCGCGTAAAATTGAGATTGGCCAAGGTCGACTACTAGAAGACAGCTAACCTCGTTATTAACAACATTATTTTCCCCTGATTATTTGGCCGCCTCTTTTGAGGCGGCTTTTTTGTGTCATAAAGACTCAATGTTATTTATGTAGTGTGTAGCTTGATTAAGTGTCTCTTCGCGTAATTCATCGTCTTGCTTATCCCAATTTCTATAAACCATGCCTATGCGTGGGTTTTTCTCTAGTTTTTCGCGGTGTGTTTGCATAAAACGCCAATATAAACTGTTCAGTGGGCAAGCTTTATCCCCCATTTTTTGTCTCACGTCGTATTGACAATTTTTGCAGTAGTCGCTCATTTTATTGACGTAATTACCACTTGCAGCATAAGGTTTGGTAGCAATAATTCCATCGTCTGCAAATTGGCTCATTCCACGTGTGTTGGGCATTTCAACCCACTCAATGGCATCTATGTAGACACCTAAGTACCAGTTATCAACATCATCAGGGTTTATCCCGCTGAGTAAACAAAAGTTACCAATAATCATTAAGCGCTGAATATGATGAGCGTAGGCGGTGTCTAAGCTCTGCTTTAACGAGTGGCTCAAACAGTTCATTTTTGTATTACCATCCCAAAAATATTTAGGTAGCTTATTATTGGCTTTTAGTTGATTTTTAGTCGCGTAGTCGGGCATGTTTACCCAATAAACAGCACGAACGTATTCTCGCCAACCGAGTATTTGCCTGGTAAACCCTTCAACTTGTGAAAGTGATATTTCGTCAGGCCGTTGCTTGAATTCAGATATTACACGTTTGATTACATACAAGGGGTGAAGAAGTTTAGTGTTTAGGGCAAAAGAGAGCCTGCTATGGTAAAGACTGGTATTGTCTTTACTTTGATCTGTCATTGCATCCTGAAATTTACCAAAATTGACAAGTAAATATTTACAAAAGTATTCAAGAGATTCTTTGGCTTGCTTACGAGAGGTCGACCATTCGAGTTTCTCTACATTTATTTCACCGAAATAAGCTACATCATGCTTTTTTAAACGAGTAATGATATGACTCACATCATTTTTAAATAATTTAGGCTCTGGGATAGATTTTAAGTCTTGCTTAGAAAATTTATTGCGATTATTGCTGTCGTAGTTCCATTTACCGCCAGCTGGTTTATCGCCTTCCATCAACAGATCATATTGCTTACGCATAGCACGGTAAAAGTGCTCCATAGTTACGTGCTTATCTTTTTTGAATCGATCTTTAATATTGCCAAAAGGCAGTAAAAAATGTTCAGAGTCATATGCTGACACATTTATTGCGTTTGATTTTTCAAAATCAGCCAATTGCTTTTTTAACCTAAATTCGTCCGGGTATAAGTATTCTATAGAAGTGCAGTTATATTCTTTTGCAATACGATTCAGCAGTGCAGGTAGGTTTTCATCCTGATGTGTGTCGTCAAGTGTTAAGTGTAAGACATTAAAACCTGCTGATTTCAACGCAGTTGCAAAGTTTTCCATTGCATTAAAAAAAGCACACAGCTTTTGTATGTGGTGTTTAACGTAGTCGGTTTCTTGTTTTAATTCTGCAATAAGGTAAACGACGTCATCGTCTTTATTTTTAAACCAAGAATGAGAAGGGTTGAGTTGGTCGCCTAAAATGAGTCTTAGCGTTTTATAAGCCGCCATAATAAAGCCAAAAAATGAAAATTAATACGTAGGTATTTGCCTAACCGATCGCTGTTTTTTAACAACTTAATTTACAATTTACGTTCTATTTATATTATTAAATCAATTTTAGAGGGTTTAATTAGGGGTTGATGATCTTTTAGGTTTGAGATTTGTTCAGACTAGGGGGGTAATCGCGGCGCGAGGTGTTTAACCTAGTGGGCAGTCGATAACTGCTCCTGCTTTATTCTACTGGCTTTCATTCATGTAAGTATAAGTAAAGACCGAGCAAAGCTTCTGCGTCCTGCTCACGCCCCTACTTGCGTCCATGTAGGCAACAAAGCGTGAATAGCCCTTAGGAAGCCCCCTCGGGCAGCGCCTGTTTGGCATTAATGCTTCGTTATCGCCAATTTATGGGGAATAACAGCACTACACAAGCTCTGCCTTGCCTGAATACCAAACAGACTGCTTCAAATTCAATCTTAAAAGGTCAACAGACCCTAAAACTACTTTAATTATTACTTCGCTTTTGTTGCATAAGTTCGCTTAAGCAAACCACATTAGAGACATTAAACAGTGTGTCATTCGTAAAGCGTTCAAAATAGGTCAGAACATTACGCCATGCTAAATGGGTATCTTCCTTAAATAGTCGACCCAAGTGCTCTACTAAAGTTATATAAAATATATCTGTAAGGGGCTTTATATCACTTTGCTGAATATTTAATTTTTTTAAAAACTGTAAATGATGACTCAAAAATGGCGCAACAGATGATGGGTTATCTATATTTTTGATTATGCGCTCTAAGGTACAATATAAAATGTAACTTTTTTCGTTAAATTGCTCAGCGCTCGGTATCTTCATTGATACATTAGATTGCTCGAGCTTTTTGTGGAATCGTGCAGTAAATGCGTGAAAGTTTGGTTTTATGATACCAAGACTTTTTAACAAAACGGATTTATGTGAATTCATCATAGCCTCACAGAAAGGAAAAACTTATTTTTATAATTCTTTTTTATTATTATAGGTTGCGTAACAAAAATCACACGTTTTTTTGATGAAAAAGTATTAATTATGAAATAACTTTTTGAGTTTTATACATTTAAAAATAAAAATGAGAGTGGTTATTGATTCGTTTTTACTGTATTTGCTCTGTTTAAACTGTAAATCATACATCAACGAGAATAGCTCTATACCTTTAATAGGTATAATGAGTATTTTGTTTAGCGTCTTTGAGCACAATATTTAAAAAGTTATTCGTTATTATGGTTGCTAATCATCCCCAACATCCCTATAATAGCGGCCATTGTTTAGTCTGTTTTAAAACAACTAACAGCGATATTAAATCAAGGTTTGATATCTATTGGCGCGGGATGGAGCAGCCTGGTAGCTCGTCGGGCTCATAACCCGAAGGTCGTCGGTTCAAATCCGGCTCCCGCAACCAATTCTACTAATAAGTGTAAACTTATTATTTTATATCGCGCATTCTACGTAATGCGCGTTTTGCGTTTAAGCTAATGCAGTTTAATTTGGTCATTTACTGACTCGCAACCAAGCTCGGCCCTAGGCCACACAGTTTTATGCTTTATTGGTGTGACGCCCCGCTTGGTTCGGGGCGTTGTTGTATCTGCACCTTTCTTAATTTATGGCGGTTGTCATTAAATTAAAATTTAAACTCAGTATTTTAGGGCTATAAGCCCTTTTTTTGTTTGTATGGAGGATTTTCGTGACAAAACTTGAACAAGATTTAGTAACCATGTTAACGCCTGCGGTAGAAATGTTAGGCTTTGAGTTACATGGTCTTGAATTTGTACAAGCGGGTCGCCATTCTACCTTAAGAGTATATATTGCTCATGAGGATGGGATCTCAGTTGATAACTGTGCGGACGCTAGTCGCCAAATTAGTGCGATATTAGATGTCGAAGACCCAATTACAAATGAATATGATTTGGAAGTGTCGTCTCCTGGTGTTGATCGTCCATTATTCAAACAAGATCACTACGAGCAGGCGCAAGGAGAGGAAGTACGCGTGCGTACTAAGCTTCCACAAGACGGTCGTCGAAATTTTAAAGGCGACTTAATAGCAGTTAGCAGCGATATGATCACACTATCAAGCGATGGTGTAGAGCATTTGATCATGCTTAGTAATATAGAACGTGCGAATTTAATCGCAAAGTTTTAAATTCGAGTGCGAAGGAATAGGGCAAGCGAGGCATTACCCATGGCAAAAGAGATATTATTGGTTGCTGAAGCCGTTTCCAATGAGAAAGCGGTTCCAAAAGAAAAGATTTTTGAAGCATTAGAGTTCGCACTAGCGACGGCGACAAAGAAAAAACACGATGGTGAAATTGAAGTACGTGTATCAATTGACCGTAAAACAGGTGATTACGACACGTTCCGCCGCTGGCAGATTGCTGAAGTTTTAGAAGATGGGTCATTAGAAAACCCGTATAGCGAAATAACTTTGGAAGCTGCGCAGGTTGAAGAGCCTGATTTACAGCTTGGTGATTTTGTTGAAGAGCAAATTGATTCAATCAAATTTGACCGCATCACCACACAAATGGCTAAACAAGTAATCGTACAAAAAGTACGTGAAGCTGAGCGTGCTTTAGTGGTTGACGCATATAAAGACCAAGTTGGTGAGTTAGTAACAGGTGTTGTTAAAAAAGCAACGCGTGATTCAATCGTACTTGACTTAGGCAACAACGCAGAAGCCGTTATTTACCGTGACGACATGTTACCACGCGAAAACTTCCGCCCAGGCGACCGTATTCGTGGTCTTTTATATGAAGTTAAGCCAGAAGCTCGCGGCGCACAATTATTTGTAACGCGTTCTAAACCTGAAATGCTGATGGAGTTATTCCGCATTGAGGTGCCAGAAATTGGCGAAGAAATGATCGAGCTTCGTGCTGCTGCGCGTGATCCTGGTTCACGCGCTAAAATCGCGGTTAAATCTAATGACAAGCGTATTGATCCAATTGGCGCATGTGTAGGTATGCGTGGTGCCCGTGTTCAGGCTGTTTCGTCTGAGCTTGGTGGTGAGCGTGTTGATATTGTACTTTACGATGACAACCCAGCTCAATTTGTTATCAATGCAATGTCGCCGGCTGAAGTTGCTTCAATCGTAGTAGATGAAGACACTCACTCAATGGATATCGCAGTTGAAGCCGATAACCTAGCACAAGCCATTGGACGTAATGGTCAAAACGTTCGTTTAGCAAGCCAGTTAACTGGTTGGGAACTAAACGTAATGACAGTTGACGAGATGCGTACCAAAAATGAAGCAGAATCAGATAAGTTACTTAACTTATTCACTGAAAATTTAGATATCGATGATGAGTTTGCAACACTACTTATCAACGAAGGTTTCTCAACGCTTGAAGAAGTTGCCTATGTGCCAGCCTCTGAGTTTTTAGAAATCGACGGTCTTGACGAAGAGACTGTGGACGTTTTACGTTCACGTGCTAAAGATGCATTAACAACAAAAGCGCTTAAAACAGAAGAAAGCTTAGAGGGCGCAGAGCCAGCTGAAGACTTACTTGCGCTTGAAGGGTTAGAGCGTCACCTAGCATTTGTAATGGCAAGCAAAGGTGTTGTAACACTTGAAGACTTGGCAGAACAAGGTATTGACGAATTAGTTGATATCACAGAGCTTTCATCTGAACAAGCAGGTGAGCTTATAATGGCTGCACGAAATATTTGTTGGTTTGCAGACGAGTAATTTATTAACGGAGGTATTACACACTATGGCAGAAGTAAATGTTGAAAAACTAGCCGGCGATATAGGTACAACTGTTGATAAATTGCTACAGCAATTTTCGCAAGCGGGTATCACTAAGCAGGCAACTGATAATGTAACTGAAGCAGAAAAAGCAACGTTACTTGATCATTTAAGCAAGTCACATGGTGGCACGGGCTCTGAAGGCCCTGCACGCATGACTTTACAACGTAAGAGCAAAAGCACATTAAATGTGACTGGCTCTACAGGTAAAGCGAAAGCAGTTCAAGTTGAAGTTCGCAAAACACGTACCTACGTGAAGAAAAGCGCAATGGAACAAGAGCAAGAGCAGCAACGCTTAGCCGCTGAAGAAAAAGCGCGTCTTGAAGAGCAGCAAAAAGCTGAACAAGCAGCCGCTGAGTTAAAGGCAAAACAAGAGGCAGAACGTAAAGCGAAAGAAGACGCTGATCGTAAAGCCAAAGAAGAAGCTAAACGTAAAGCTGATGCTGAGCGTAAAGCGAAACAAAAGCAGATGACCCCAGAGCAAAGTGCTAAGTCTGAGAAAGATCGCATCGAAGCTGAGCGTCTGCAAAAAGAAGCAGAAGAGGCCGCATTGAAGAAAGCTGAAGAAGAAGCGAAACGTCAGGCAGAAGAAGCAAGAAAACTAGCTGAAGAAAATTCAGCTCGTTGGAAGAAAGAAGAAGAAGAGCGTAAGAAGCGTGAAGAAACAGCAGATCACCACCTTACGACTTCAACTTACGCACGTGAAGCAGAAGATGTAGCTGATGCTCGCGAAGAGCAAGGCTCACGCCGTGCGAAGAAGAAGAAAAAAGCGCCAGCAAAAGATAAGTTTGCAGCGTCTAAAGGTAAAAAAGGTAAGCTAAAAGCACCTGCTTCATTACAGCATGGTTTCCAAAAACCAACGGCTGATGTTAAAAATGAAGTGCGTATTAGCGAAACAATTACAGTTGCTGAGCTTGCATCACGTATGGCTGTTAAAGGCGCTGAAGTTGTAAAAACAATGATGAAAATGGGTGACATGGTTACGATTAACCAAGTTATTGACCAAGAAACTGCACAACTAGTAGCAGAAGAAATGGGTCATAAAGTTATCATTGTTAAAGAAAACGAATTAGAGCAAACAGTACTAAATGACCGCCACGAAGATGGCAAGTCTGAGCCGCGTGCTCCAGTAGTTACTGTTATGGGTCACGTTGACCATGGTAAAACATCGACGCTTGATTACATTCGTTCAGCTAAAGTTGCTTCAGGCGAAGCCGGTGGTATTACGCAGCACATTGGTGCATACCACGTTGAAACTAACGGCAACATGATCACATTCTTAGATACACCGGGTCACGCCGCGTTTACATCAATGCGTGCTCGTGGTGCTAAAGCGACTGATATTGTAATCCTAGTTGTTGCAGCTGATGATGGTGTAATGCCACAAACTAAAGAAGCGGTACAGCATGCTCGTGCAGCGGGTGTTCCTTTAATCATTGCTGTTAACAAAATGGATAAAGAAGGCGCAGATCCAGATCGCGTTAAAAACGAACTAGCACAGCTAGACGTTATTCCAGAAGAATGGGGCGGCGACACGCAGTACGTTCATATCTCAGCTAAAACTGGCTTAGGTATTGATGAACTACTTGAAGCTGTACTTATGCAATCTGAGCTATTAGAACTTACTGCACCAAGCCAAGGTATGGCTGCAGGTGTTGTAATTGAATCGCGTCTTGATAAAGGCCGTGGTCCAGTAGCGTCTATTCTTGTTCAGTCAGGTACGCTAAACCAAGGTGACATTGTATTGTGTGGTCTTGAGTATGGCCGTGTTCGTGCAATGCGCGATGAGAACGGTAAAGACATCAAGTCTGCAGGTCCATCTATCCCAGTAGAGATTTTAGGTCTGTCTGGTATTCCGGCAGCGGGTGATGAAGCAACGGTAGTTAAAGATGAGCGTAAAGCGCGTGAAGTTGCATTATATCGTCAAGGTAAATTCCGTGATGTTAAACTAGCACGTCAGCAAAAAGCGAAACTTGAAAACATGTTTACTAACATGGCAGAAGGTGACGTTTCAGAAGTTAACGTGGTACTTAAAGCGGACGTACAGGGCTCTATCGAAGCAATTTCTGATTCACTAACTAAGCTTTCTACTGACGAAGTAAAAGTGAAGATAGTAGGTTCTGGCGTTGGTGGAATCACAGAGACAGACGCAACGCTTGCTGCAGCTTCTAATGCAATTGTTGTAGGTTTCAACGTACGTGCTGACGCATCTGCACGTAAAGTGATTGACTCTGAAAACTTAGATTTACGCTACTACAGCGTTATTTACGCCTTAATTGAAGAAGTTAAGCAAGCGATGTCAGGTATGCTTGCACCAGAATTTAAGCAAGAAATTATCGGTCTTGCTCAGGTTCGTGACGTATTCAAATCACCAAAAATTGGCGCTATTGCCGGTTGTATGGTGACGGAAGGTATTATTAAGCGCAGCGCGCCTATTCGTGTACTACGTGATAATGTGGTTATATACGAAGGTGAACTTGAATCACTTCGTCGCTTTAAAGACGATGTTCAAGAAGTGCGTAACGGTATGGAATGTGGTATCGGTGTTAAGAACTACAATGACGTACGTGTTGGTGACCAAATCGAAGTATTTGAAACAGTTGAAGTACAACGTACTTTATAATTGTTAGCTCACTAAACTAATAAATGGGGGCTTAGCCCCCATTTGTGTATCTATAACTTAATTAGCTTATTATTAAATTTCAATAAGTTACATTTTTAGGACAAATTTCATGAGAGAGTTTTCTCGCACTGATCGTGTTGGCCAGCAAATCCAAAAGGAAATTGCTGTGATTTTACAACGCGAAATTAAAGATCCGCGCTTAGGCATGGTGACAGTGTCTGCGGTAGAAGTATCGCGCGATTTATCTTATGCAAAAATTTTCATCACGGTGTTCAATACAAAAGATGAAGATGCAGCTAAGCAAAGCGCAAAAGTTCTTAACGAAGCAACAGGCTATATTCGCTCGTTACTAGGTAAGCGTATTCGTGCTCGTATTATGCCAGAGCTAAAGTTTGTGGTTGATAATTCATTAATGGAAGGGATGCGTATCTCTAACTTAGTGGACACAATCATCAGAGAAGATAACGCAAAACATGTCAATGAAGACAGCGTTGATGAAGCGCAAAATAACGATGATAATATCGAGCAAGCAGGCGATAAAGACAGTTAAGAAGGCATGTAGCGATGGCAAGACGCAGTAAAGGCCGTGCAATAGATGGGATTTTGTTGTTAAACAAACCGCAAGGCATTTCGTCAAATAAAGCATTACAACAGGCAAAAGGTATATATTTTGCTCAAAAAGCGGGGCATACAGGCGCGCTTGATCCGCTAGCGACTGGTATGCTGCCAATTTGTTTTGGTGAGGCAACTAAGTTTACCCAGTTTTTACTTGATACCGACAAAACTTATGTTGTGCGCGCTAAATTAGGTGAAAGAACAACAACATCAGACTCTGATGGTGAAATAGTTCAGACACGAGATGTAAATGTAACTATAGAACAGCTGAAAAAAGAAATTGCAGCGTTTTTAGGTGAATCTGATCAGTATCCATCAATGTATTCTGCACTTAAATACGAAGGAAAACCTTTGTATAAGTATGCCCGCGAAGGTATTGAAGTTCCAAGAAAGTGCAGAAAAATAAATGTGTTTAGTTTAACGCTTGATGAGTTTGATGAAGCAAATAATGAAGTACAAATGACGGCCCATGTATCTAAAGGGACTTACATTCGTACTATTGTTGATGACTTAGGTGAAAATTTAGGCTGTGGTGCTCATGTAATTATGCTTCACCGTTCAGCTGTTGGGCATTATCCTGCAGATAAAATGGTATCGCTCGAGCAACTAGAATCGTTATTAGCTAAAGCGAAAGACGAAGAAATTTTGCCATCAAGCTACCTTGATGAACTGCTTCTACCTATGGATACAGCATTAGTTGATTTACCTGTTGTAGAGATAAGTGAAGAGCAGGGCATTGCATTTAGCCATGGTCAAGCTGTGGTACTAGGTAAAGAATTACCAGACGGTGCAATAAAAGTCTTGGCAGACGGCGTGTTTATAGGCACTGGTGAGAAAAATCCTGATGGGCACTTAAAATCAAAGCGCGGCCTATCTAATCAGCAGGCAGAGTAAAGTTTAACTTGTAGTTATTCTTATACTTGTTAGAATACGTCCGCTTAATCGTTTTGGCTGAATTAGTGATCGGCTAAGACACCTTTTAAATTTAATTTTTGGAGTTATTATGTCACTAAGCAATCAAGAAAAAATCGATATCATTGCTAAATTCGCACGTGCTGAAGGCGACACTGGTTCACCTGAAGTACAAGTAGCATTACTTACTTTTGATATCAACAAGCTTCAAGGTCACTTTGCTGATCACAAGCATGACTTCCACTCACGTCGTGGTCTGCTTCGTAAAGTAAGCACTCGCCGTAAATTGCTTGATTACCTTAAAGGTAAAGATATCTCGCGTTATACTGCGTTAATCCAAGGGCTTGGCCTACGTCGCTAAGAACTTGATTACGAGAAAAGGAGCTTTATAGCTCCTTTTTTTGTGCCTGAAATTTAGCAAATAACATCGACTAGTAACTGGCCATAATATTTACACCAATCCGCAATAATACTTAACCATGTTGCGGGGCTAAACGTGTCACTATCTGCGTTAAAAATTTATTTTGAGAACAACTTAATAGCAAGTTTTTTGCTTAGCTATTTACACGTTTTTCCACTCTTAAAATAGATCACTTTATTAAGCGGATTAGTATAAAAGCCTTCTATAAAGCTGTGCGCAGTTTTTCTCGTTAATTCAACCCATTTAGATGATAAACATACATACTATAAACTGTTTGCTAGACTCGCATTTTTACGTGGCTTTGGTATATACTATGCGCGTGGATAAAAAGGTTTATCTACAGTTAATAACATCATTGCCAATTGTAGTACTTAATTGATTTCCAACTGAATACAATTATGTACTGTAATTGGTACTTTGATGGAACACTTATTTAGATTTAAAGGATATTTTAAGTGCAAGCAATTATAAAAGAATTTCAACTAGGTCAACACACTGTAACTCTAGAAACAGGCGCAATTGCGCGTCAAGCAGATGGTGCTGTTTTAGCAAGCATTGGCGACACGTCAGTTTTAGTAACTGTTGTTGGTAAGCGTGAAGCACAACCTGGCCAAGACTTTTTCCCACTAACAGTTAACTACCAAGAGCGTATGTACGCTGCAGGTCGCATCCCAGGTGGTTTCCTTAAGCGTGAAGGTCGTCCAAACGACGGTGAAACACTAATAGCACGTCTTATTGACCGTCCAATTCGTCCACTTTTCCCAAATGGTTTCGTTAACGAAGTACAAGTTATTGCAACGGTTGTGTCTGTTAACCCTGAGATCCAACCTGATATGGTTGCAATGATTGGTACATCTGCGGCGCTTGCTATCTCTGGCATCCCGTTCAGTGGTCCAATTGGTGCTGCGCGTGTTGGTTACATTGGTGGCGAATATGTTCTTAACCCAACGTTAAAAGAACTTGAAGAAAGCCAACTAGATTTAGTAGTAGCGGGTACAGATAACGCGGTACTTATGGTTGAATCTGAAGCAGACGTTCTTGCAGAAGACGTAATGCTAGGCGCTGTTGTATATGGCCATGAGCAATCTCAAGCTATCATCAACGCTATTAACGAATTTAAAGCAGAAGCAGGCAAGCCTACTTGGGATTGGACTGCACCTGAGAAAAACGTATCTCTTGAAGAGAAAGTAGCTGAACTTGCTGCTGATAAAGTAGGCGAAGCTTACCGTATCACTGATAAAGTAGCGCGTAAAGAAGCACTTGGCGTAGCTAAAGATGCAGTTATCGAAGCACTATCAAGCGAGCTTGCTGAAGGCGAAACGCTTGATAAGCAAGAAGTGGGTAAGGTATTCGGTTCACTTGAGAAGAAAATTGTTCGTGGCCGTATCGCTGCAGGCGAAAAGCGTATCGATGGTCGTGAACCAGATATGATCCGCGCACTAGACGTAATGACTGGCGTATTACCGCGTACTCACGGTTCTGCTATCTTTACACGTGGTGAAACTCAAGCATTAGTTACGGCTACGCTTGGTACAGAGCGTGACTCACAGTTAATCGATGACTTGACTGGCACACACAAAAACCACTTTATGCTTAACTATAACTTCCCTCCATTCTGTGTAGGTGAAACAGGTTTTGTAGGTTCTCCTAAGCGTCGTGAAATCGGCCACGGTAACCTAGCTAAGCGTGGTATTGCAGCAGTTATGCCTACGCTAACAGATTTCCCTTACTCAATCCGTGTAGTATCTGAAATCACTGAATCAAACGGTTCATCTTCAATGGCGTCTGTATGTGGTACTTCACT
Organism: Pseudoalteromonas sp. S408; assembly: GCF_005886645.1. Lineage (NCBI taxonomy): Bacteria > Pseudomonadati > Pseudomonadota > Gammaproteobacteria > Alteromonadales > Pseudoalteromonadaceae > Pseudoalteromonas > Pseudoalteromonas sp. S408. Next base: position 80,289 of record NZ_PNDY01000001.1, on the reverse strand, counting down.
GGCACTGATGAACGCAGGTGTGCCAATTAAAGCATCTGTTGCAGGTATTGCGATGGGTCTAGTAAAAGAAGACGAGAAATTCGTTGTTCTTTCTGACATCTTAGGTGATGAAGATCACTTAGGTGACATGGACTTTAAAGTAGCGGGTACTGCTGCAGGTATTACTGCACTTCAAATGGATATTAAAATTGAAGGTATCACGCAAGAAATCATGCAAATTGCGCTTAAACAAGCAAAAGCAGCACGTTTACACATCTTAGAAGTTATGGACGAAGCTATTTCTGCTCCTTCTGAAGAGCTTTCAATGTTTGCTCCACGCATTTACACAATGAAAATTCCACAGAAGAAAATCGCTGAAGTTATCGGTAAAGGTGGCGCTACTATTCGTCAGCTTACTGAAGAAACAGGTACAACGATTGAGATTGGTGACGACGGTACAATTAAAATTGCCGCTACTGACGGTGAAAGTGCTGCAAATGCAATCAGCCGTATCGAGCAACTAACAGCTGAACTTGAAGTAGGTACTATTTACGAAGGTAAAGTTGTACGAATCGTAGATTTTGGTGCGTTCGTAAACATTCTTCCTGGTAAAGATGGTTTAGTACATATTTCTCAAATTAGTACTGAGCGCGTTAATAACGTTGCTGACCACCTTAGCGAAGGTCAAGAAGTTAAAGTTAAAGTACTAGAAGTAGATCGCCAAGGCCGTGTACGTCTAAGTATTAAAGAAGCAATGGAATCTGCTGCACCAGCAGCTGATGCGCCAACTGACGCGTAATTGCTAATGCTTAATCCAGATATTTACTGGATAATATAAAAGGGGGCTGTTTAGCCCCTTTTTTTATGCTTTAATGAGGAACTTGAATTTAAACAAAGATTATTCAAGGAGGTTCGATTACTTACGATGATATACAGTGTATATGTGATTATGAACCAAATTGGTCGTCGTCAGTCTTAGAGCTACCAACCTTGGTATTAAGGATTTTAATGATATTCAAACACATTGCTTTGGCGTCTTTTGCTATTTTGTCTTTAAGCGCTTGCCAAACAACAACTCAATCAGAACCAACACCAGTGGTGAATGTGCCTTTTACAGCACCATTAGCGTCTGACTTTCGCAGTGAAATAGCCATAGCGCGTTATTCTGAGTTACTCAACAGAGCTGATTTAACACCCGAGCAACAAGCTAAATTATATTATGATCGGGGAGTACTGTTTGACAGCTTAGGTATGACGACATTGTCGCGTATTGACTTCAACCGTGCTGTAAAGCTTAAGCCAGACTTAGCCGAAGTTTATAATTTTTTAGGTATTCAACATACATTAATGCAGCAATACGAAAAAGCGTATGAGCTTTTTGATTCTGCTTTAGAGCTGGATGAAGAACATGAGTATGCTTATTTAAACCGGGGCATTGCATTGTACTATGGCGATAGGCCTAGTATTGCAAAGACCGATTTTAGCCAATTTTTAGCGCGTTCTCCCAATGATCCTTACCGTGTGTTGTGGGTTTATTTAGCACAAGCTAAATTAGATAAAGACTCAGCGCTCGCCGAACTAAAAACCAATTCTAAAGCGCTTGATGACTCACAATGGGCTTATCAGCTAATTTCACTTTTTGCGGGTGATATGAGTGAGCATGCATTTTTATCTGGCGTTAGCGATGGCGTTAAGTCAGAGCAAGAATATGCACAACGTTTGTGCGAAGCTTATTTTTACTTAGCTAAACTACATCAAGCTGCAGGTGATACCTATGTCGCTGCGGATTATTTTAGATTGGCACTGTCTACAAACGTTCATGAGTTTATTGAATACAAATATGCACGTTTAGAACTTGAGCTGTTAATGGAAGCAGACGCAAGTTAGTGTGTTAAGAGCAACAATCGCGTTACTTTTTAGCTTATCAATAGCAGGGTCGAGTAACAGTTATGGCGGTATTGGTTTTTGGCAGGTTTTAAATGCCAAGGCCAATCCGCTGCAATTATATTGGCAATTTCCACACTACTTTTTAGCACGTATAAATAAGCTGCCTAAAAACACCCTTGGCCTACTTGCTAGGCATCAAATTCCTACTGCGCAATACGAGTATTCTTTACATCTGCTCAAGGCAAAACAGATCAAAGCTGCTAAATTATTTTGGTGGGCAAGTTTACCCAATATAAATAATGCTCAGATTACTAACTTATCGGAGCAACTACTCGCTACTGAGCAATGGGGCGATCTTAATATATTAAACACGTTAGGGTACCTTAAGCCTGGTTTTGTATTAAATCATTTTAATTTACACAATGGTGTTATTCACACACAGATCCCTAAGCCATTTTTACATTCATTGGAGTTTTTATCGTTAGACTCTAATATTTTGGCAAATCAAAAATGCCAGTTTAATGTTTTAACGATGAGCGATCATCGAAGTGGACTTTATAAGTTGTCGGCATTAATAAAAACCTATAATAAAAAACCTGAACCAAGACGGGGCGCTTTTTGTTTTAGTAAACCAGTATATGTGGCAGGTGCTTTAAAATGCACTAATAGCATGAGCAAAGCGGCTAATTGTGATTGGCAATCAGCGTTAATAAATAAACAGCTTTTAAGAGAATTTGATTTTGTTGTGATGATGCCCAAATATGGAAGTGCTAATGTTAGACGTGGCGTTATGCAATTAAATTCAGGCGCTAATTATGGTATTTTTTTGCACGAGCTAATGCACTTTAATGGCTTTGAAGATGAATATATTTTACCCAAGTCTAAGCAAGCGTGGTTGTGTAAAAGGAGAGGTTTAGTTGCTCCTAACTTGTATATTGCACAAAAAGGTGAAAAATCACCAAATGGTTGGCATAAAAGTAAAAGCTGCCAGATTGGCGGTGTAGCCTACAAACCAAGTAAAGACTGGTCAATTCTAGAATATCAGCAGATCACGCTTTCTGATCAATACAGGGCCCTTTGGTTGGCACATATAGATAAAATTAAGCGTTAATATGTTTATAACCATAGGTTTTTAAGTCCCTATTTTCCCTCTTTAAATTAACTCAACATGCTTCGCTTTTTATAGACAAAATATGTGTTATTGAGTATAACTATTACCATTAATGTCGTTTAAAAACAGGCAGTAAAAGCATCACTTAATGTATAAAAGTGGCGCCCTGATAAACTTATGATTATAAAAGGCCCTACATTATGACTTTGCTCTGGATACCCTTGTTATCCTTGATTGGCAGTGTTATTTCTGCATTCACAGGCAAACTTTCTCGCAATCAAAGTACATTTATTACTGTGCTTGCACCGTTAACCGCTTTGGCTATTACTTTATACCACGCGCCTGCGGTTCTTTCTGGTGAAACTATTCGCTATTCATTAGCGTGGATCCCATCTATTGGGCTTGATTTATCGCTTCGTATAGACGGTTTAAGCCTCTTGTTTATGTTTATGATACTAGGCATTGGTTTGCTTGTTATTGTATATACACGTTATTACCTCAGCGCTAATGACTCAATGGCTAAGCTTTATAGCTACTTAATGTTATTTATGACGGCAATGCTAGGTATTGTTATGTCTAATAACGTTATACAACTATGGTTATTTTGGGAATTGACCAGTATCAGTTCTTTTTTATTGATAAGCTATTGGTGGCATAAATCTGAAGCGCGTAAGGGCGCGCGAATGGCGCTAGCTGTAACGGGTGCAGGCGGTTTAGCACTACTTGGCGGGTTAATGTTGTTAGGGGACATTGTTGGCAGTTACGACTTAGATGTTATTTTAGCGAGCAAAGCCATTATACAATCCCATGATTTGTACGAATTAGCACTTGTTCTAGTATTGCTGGGGGCATTTACTAAGTCGGCTCAGTTTCCGTTTCACTTTTGGTTACCCCATGCCATGGCTGCGCCTACGCCTGTTAGCGCTTATTTACACTCAGCAACAATGGTTAAAGCAGGTATCTTTTTACTTGCGCGTTTCTATCCAGCTTTAGCTGGGACCGAGATGTGGTTTTTATTAGTTGGTTTAACGGGTTTAGCTACCCTGCTGTTTGGTGCTTACATTGCGTTATTTAAGCACGATTTAAAGGGGTTACTTGCATATTCGACAATTAGCCACTTAGGTTTGATCACGCTATTACTTGGCCTTGATACCGAGCTTGCAACGGTGGCAGCCATATTTCATATAATTAACCATGCGACATTTAAAGCCTCGCTATTTATGGCAACCGGTATTATTGACCATGAAACTGGTACGCGTGATATGCGTAAACTCAATGGTATGTGGCGGTTTATGCCTTATACTGCAACCCTTGCTATGGTTGCTGCTGCAGCTATGGCGGGCGTGCCTCTGCTCAATGGTTTCTTATCTAAAGAAATGTTTTTTGCCGAAACACTCCATCAGCAAGTACTTGGCTCTATGTCATGGTTAATACCGGTGCTTGCGACGGTGGCTGGTGCATTTGCAGTTGCCTATTCAGCCCGCTTTATTCACGATGTATTTTTTAACGGTGACCCAATAGATTTACCGCGAACACCGCATGAACCTCCACGCTATATGCGAGTGCCAATAGAAATACTGGTTGTACTGTGTATTTTGGTAGGTATTTTCCCAAGCTTTACTGTTGATAGTATTTTATCTGCAGCTTCATTAGCAGTATTAGGGGAGGCGATGCCAGAGTATAAATTAACAATTTGGCATGGTTTTAATTTGCCGTTACTGATGAGTGCAATGGCTGTTGTTGGTGGTTTGTTCATTTACGTAAATCGCAAATATTTATTTCAATTTCAGGCGTCATTACCCACACTCAATGCTAAAAAAACCTTTGAGCGTGCCGTGCTGAGTGTCGTTGCATGGTGTCAAAGTAAAATTAACAGTACTGAAAACGGTTCTTTACAGCGTTACTTAGTTATTATGCTGGGCGTGGTATTACTTTGTGCAGGTTGGCCATTATTTGAAATGCAACAATTAGCCGGCAGTATGCCGCGCACACCTGTTGATGTGCATAATGCGATTGGTGCTGGTTTATTAATAATTGGGGCAATAGCCACCGTTATTTGGCACAGATCAAGAATGGTCGCACTGTTAATGCTTTCTATTGTTGGTTTAATGGTGTCGGTCTTATTCACTCGTTTTTCTGCGCCAGATTTAGCGTTAACTCAGCTAACAGTTGAAGTTGCCACCATTATATTGCTAATGCTTGCGCTGTTCTTTTTACCGCAGCATACGCCTAAAGAGTCGAGCTCGTTGCGAGTGCTACGCGACTTAGGGATTGCTTCTACTATTGGTGTCGTAGTTGCTAGTATTTGTTATGCAATACTAACGCGCCCATTAAATTCTATTTCTGATTACTTTGTAGCTAATGCTAAAACGGGTGGCGGTGGCACAAACGTAGTTAACGTTATACTGGTCGACTTTAGAGGGTTTGACACCCTAGGTGAAATAACGGTATTGGGCATTGCTGCACTAGGTATATTTAAAGTGTTATCGCGTATTCCGCTATTTATGCCAGCTAGTGACAGTGAAGGGCGTCCTTGGGCGCGTGAACGATACCCAATTTTACTTGCAAGTATTTCACAAAGTTTATTACCGCTGGCATTGTTAGTATCAGCATATATATTCTTGCGTGGTCATAACTTACCCGGCGGTGGCTTTATTGCTGGTTTAGTTACGTCAATAGCCTTTATTTTACAGTACATGGCGCATGGCTCTAATTGGATCACCGAGCGCTTTGATATCAACTACCGTAAAATTATCGCCTCGGGTATAGGTATAGCAATGTTTACCGGTGTGGGTAGTTGGTTTTTTGGTAGACCATTTTTAACCACGTGGTTCGATTACTTTGATATTCCATTTGTAGGTAAAACAGAACTTGCTAGTGCAATTGTGTTTGACCTTGGCGTGTACCTCACAGTTGTAGGTGCAACATTAATGATTTTAGCTAGTTTGGGTAATATGACTTCCGATGCCCCTAAAAAAGAGGTGAATATTTAATGGAGCTATTATACGCATCGTGCGTTGGTGTATTAGTTAGCTGCGGTATATTTTTACTGTTAAGAGCACGTACGTTTCCTGTTGTACTGGGTCTTACCATGATTTCATATGCAGTAAACTTATTTTTATTTTCATCAGGGCGTTTAACTATAAACAAAGCCGTGGTGCTTGGTACCGGTGCAGATTACGCCGATCCACTTCCTCAAGCCTTGGTTTTAACCGCAATTGTAATTGGTTTTGCAATGACAGCATTTGTGGTTATTTTGGCTATTCGTGGACGTGCTGATTTAGGAAGCGACCACGTTGATGGAAGCCCCGTTAAATCAGCTGCAGCAAGTAAGGAGCAAAAATGATCCAACATTTAGCTTCGTTACCTATTTTACTGCCTATGCTTGCAGCTGTAATTTTGTTACTCCCACCTTGCGGTAAAAGTGTACAAATTCGTCGATACGCATCAAATACTATGGCGCTTATTACATTTGCTGTTAGTGTGTTTTTATTAATACATATTTACAACACAGGCATTAGTGTTTATGCCATCGGTGATTGGTCAGCCCCCTACGGGATAGTACTTGTGGCCGACAATCTATCAACATTACTCGTAGCGCTAACCTCGTTTTTAGGGCTTGGGGCCATTTTATATGGCAGTGCAGGCGATGATGAAAAAGGGAGCTTTTATCACCCACTGGTTCATTTTTTAGTGCTGGGTGTTAATGGCGCTTTTTTAACCGGTGATTTGTTTAACCTGTTTGTGTTTTTTGAAGTTTTACTGATTGCATCGTATGCATTACTTATGCACGGTGGCGACAAACAAAACACACGTGCAGCACTACAATATGTAATTCTAAACTTAGTGGGCTCGAGTGTATTTTTAATCGGTTTAGGTATTTTATATGGCGTATTAGGTACATTGAATATTGCTGATATGGCGCAAAAGGTATCACAACTTAATGGCGACGATGTATTTATTGCTAAAGCCGGCGGTTTATTACTACTTATTGTATTTGCTTTAAAAGGCGCATTGTTGCCGCTACATTTATGGCTTCCAAATACGTATGCTAGCGCAAAACCTGTTGTAGCAGCCTTATTTGCTATTATGACTAAGGTGGGTGTTTATGCCATGCTGCGTGTTTACACCGTTATATTTGGTGAACAGGCGGGTGCACTTGAGCACATGGTACAACCTTGGCTTTGGGGATTAGCGATTGCAACGATTGTGGTTGGCGCCATGGGCGCTATCGCTGCGCAAGATTTGCGTAAGTTAACCGCTAATTTAGTCTTGGTGTCGGTAGGTACTTTAGTTGCACTAGTAGCTTTACAAAATGTAAATGCAACGGCTGCATTGTTGTATTACTTAGTGCATTCAACATTAGTGAGTGCGGCGTTATTTTTACTAGCTGACTTAATTGCTAAGCAACGCGGTAAAGTTGCTGATAGGCTTGTTGGTGGGCGCGCAGTTAAACAGCCGCTTTTACTTGGGGCATGCTTTGTTGTAGCAGCCTTAACTGTGGTAGGTATGCCGCCACTATCGGGCTTTGTTGGTAAAATATGGATACTAAAATCGACGTTAAATAGTGAGCAAGCCTTAGTATTTTGGCCAGTGTATTTAGTGACAAGCTTTGCGCTGTTAGTGGCACTTTCTCGGGCGGGTACAAGTTTGTTTTGGGAAAGAAAAGATAAACGCAGCGAAAGCGCAGACTGCGCTGATGCAAACCCATTGCAAGTGACGGTAATAATAGGTTTACTTGCTTGTTCGCCGCTGTTAGTGATTTTCGGTGGGCCGATTAGCGAGTACATGGTAGGTGCTGCTACGCAGTTACATGATATTAGCGGCGGCATAAACGCTGTACTTAAAGGAGGCATGTAATGAGACTACAAGCCCGTTTTCGGTGGTTACCAACGCCATTTCGTAGTTTATTTTTGTTTATAGTATGGTTGTTGCTTAACAATAGTGTGTCGGTTGGCCATATTGTACTGGCAACATTTTTTGCTATTTTTATTCCTATTCTAAGCTTTTCATTTAGAGATCCTCAGCCGCTAATTTTAAAGCCAGGGCTAGCTCTAAAACAATTTGTAATTGTACTTTATGATATTATTGTTGCTAACTTACAGGTTGCGTTATTAATTGTTGGGCCTTCCAAAAAACTACGCCCAGCATTTATTAAAGTCCCTTTAGACTTAACTCACGATATGCCGATTACAATTTTAGCAAGCAGTGTGTCGTTAACTCCCGGTACTGTAAGTGCTGAGGTGTATCCTATTCCTGAGTCGTTAGCTGAGGGAGAGGAAATGACGCAGCGTTATTTGCTCATACATGTACTTGACCTTGACGACGAGGCTGAGCTTATCAAGCATATTAAAAAACGCTACGAAGCTCCACTAAAGGAGATATTTCAATGTTAGATACTGTATTACTTATTGTTTTCGCAATGATAGGACTTTCTTTACTGCTTAATTTATGGCGTTTAATTATTGGCCCATCAATCCCCGATAGAGTATTAGCGCTCGATACTATGTACATAAATGTTATTGCACTCATTGTTTTATACAGTATAAGCATGGGAACAGGGTTGTACTTTGAGGCCGCATTATTAATAGCTATGCTTGGTTTTGTAAGCACAGTAGCTGTATGTAAGTATTTACTACGTGGCGATATAATTGAATAAGGTGGCAAAATGATTAGCGAATGGGTTGTATCAATTTTATTGTTATTTGGTGGCACGTTTATTTTAATTGGTTCGTTAGGCTTATTAAAATTGCCAGATTTTTTTATGCGTTTACATGGCCCAACTAAAGCAACAACGTTGGGTATGGCAAGTATGTTAATTGCCGCTATGGTGTATTTTGCAAACTCTAAAACGGGTTTAAGTGTTAAAGAAATACTGATCACTATATTTCTATTAATAACGGCCCCAATTAGTGGCTATATGTTAATTAAGTCGGCTATTCATCATAAACTCAAACCAAAAGAGGGCACCAAAGGCTTGGACAATATTGAGGATGATTAAGCTTTATTGATTAGTAAACTATTAAGTTTACGTTAAAGCAAAGCGTTATCGATATTAAACAGAATAAAGAAGTTTATTCGGTTTTTTTGCTAATGGCAAACCAGTTAACGCTTTCATGAGGGTTTTTTAATTGAGCTTAGACGCATATTTGTTCGTATTAGGCTCTATAAATTAATAATAAGCTTTAAATTTTATGAATAACCTCAATCCAAAAAAATTACTTAATAGCAAATGGACTGCAACACCTACCATTAATAAAGAAAAGCATTTTGTAATTGTAGAAGTAGAGTACGATGAAGATGCTAATGTAATAGCTTGTATTACTGAGTCGGTGTTTTCTAAAAAACAATATCCCATTAGCTGGCGAGACCTTAAAAACACTGAAAAATGGCGTCAAGGTTGGAAGTAGCTTTTAACAAACCTAATATAAAATAGTAGGTTGGGGTATAAAGGTTCACTTGTAGTAGTCTGAAAGTAGCAAACTTAGGTACGATTTTGAGCTGAAAATACAGCAATACTAATAATTGAAAAAACCAGCATTTAGCTGGTTTTAAAAGTGCATAGCAAGCGGCTATTTTTCATCTGCGTATTTTACGCGAATCTTACTTTTATCAACGGTTGATTGATTAAGTGCTTTAATCGCGCTTTTACTTTCAATGTCGTTTGGCATTTCTAAAAAGGCAAAACCTTTAGATTGGCCAGTTTCTTTATCAAGTACCAAGTTACAAGTTGTCACTTTACCGTGAGCTGTAAACAACGTACGAAGGTCTTGCTCTGATGTTGTGCGAGACAAATTACGAACTAATAATTTCATATTTAACCTAAATAATGGTATCGGTTAGATTATCTCAAGTAACTTGGTTTTAACCTAATTATATTTTTAGCATAGTTACTTCTATTAGTTTAAAACACTTAACTAGCCCTTAAAGCGAATAATGAGTTATTGGTAATAAATAACTAGTTATTAAAATTAATAATTGGTAAGTTATATTTTTAAAAGTTTACTTACCATTAATGTGTTGGGCTGGTTTGTTATGTCGATATTTCGTTTGAGTGTATTAAATATCTATACTGTGTGCTTTTTAAGTTTTTCATTATTGGGCTGTGGGAGTTCGAGTTCGAAAAATGAGTTAGTCAGCACTGAGCTGTCGGTACAATCTGCCGCAATTATCAGTGGGGAAATATCAGCAAATATAGAAAGCAATCGTCAAAGTGCAGTCGTGGGTGAGCTTTCTATAACAGATGAGCAAGCTGGTGAGGCGGTGTTTATTACTCAGACGAGCAGTCAAACACGTTATGGTATATTTAATCTTTCAAGCAATGGTAGTTGGTCTTACACCTTGGACCTCGCTGACACAAACGTTACCGCTTTAGATATAGGGGACACATTACTTGATGAAATAGTAATTAGCTCTGCGGATGGAACTAAAGCGACAATAAGCATTACCGTTGTTGGCGTAGTACAGACAGATAATTTTGTAGTAAGCGATGAAACAAACCTAAATGCTGATGGCGTTAATTTAGGCCTCAGCGCTTATACGTTAATAGAAAATGTATTTAGTGAAGGCTCAATTGAATCGCCTGATATGTATAGCGGGAATCATGAAGGTGTTATACATATAGTGGAAGATACAGACGCTATTGTAGGTAATCACTTTGTATTTTTAGCTCATCGCGATGAAGACCAAGATAAAGACAAAGGCCCGAGTGATCGTCAGCGTAACGAAATTAAGTCCTATGATAAATCCCCCCCGGCAACGCTTGCTTTTGAAAATGAAACCGTACAATACAACTGGAAGTTTAAAGTAAGTAGTGAGCTTGAGTTAACGAGTAAATTCAGTCACTTTTTTCAAATAAAAGCCCGTAACGATACCAACGACAATACCAATGGTAACGACGACCAGCCAATTATTACGCTCTCTGGGGCGCAAAAAAACAGTACAGGGAATCAACTACAGGTGCGTTATAGCGCAGGTTTTGATGAAAACGGTAACAGTACAGGGCTTGATAAAAACCTTTTAGAAACAGATTGGTCACTTATAACCGATGAGTGGATACAGGTTTTTGTTCAAGCCACATATAGCGAGGAGGGGCAATTTGAGATGACCCTTACCCGCTTAAGCGACAATGAAGAGCTATTGAATATAAACGAGCAAAATATAGATATGTGGCGGGGCGTAAGCGATGATGACTTTGCACGCCCTAAATGGGGAATTTACCGCTCAATAGTAGAGACCGATAGCCTTCGCGCTGAAGAAGAGCAGGTACGATTTGCTGATTTTGTGATTAAGAAAGGTTCTTTAATAAAGTAATCGACATAATACAATTATAAAATCCACAAAAAAGCCCTTAGTAATTTAATTACCAAGGGCTTTTTTAATGCATTTTAAAAGTAATTATTTTACTTCTTTACCCGCAGCTTGTTGGTCAGCGTGGTAGCTTGAACGAACGAATGGGCCAGAGGCTGCATGTGTAAAGCCAATTTCATCAGCGTATTCTTTCAACGCGTCAAACTCTGCAGGCGGCACGTAACGTTTAACTGGCAAGTGATGCTTAGAAGGTTGTAAATATTGCCCAACTGTTAGCATGTCAACGTTATGAGCACGTAGATCACGAAGTACTTCTTCTATTTCGCTAATCTCTTCACCTAGACCAACCATTAAGCCAGATTTAGTTTTTACTTCTGGGTGTGCTTCTTTAAAACGACGAAGTAATTCTAACGACCATTTGTAATCGGCACCTGGGCGCGCAAGTTTGTATAAACGCGGTGCTGTTTCTAGGTTGTGATTGAACACATCAGGCGGTGTCTCAATTAAAATTTCAAGAGCACGGTCCATACGGCCACGGAAATCGGGTACTAAAATTTCGATGGTAATGGTTGGGTTGTGCTTTCGAATTTCACGGATACAATCGGCAAAGTGCTGTGCGCCGCCATCACGAAGATCATCACGGTCAACCGAGGTAATTACAACGTAGCTAAGCTTCATGTCTTTAATAGTTAGTGCAAGCTTTTCAGGCTCTGCTGCATCAGGTTTTAATGGGCGACCATGAGCAACATCACAAAATGGGCAACGACGCGTACAAATAGCACCTAAAATCATAAAGGTTGCTGTACCGTGGTTAAAACACTCTGATAGGTTTGGGCACGATGCCTCTTCACATACTGAGTGTAACCCGTGCTTACGCATTGCTTGTTTAATACCGTCAATACGCTCTGTTGACTTTGGTAAGCGAATTTTAAGCCACTCTGGCTTACGCAACATTTCAGTTTTTTCTGTTGGCAAAACTTTAACGGGGATCAACGCCATTTTTTCTGCGTCGCGTAGTTTTACACCTGGTTCCATTTTGACTGGTTTATTCATTCGTTTTCAAACCCTTCAGTATGCTTAACCTGTGCTGCATTAAGCTTTTTAATCATGTGTTTTACGAGTCCTTCACCTGCGCTTTGTAGGTTTTGAGGACCCTCTAATTCTTTTGTTTGCACCATATTCATACCGGCATAACCACACGGGTTGATGCGTAAAAATGGACTTAGGTCCATGTTAACATTTAATGCTAAGCCATGAAATGAGCAGCCGCGGCGAACTCTTAAACCTAATGATGCAATTTTGCTGTCGTTAACGTAAACACCAGGGGCGTCGGCTTTAGCGTATGCTTCAATATTGTATTCAGCAAGCGACTCTATAATGCACTCTTCGAGCCAAGTAACAAGTTCACGCACACCTATCTTTAAACGACGTAGGTTAAATAATACGTACATCATTTGTTGGCCAGGGCCGTGGTAGGTAACTTGGCCACCGCGATCAACTTTAATTACTTCAATGTCGCCAGGGGCAAGTAAATGCTCGTCTTTTCCTGCTTGGCCTTGAGTAAATACACTTTCGTGCTCTACAAGCCAAATTTCATCAGGGGTGTTTTCATCACGTGTATCGGTAAAGTCTTGCATTTTTTGCCAAATAGGCATGTAACGCTGGCGACCTAATTGGCGTACGATTAAAGTGTTTTCGCTCACATCAAATCTCAACTATGGCTTAAAGCATATGGCGTACGTCATCGATATTACTGATCACGTTGTAAATTTCTTCAATGTGTTTTCCACTTGTAACCGTAGCTACTAGCGTAACAGACTCATAATTACCTTTACTGCTTGGTTTTACTTTTGGTGCGTAGTCGCCCGGAGCAATAGGTTGTAATTTTGCTAATATTTGATCTGTTAAATTAACGTTGGCTAAACCCATAATTTTAAATGTAAATGGGCAAGGGTACTCTAGGTACTCATCAAATTTAGTATTTTTAACTGGTTGAACCACGTTAGTGACTCCTCATACAAAAGTGTGAACTCTATGTAAAGCACGAAGCTTAATACAGATAGGCGTTTAGCAGTGATGCATATATGGGGCGCATTCTAGCATTTTTCAAGCAAAAAAAAACGCCCCACAATGGAGGCGCTTAAATTATATATACTTAGTCATTTACAAGTTATTGCATGATCTGTAAACGTAAGTAGTCATAAATTTTACTAAAGAAGCTGCCTTCTTCCACTTCTTCAAGTGTCACTAGTGGGTATTGCGCAATGTCTTCCCCTTCTAGTTGCAAGAATAAAGTGCCTACTTTAGTGCCTTTAGCTAATGGCGCTTCAAGGGTGTTGTCTAGCTCAAAGTTAGCTTTTAGGTTTTTATGCTGACCACGTGGAATAGTGATAGGTGTGTCTTCTAAAATACCTAACGATACATTTTCTTTGTTACCCATCCAAATGCGCTGCTCTGCAAAGCTGTCGCCCGCTTTGTAAGGTGTAATTGTTTCAAAAAAGCGAAAGCCGTAGTTAAGTAGTTTTTTGCTTTCTACTTTACGTGCACGCTCGCTTGAGGTGCCCATAACAACAGCAATTAAACGCATACCATTTTTAGTGGCTGATGTAACTAAGCTGTAGCCAGCTTCAGATGTGTGGCCTGTTTTTATACCATCTACGTCTAAGCTCTCATCCCATAATAGTGAGTTACGGTTGTATTGCTTAATACCATTGTAGGTGTATGATTTTTCTTTATAAATAGCATACTCTTCAGGTACATCTCTGATAAGTGCGGCGCTTAGCGTGGCCATATCACGTGGTGTAGTATAGTGCTCATCAGTATCAAGACCATGGCTATTAATAAAGTGGCTGTTAGTCATACCTAATTTAGCAGCGTGAGCATTCATTAAGTCGGCAAAAGCACTTTCACTGCCTGCTATGTGCTCAGACATAGCAACACAGGCGTCATTCCCTGATTGAATAATAATGCCATGATTGAGCTCATCAACACTAATTTGCTTACCCACTTCGATAAACATTTTTGAAGACTCTGGGAAGTTTTTTGCCCATGCTTTTTCGCTAATTGTAACCATGTCGGTAGGGGCTATGTTACCAACTTTAATTTCTGTACCAATTACATAACTGGTCATCATTTTAGTTAAGCTTGCTGGCGCAAGTTTAGTATCGGCTTCGCCTTCAGCAATAACCTTACCTGTTGTAAAGTCTACTAAAAAATAACCCTTTGCATTAACTTGAGGTGGAGCCGGAATAATTTGGGCGCTGGCTGAAAATACGGCGGCTGAACAAACTAAGCCACATACACCTTTGAGGATTTTATGTTTAATTGATTTCATCATACTCATTAATGGTTAAAGTTAAAAATTCGCGTTACGCCATTCTATACCCAAACACCCCCGAGATGCGAGTGTGGTTAGGCTGGTTTGGGTATTTGTCTTACTGAGTGTAAAGCAAGAACGCGTTTTGAAATTGATTTTGTTTTAATTTTTTTAATACTTTTTCTGCATGTTGGGCGTTTTGTATTGGCCCCAAATGCAATCTGTAAATAGTGTCTTTTTTTACAATGTTTGTTGGTAATTTATATTGTTGGCGTAAGCGTTGTGCAAGGGCTTCAATATTTGCCAATGTACTGCCTGCAGCTACTTGAATATACGTTTTATTCGCAGCAGAATTCGAAAGCGTAACCGCTTCAAGCTTAACCTTTGCTGTACCGTGTGTATAGTAGCCTAGCTTGTATGCAGCCGCATATGACAGGTCAATAATTCTGTCATCATGAAAAGGCCCACGGTCGTTTACGCGTACAATTACTGACTTGCCATTTTGCGTGTTTGTAACGCGAACAAAACTAGGTAAAGGTAATGTTTTATGCGCCGCGGTCATGGCAAACATATCGTATATTTCACCATTTGAAGTGTGGTATCCGTGAAACTTTCTGCCGTACCACGATGCAATGCCTTCTTCTTTGTAACCCGTTTCGTCAAGCATTGGGGTATACCGTTTACCTAGCACCTCGTAGGGGCGAGAAGCACTAGCACTTTTTTGCACCTCAGTAACAACAGCATCCTGCATTTCAAGCGCTGTGGGTGCTCTAAGAGGGGCTGAATCATGGCGCATATGGTAACGCCCACTCGAACCACTACTACAGGCACTGACAGTGATAGTGATTAAGATGATTATTAGAATCTGAGCGTAACGTTGCATTATTTTAAAAGCATCCTTTTGTCTGTCGCAATCGACATAATAATACCAAAGCCGGCCATTAGCGTAATCATCGATGTGCCACCATAACTTATCAGGGGTAAGGGCACACCAACAACAGGTAGGAGTCCCGATACCATGCCAATATTTACAAATATATAAACAAAAAAAGTTAAAGTCAGTGCGCCAGCTAACAGCTTTCCAAATGCGTCTTGTGCATTTACTGCAATATATAAGCTGCGGCCAATTATAAACAAGTACAAGCTAAGTAAAACGCAGACACCAAATAAGCCAAACTCCTCACTTAATACCGAAAAAATAAAATCGGTATGCCGTTCAGGTAAAAACTCAAGTTGTGACTGTGTACCTTGCAACCAGCCTTTACCTTCGACACCGCCAGAACCAATGGCTATTTTAGATTGAATAATATGATAACCCGAGCCAAGAGGGTCGCTCTCCGGATCTAAAAATGTCAGTACGCGTTGTCGTTGATAAGCATGCATGCCGTACTGCCAAAATGGCCATGCAGCTAAAGCAACTGCTGCACTTAAAAAGCTAATTAATCGCCAGCTCAACCCTGATAAAAAAAGTACAAATATGCCAGAGCTTGCAATCAGTATTGATGTTCCTAAGTCTGGTTGCTCTTTAATTAATAATGTAGGCAGCATTACAATCGCAAAGCCGAAAATTAAGTGTAGTGGTCGTGGTGGTAAATGTTTACGGCCAATATACCAAGCCACCATCATAGGTACTGCAAGCTTCATTAATTCTGAGGGTTGAAAGCGAGTTAACCCTAAATCAAGCCAACGTTGCGCGCCTTTAGAGCTCACACCAAATAACAACACACCAACCAGCATTAATAACCCAACGCAGTACATCGGTATAGTGAGTCTTTTCAGTGTCGCGGGAGGAATTTGTGCAAGTACTACCATGGCAATGATGGCCACACCCATCCGCGTCATGTGTCTTATCATCATCGCTGACTCTTGGCCACTTGCGCTGTACACAACCGTGATGCTTCCAGCCATCATAAGTAAAATGGCAATAAGTAAAGGCAAGTCTAAATGCATGCGCATCCAAATAGAGCGCTTGTCATGCAGGGCGGTCATAGGGTGTTATTCCTTGCCAGTTCAACAGGGTTAGCTGCAAAGTAATAATCCATTAACTGCCTGGCAATAGGTGCGCCAACCGTGCTGCCACCACCATTATTTTCAACAACAATAGACACAACTATTTGAGGATTATTGTAAGGGGCAAACCCCACATAAATGGCATTATCGCGTTGTCGCTCTTTAAGTGATTCTGCATCGTATTTTTCACCTTGTGCAATGCTCACAACTTGTGCCGTGCCTGTTTTACCTGCAGGGTCGTAGTTTACGCCCTTAAACGCTTTGTGGGCGGTACCTGTGACTTTAGTTACGGTATTGTGCATAGCATCAATGGCTATACGCCAATTGTCAGGATTGTTCAGTACTACAGGTGGTTTTTCTTCATTATTTATTTGCGTCACATCGTCCTCTTTTTTAGCCACTTGCGCTAAGTGAGGAGGGTGATTAACCCCTTTGTTAACAAGTATGTTAGTTGCATTAGCAATTTGAATCGGTGTTGCGGTCCAATATCCTTGGCCAATGCCTACAGAAATTGTATCGCCACGCCACCATGACTCTTTAAATCTGTTTTCTTTCCATTCTTTTGAAGGCAATATCGCGGTGGTTTCTTCGTGTATATCTATACCCGATAGGTCGCCAAAACCAAAGCGCGCCATAAAATTACTAATTTTTGTAATGCCTAATCGGTACGCGGTATCGTAAAAGTACGTATCGCACGACTCTTCAATGGCTTTGTATACATCCACATGGCCATGGCCCCAACGTTTCCAGTCGCGCCATTTGTGCTCTACGTTTTGAATTTGGAAAAAGCCCGGGTCCCACATGGTTGTCCCTTCCGTCACCATGTTTTCTTCAAGTGCTAAAATAGCCATATGCGGTTTAATGGTGGATGCTGGTGCGTATCGGCCTTGGGTAGCTCTATTAATGAGTGGGCGATCTGGGTTAAGAAGTGCCTTATAATTTTTACTGCTAATACCGTGTACAAATAAATTGGGGTCGTAGCTTGGGTTCGAATATAGCGCTAGTATACCACCATCTTTTGCATCCATTACGACAACCGCACCGCGCATGTTTTTGAGTGCATGTTGGGCTATTTGTTGCAGGCCAATATCAAGCGTTAACACTAAATCACTACCTGGCTGTGGGGGAAGCATACTCAGGGTGCGGATAACACGACCACGGTTATTAACTTCTACACGTTGCGAACCGACTTGACCATGTAAAAGTTGCTCGTAGTATTTTTCAATACCGAGTTTGCCAATATCGTGGGTTGCACGATAGTTTGTGGCTTGGCCTTCTTGTTCGAGCTTGTTCAGCTCTTTTCGGTTTAGCTTTGCAACATAACCTAGGGCATGAGTAAGCGTGTCGCCGAATGGGTAATAACGTGCCAAACGGGCTTCGATACTAAACCCGGGGAATTTATGCTGGTTGACCGAAAATGTAGCAACATCGGCTTCATCAAGGCGCGCTTTAAGTACTTGCGATTTAAAACGGCGCGTGTTTTTTATATCTTTTAAAAAATCTTGTTTTTCTTGTTCTGTAATCGTGATTAGTTGGCTTACTTGTTCAAGTGATTTTTCAAGGTTATCAACCTCCTCGGGGATCACCTCGAGATTATAAACGGGTTTGTTCTCAGCAAGCAGTACACCGTTTCGGTCGTAAATTAAACCGCGATTAGGTGCAATAGGAATAACTTTAATACGGTTGTCGTTGGAGCGGGTTTGATAATCTTGGTGGTCTTTTACCTGAATGTTGTAAAGATTAGTAATTAAAACAGCTACTAACCCTAATACAAAAACAAAACCCACAAATGCACGCCGTGCAAACAAATTTGCTTCTGCGGAGTGATCGCGAATAGTGGGTCTTTGTTTTAGCATGGCAAGGCGTTACTCGCGATGATAGGGATGATTGTTATTTAAGCTCCAGCCCCTATATAGGCTTTCTGCAACAATAATTCGCACCAAAGGGTGTGGTAATGTTAGGTTCGATAACGACCATTTTTGCTCCGATGCAGCAATGCATTCTGGAGCAAGTCCTTCTGGGCCGCCAATAAGTAAACTTACATCGCGGCCATCGAGTTGCCATTTTTCCATGTTTTTAGCAAGTTGGTGAGTATCTAGCGCTTTGCCAGTGACTTCTAGCGTAACAATACGATTGCCTTTAGGAATAGCGGCTAATGTTTTTTCGCCTTCAATATGTAAAATACGCTTTATATCGGCATTTTTGCCACGTTTACCGGCGGGTATTTCAATTAGCTCTAAAGCCATATCCTTGGGAAAACGGCGCTGGTATTCAGCAAATCCCGTTTCTACCCACGCTGGCATTTTTGTACCAACAGCAATCATTTGTATTTTCACGAATAACTTCCAAGCGTTGCTTTTAACAAGTGGGTGGTTAGCCCCACAGTTTTTCTAGATCGTAATAGCTACGTGCTTCAGTTTGCATCACGTGTACAACCACATCGCCTAAATCAACCAGTGCCCATTCGCCGTCATTTTCGCCTTCATAGCCTAACGGCTCTGAATCTGCATGACGTGCTTCTTTTGCTAAGTGGTCGGCGATTGATTGAACGTGGCGTTTAGACGTGCCAGTACAAATTACCATGTAATCGGTAATGTCTGATTTATCAGTTACGTCTATGTCAACGATGTCACGCGCTTTCATATCGTCAATTTTATCCATTGCAAAGGCGAGTAGTTGTTTTGAATCCAAGGTTTTGTCTCAATTTAAAAATTTAATGGCGCGTATTTTAACACGCTAGGCATTTTTAAGCATCAATTTGATATAGCTGATGCATTTGTATGTAATGACTCACGGCATCGGGTAATAGTTCATTCTTTTTGTTACTTTTTTTAAGATCATCACGAATAGAACTAGAAGCTGCATCAAGCATTTTACCCGGTAAAAAGTAAAGTTTACCACCTAAATGCTCTGTAATAAGAGCGGGGTCATCCACGAGGGCATGCTGCATGTAGTGTTTAAGCTCACCTGTTACCTGACAACTCTGCGCTGGTCGTTGATATACCACAATATGGCAAAGCTCAGTAATTGTTTGCCATTCAAACCACTTATTTAGTGAATTAAATGAATCCATTCCAATCAAAAATAAAATAGGTGTACTTGGGTACTCTTTACGCAGTTCTTGCAGGCTAAGTAATGAGTATGATGGGCCTGAACGATCTAGCTCTCTTAAATCGAGTGCAAAATGAGGGTACGGTTTAATCGCCGCATTGAGCATATTAACACGATGTTCTGTGCTTATACCTGGTGCCGCTTTGTGGGCAGGTAGTGCGCAGGGCATAAAATACAATGTGCTTAAATTAAATGCGCTTACACATTGCTGAGCCATATTAATATGGCCTAGATGAACGGGGTCGAAGGTGCCACCAAAAATAGCAATCATTTTTTTGTCCAACAGGTTAAGCAACTAATTAAGGCTGTGACACGGCATAGGAATATCGAGCGGTTGACAAAACTTAATACAAATATGTGCAAGTGCCTGATAAGTAGCAATTAAGTTGCCTTGTTTATAGCTTGCATCAAATAAAGCAATGTCACTATTAATTTGCTCAAGTACAGTAATATTTAGGCGATTAACGGCATTTTGCACCGGCCCTTGCTGATTTTTCCAAATGGCATTTTGTTTAAATAAGCTGGCGATTGGCTCACCATTTAACAATCCCAATTGCACATTCATCAAGGTGTTGAGCTCTTTTGTAATCGCCCACAATATACTCACAACTTCAGTGTTGTCACTGGCTAGTTTGTTCAAAACTTTAATGGCTTGCTTGGCATGACCATTTAATAAGGCATCGCTTAAATCAAAAATATCAAATTTGGCTTGATTTAATAGCCCTTGCATAACCAATTGCTGGGTAATAAGTGCGTTGCCATGCAGTAAGGAGAGTTTTTCAAGTTCCTGATAACACGCTAGAAGGTTACCTTCTGTAGCATTGATAAGGCTTAATTTGGCATCATTTTGCATGTTAAGAGCCAAGCGTTGACATTGCTCATCAAGCCATCGTTTGACGTGCGAGCCAGTCAGTGGGTAACAAGGTACAAATACACCTTGTTTGTCGAGCGCTTTAAACCAGGCACCGCGTTGTACTTCTTGGCTCGCTTTTGCACCTTTAATAATTAGTATCGTGTCGGGGTTAACAAGCTCAACGACACGCTTAAAGGTATTACTACCAATTACACCGGGCTTTTGCTGGTTTAGATCAAACTCAATAATAGTGCGTGCACTAAATAATGACATACTTTGATATTGCGCTATTATTTCTTGCCAATCAAATCCTTGCATTAAAGTAAATTTAATGACTTCATCAAAGCCTTGTGCTTTGGCGGTATCGCGTATCAGCTGAACACACTGTGCTTCTTGAAAAGGCTCTTCACCAAAAACTAGGTAAAAAGGTTTTAAGCCTTTGTTTAACTCGTTAGGTAATTGATTAGCGTAACAGCGCATTACAGTTGCGACAGCTCTCTAACAATACGGCGACTTGCTTGCTTACGAATTTCGTTAATTAGCAGCTCTAGCTCTTTGGCTTTGGCAAGTGCGTTATCGGGGTCGTCTTGATAATTTCTATAAAGCTCAAAGCGTTTTTCTATAGCATCTTTATTGGGGTGTTTTAGAACATATGAAACGCCAT
This sequence comes from Pseudoalteromonas sp. S408, assembly GCF_005886645.1. Taxonomy (NCBI): domain Bacteria; kingdom Pseudomonadati; phylum Pseudomonadota; class Gammaproteobacteria; order Alteromonadales; family Pseudoalteromonadaceae; genus Pseudoalteromonas; species Pseudoalteromonas sp. S408. Next base: position 59,048 of record NZ_PNDY01000001.1, on the reverse strand, counting down.
AGGCAAGTTCGTATTCAGCAACCTGGCCATTTTTAAATAACGACAACGTTTGGCGTTCTATGGTTTCTTTACGTAAATACAGCTGCGCTACGTTTTTAGATGAAGAGGTAAGTTTAACTTCACTTGCTAACAGCTCTTTTTGTAGCTGTTCAAATAAAGCTGATTTTTCGTCATCACCAATAAGCGTAATGAGTTTTAGATTATCAGGCAGGCTTGACGCTTGCTTTAAGTGAAACCCACAACTAGATAACAAAAAACAGACTAGCGCTAAGGCTAGTCCGTTTTTAATGGCCTTAAATACAGCCATATTAGTTAGCAACCACGTTAAGTAGTTTACCTGGCACGTAAATTATTTTACGAATGGTCTTACCATCAGTAAATTTAGTTACGTTTGCTTCTGCAAAGGCAAGTGTTTCTACTTGTTCTTGTGTTGCATCTGCTGCCACAGTTAGTTTAGCGCGAAGTTTACCGTTTACTTGAACGATGATGAGCTTTTCATCTTCAACCAAGGCTGATTCGTCAACTATTGGCCATGCTGCATCTAAAATATCACCGTCTTTACCTAGTTCTTCCCACAACTCATGAGATAAATGCGGCGTAATAGGGGCAAGCATAATAATTAACGCTTCAAGTGCCTCATTTGCAATGGCAATGTCTTGTGCATCGTTAAGTGGCGCTTTAATTAACTTATTAGACAGCTCCATGATGGCAGCAATCGCCGTGTTAAACGTTTGACGACGTTCAACATCATCACTTACCTTTGCAATGGCTTTGTGTAATTCGCGACGAAGTACTTTTTGTGGGTTAGTAAGCGCAGACTTTTCAAGTGCTTGGTAACCTGCCGCTTTCACGTCTACTGCGTATTTCCATACACGTTTTAAGAATCGGTGTGCGCCTTCAACGCCAGAATCTGACCATTCAAGTGTTTGTTCTGGTGGTGCAGTAAACATCATGAATAAACGCACTGTATCAGCACCGTATTGTGCAATTACTTGTTGTGGGTCTATACCGTTATTTTTAGACTTAGACATTTTGCTCATGCCTGATGAGAATACTGGCTCACCGTCGTCTTTATGCCATGCTTTAGTTACGCGGCCTTTTTCGTCAGTTTCGGTTTCTACATCGCTCGGTGAAATCCAAATGTCACCACCTTTCTCATCTTTACGGTAGAACGTTTCGGCAAGTACCATACCTTGACATAGTAAGCGGTCAAATGGCTCGTCTGAATTTACTAAACCAAAGTCACGTAATAGTTTATGGAAAAAGCGTGAGTACAATAAGTGTAAAATTGCGTGTTCAATACCACCTATGTATTGGTTTACAGGTAACCAATAGTTAGCGGCTGCCGGGTCTAACATGCCTTCGTCGTAACGTGGGCTACAGTAACGTGCGTAATACCAAGACGATTCCATAAAAGTATCGAAGGTGTCAGTTTCGTGAGTAGCAGGTACGCCGTTTACTGTGGTTTTAGCCCACTCAGGGTCTGCTTTTATTGGTGATGTTACACCATTCATTACCACGTCTTCTGGTAAGCGAACGGGTAACATATCTTCTGTTGCAGCAAGCTCGTTGCCGTTTTCGTCGCTCAGCATTGGAATTGGAGAGCCCCAATAACGTTGGCGGCTAACACCCCAGTCACGTAAACGGAAGTTTACTTTACGCTCACCCACGCCTAGTGCTTCTAGTTTGTCGGCAATCGCATTAAACGCTGCTGAAAAGTCTAATCCGTCAAATTCGCCAGAGTTTACTAATACACCTTTTTCGGTGAATGCTTCTTGCGCTAGGTTTACTTCAAGGTCTGAGCCTTCAACAGGCGCAATAACTTGTTTAATATCTAGGCCGTATGCATTTGCAAACTCAAAGTCACGTTGGTCGTGGGCAGGTACTGCCATTACCGCGCCTGAGCCGTAATGCATAAGCACAAAGTTAGCTACCCAAATAGGCACTTGCTCGCCTGTTAATGGGTGAGTTGCGTAAAAGCCTGTTGCAATGCCTTTTTTCTCCATTGTTGCCATATCTGCTTCGGCTACTTTGGTGTTTTTGCATTCTTCAACAAACATTGCTACCGCATCGCTGTTTTTAGCGGCTTCTTGGGCAATAGGGTGGCCACCGGCAACGGCGAGATAAGTAACACCCATGAAGGTATCTGGGCGAGTGGTGTATACGCTAAACTTTTCGTTGTTATCGGTACGCGTAAATTCAATGTCTAAACCTTCAGAGCGGCCAATCCAATTGCGCTGCATGGTTTTAACTTGTTCAGGCCAGTCTTCTAACTTGTCTAAATCGTCTAAAAGCTCTTGTGCGTAGTCGGTAATTTTAATAAACCACTGTGGAATTTCTTTTTGCTCAACCACAGCGCCTGAGCGCCAACCGCGGCCGTCAATTACTTGTTCGTTAGCAAGTACAGTTTGATCAACCGGATCCCAGTTAACCGTTGACATTTTTTTATACACTAGGCCTTTTTCGTAAAGCTTAGTGAAAAACCACTGCTCCCATTTGTAATACTCTGGGTGACAGGTAGCAATTTCGCGATCCCAATCGTAACCAAAACCTAATTGCTTAAGTTGGTTACGCATGTAATCAATGTTTTCGTAAGTCCACTTTGCAGGCGCTGTTTTATTTTTAATAGCGGCGTTTTCTGCTGGTAAACCAAACGCATCCCAACCCATAGGCTGCATTACGTTTTTGCCTTGCAGGCGCTGGAAACGAGAAACAACATCACCAATGGTGTAGTTACGCACATGACCCATATGCAGTCGACCACTCGGATAAGGGAACATAGAAAGACAGTAATATTTTTCTTTGCTCTCATCTTCAGTGACTTTAAATACTTGGTTTTCTTCCCAGTAGCTTTGTACTTTTGACTCTATATCTTGCGGGTTATATTGCTCTTGCATCTACGATTCCAGACTTCTTGCAAACTAATAAAAAATTGCCGATAGGATAACTCAAATAAAGTGCTATTCACAGCGTCAAAAACACCGTTTTGCTAAATTGTAACCTTCATGTCAGGTTAACCTATACTTATCTATGTTAAACGTCAGGCGTGTTGACCTGTGTAGATTGAAATTTGCTCAGTTTAGGGTTTTCTAATCACAGTATAAAATGTCACTTAGTGGCCTGAGTAAAGATTCATAAATATTGCGTCAACCCAACTCGTTTATTAGCAATTTTGAAGGAGTACATAATGGCAGATTATAAAGCATGGCTTAGTGATTTAAGCGCGTGGCTAAAAGACATCAAAGATCATGAGGTAAAAGATGCGGTAACTCGTTTTGTTGAATCAGAGCAAGCACTTAAAAATTTAGGTGAGGAAAAATATCAGCTCTACCGCAACTACTTAAAACGTGACATAGCGCACCTTAGCGAGAACGATTCCCACTATAATTCGCTTGCATGGCAAGAGCTTAAAGAGTCTTTATGGTTTGAACTTTCACATATAGAAGACAAAACTCAGCTTGAATGGCAATCCTTAAACCAAGATTTTAAACATAATGGGGTGTATCACGCAGGTGAATGGATAGCCATGGGCACATTAGTATGTAAGAATTGCACTCATAGTTACGATGTTTATCACGCTACACAAATTTTACCGTGTATTGAGTGTGATGGAATCTATTTTAGTCGTAAGGCACTGCACCCTTAAGCATATGTATTAAGTGGCTGCAGGCCACTTAATACGCCCAAAAGCCAGCGATTATGCTGGTATATAAAGAAGTTAGAATGACGAAAAAACTGCTGCCACTACCTGTATCAACGCTTGCACCTAGTATTTCTGCTAATCACGTACTGACGTGCATGAATAATCCTTACCCAGAGCAACTCAATTTTATTGGGCAACAACGTGCACAAAGCGCACTGGACTTTTCGCTGGGGATGGAATTACCTGGTTATAACGTTTACGTTATGGGCGAAGCCGCACATGGGCGTTACACACTCGTAAAGGACAAACTAAAACAACATGCCAAAGGCCGAGTAACCCCAAACGAATGGTTGTATGTTAATAACTACGACGATCATCGCGAGCCAATAGCATTGTTTATGCAGGCAGGGCAAAGCAAGCAATTAAGTGACGATATAGACTCATTTTTAGATGAGGTGCTCGACACGTTTCCAGCCGCATTTGATAACCCTGCTTATCAGCGTAAGAAAAAATCTATTGATCGTGAATTTAATGATGCTTACGACAGCGCAATTACCGCCGTTGAAGTGGCTGCGCTTGAGCAAAGCGTTGCACTTGTTGAAGAAAAAAGCTCAGTGGGCTTTGCGCCGCTTATAGATGGCAAGCAATTGAGTGATAGCGAGTTTGCAGAACTTGAAGATGAACTTCGCGAAGCGTTTTTTGAGAAAATAGAAAAACTAGAAGATGCGTTAATTGAAGCTCTGATAGAGTTGCCGCGTTGGAAACGTGAATCAAAAGAAAAACTCCGCAACCTTAAAAAGTCGACCGCTGAGCAAGCAACTAAACCACTGTTAAAAGATTTAGAACATAAATACGCCACACATATTGGCGTGCTTCGCTATTTAAAAGACATACGTGTAGAAATTATAGATGCTGTACTTGAATGGCTAGACGATGAAGACGAAAACGAAGAAAATAAGGAAGACTTTGATCGTAAAGGCATGCTCACTGACTTTTTTGCCCCCAATATTTTAGTCGAGTTTAAAGAAGACGATGCAGCCCCCGTGGTGTACGAGCCTAACCCTACCTTTGGTAATTTATTTGGCAAAATAGAGTATGCCACTTCACAAGGTACACTAATCACCAGCTACCGCTCAATTCAGCCCGGTGCATTACACCGTGCAAATGGCGGTTATTTGATAATGGATGCTGAAAAAGTAATGGCTAACCCACAAGTGTGGGATGGGCTAAAGTTATCGCTGAAAATGCACCAAATTAAAAATGACTTACCATATCAAGATAGTACAGTAGGCACGAGCTTTACGCTTCGCCCGCAATTGATCCCACTTGATGTAAAAATTATTTTATTGGGCTCGCGCGATTTGTATTACACCATAGGTGAATACGATGAAGAATTCGCAGAGCTATTCAGAGTACTAGCAGACTTTGATTACTACTTACCAAGCAGTGATAAGTTACAGTATCAGTTTATTACTAAAGTGACAGAGTACTGCGAAAAAACGCTTAAGTGCACTACAACGCAAGCCGCTATGGTGAGATTGCTTAAATTTAGTTATCGCCAAGCTGAGCATCATAATAAGCTTTCAGCGCGTTTTGCTGATGTGTTAGAGCTGGTGGCTGAGGCAAGTTACTACGCAAAACAAGATAAGCTAAAGGTTATTGATGCGCATCATATTGATGAAGCCATTGAGGGTAAGCAATACCGCACCGGTCAAATTAGTGAAAATATGCTCAGTGATATCAAAGAAGGTCATACGTTAATTGCTACAACCGGACAAGCCATTGGTAAGGTAAATGGCTTAACGGTACTGCACATTGGTGATACGTCGTTTGGTACACCGGCGCGAATTACTGCCACTGTATACGCCGGCGCTGATGGCGTAATAGACGTGGAACGTGAAGCGGAACTGGGTAAAGCCATTCACTCTAAAGGCGTGATGTTACTTACCGGTTATTTAGGTAATAAATATGCCCAGCAGTTTAGCCTTACGCTCAGCGCAAACATTGCAATAGAACAAAGCTATGGCTACATAGACGGCGATAGTGCCTCGTTGGCTGAGCTTTGCGCGTTAATTTCGGCTATTACAAGCTTACCAATAAGCCAATCAATTGCGCTTACCGGCTCTATAAACCAACATGGCGATGTACAAGCTATCGGTGGTGTAAACGAGAAAATAGAAGGCTTTTTTAAGTTGTGTAAAATGCGTGGTTTATCAGGTGAGCAAGGCGTTATTATTCCTAAATCAAACCAAGTAAACTTAGTGCTAGATGACGAAATACTCAACGCCGTAGAGCAAGGTAAATTTAACATATACGCCGTAGAGACGGTGGATCAGGCGTTAAACTTACTGATGGATATTGAAGCAGGCGACCTCATCGACGATGAATACCCTGAAAATTCAGTAAATGGCATCGCACTTGCGCGTCTAAAGGAGATTGCTGATATTGTTAATGGCGACAACGAAGACGATGCAGATGATGAGTTAGAAAATGAAAAACCAGAAGATGAAAAAGGGGAGTTATGATCAACATTATTTTGGCAGTTGTCATCGCCATTTTGTGCGTTTTAATATTTAAAAACAGTAAAAAGGCCAAACAACAGGCGATTGCTAATGCGCAAATTGAAAGCGACTATTTAGTAGCAAACGCTAAAGTAGACGGTGTACTTGAGACTGCCTCTGGCTTGCAATACAAAGTATTGCACAAAGGAGAAAACAGCAACACGCCCAGTTCAACAAGTATGGTCAATGTGCATTACCACGGTACGCTTATCGACGGCACCGTGTTTGATAGCTCAGTAGAGCGCAAATCACCGATTAGTTTTGGTTTGCACCAAGTTATTAAAGGGTGGACCGAAGGGCTTCAATTAATGAGTCCGGGTGATAAATTTCAGTTTTATATACCGCATCAACTAGCTTATGGCGAAAAGCGGGTAGGGAGTATTCCGCCGGCATCACTGCTTATTTTTGAAGTAGAACTACTTGCAATAGAGTCATAAATATACGGTACTTGCTCACTTTGAACCGATTTAGAGTGAGCAAGTTATACTAATCTGCAAATTCAATATGTGCTATTTCAAGTTTAAATTTCCCCGCTTGCTTTCCTGCAATCATAAAACCAAGTTGCTTAATATCATTAAAATCAATTTCTGGTTGCTCTGTTAGCGTACGCCCACGAAAAGTAAGTGTAAAATCACTTGGTGTAAAATTAACGTTAGTCCACTCATTTTCTATTGTTTTAAATGAGTGTGTATACGCAGGCCCATCAAGGTAGTTAGATGTACGCAGCCTTAGTTGATAGGTTTGCCCATCACCTTTAACACGTAAATTAATAGTACGTGTGTTTTGGCTTTGTATATTTAGCTCAGTGCGGATAGAAGCAAACCCTCCGTTATTTTCGAGCGATACATTACCTTCAAATATCAAAGCATCTTTTGTATGACTTACTTGGCTATTAGATACACCGCCCATAACCGAATCGTTGACCACATACCAACGCTGATTGGCGTTTACTTCTGCGCTCAGCAGCAAAGCATTAAATACAAAAACAGATGATAGTTGTTTGGTGGTCATTGGGTTGCTCCTAAAGGCTTTGGTTAACTAATACGATTAAATACATGAATTGTTCACTTAATATAAAACTAATTTATTAACAATATTCTAGAGCTTGTAAACTTTCAGAATAAAAATTTTTAACCTCGAAAGATAAACTGGCCTTGGTTTGAATTAGCTTGAGCAAAAAATAAAAAGCGCGTAAGTTAACCGCGTTACCTATTTTAATAACAAGAATTAAAATGAAAGCAAAAGAAATAGAACAATTAGCGCTATCTAAAACCGAAACTCGAGAAGTCATCACCCCTTACGCGTTTAAAATTGATAACGCCCTACTAGGTTTACCCTTAGCAACGCCACTAAAGCGAGCTATAGCAATAGTAATCGATGTAGCCTTAATATTTATGGCTGCAAAACTTAGCGCGACTTTAATTGCCTTTGTTGCGGCTATGGCATTCTATAAAGGGACGGCACAACAATACCTTCCTAAAATGTCGAGTGTGTGGCGAAGAATATTAAAAATAGTAGCCGCCGGTATTTTATTTGTAAGCGCTCTTGCGGTGCTTTCAATTGGCATAGATTACCTAGAAGGCGATAGCGTCGATCAAGCCTTAACCGCTCAGGGCCTAAAAATCCAGGATGAGATTAAGCTTACCTCCACAGAAAAGCAGCACGTAAATGCTTTTTTTGTGCAAACAGCAGACGAACGCTGTGAGCAATCTTGTCAGCAAAATGCACTTGATAATTTGATAGGGCAAGTACCCAAATTAGCAGACATGGACGACCTACAAAACCCACAACTTGCTAAAGCACTATTACAATTATTAGTGCTCAGTGAGGATAACGAAATAAAACCTTTGCAGTTATTAGAAGAAAAACCGGCACACACAACTACACACAGTATTTTGCAGTGGGGCAAAGGTATTATTCAAGACTTGGGTTTGGGTTTTGGTTGGGCTGCTGTTTACTTTACGCTATTCTCATTACTTTGGCGTGGTCAAACTCCCGGAAAAAAGGTGTGCAACATACGTGTTGTTGCCTTAAATGGCGAACCACTAGGCTTGCTGGATTGTTTTGGCCGATACGGCGGTTACGGTGCAGGTTTTGCCACTGGGCTATTAGGGTTTCTGCAGATATATTGGGATCCGAACAGGCAAGCTATTCAAGATAAAATATCAGCGACTGTGGTTATTCAAGGCAGTGTTAACCAAGTTGTCAATGTTGAAACCGTTGTAGATACATTGGAAGAGTAAAGTAATTATAAAAATATACAGGTTGAGTTTAAAAACTTAAAATTAAATACAGGTTTAATTTTATCAGGTGTTTTATGAAAGCGTTATTAGCTGATTGTTCAGCAAGTATTTCAGAATTGAAGAAAAATCCAATTTCGCTCTTAGATAAAGCTGATGGAGGGGCTATTGAGATTTTGAAATATAATGAGCCAGTTGCTTATTTAGTTCCAGCACAATTATATGAGTTACTGATGGATCAGCTTGATGACTGTGAATTAGCTAAAATTGTTGAAAGTCGTAGAACCGGTCTATCACTAATGATTAATGTGGATGTAAAGAAATTATAAATTAAATCGAGGTAGTATTCAGGAACCTGTAGAGTTTTTATATATTCTTAAAACATTAAACTTAATGGGCTATTTTCGTTATTCAAAGGCTTACTATTTGATAGTTTATTTTCTAGCTCTTGAATAGAATTTCTTAAACTTGAATTAATACTGATTTCTTTTGTATGCTTTTCTTTAAAATTGTTGAGTCGACTTTTGAGTTCATTAATAATTTCTTCATCGTTGCAATTAAATTCATTTTTTAAAGTTGTGTAGTTTAAAAATGATGAAAGTTTAAGGGATTTAAATGCAACGTTGTTAATTTTATCGTTGTCTGAGATTTTTAAAATATCATCTAGTTCAATAATTGCCTTCAAAATATCAAGTCCATTAACTGAGAACTCAGAATTTATTTCGGTTAAATACCTTATTACCTTTAGTGATACAGGAATTGGATAATAAATATTACCTTGAGTTTTATTGCCATAGTATTCTGGTAGGTTAGTAAACATTCTAATCTCATTAATTAGCTTAATGAGTGTTTCTATATTACGGAACACATCAGTACAGTTCATTAAAATGTGCTTTTCTGATAAAACAGATCCAAATTCAGGTTTTGAATTATCAATGATATTAAATAGGTTTTGTAATTTATTTGTATTTAACCGTATTGATTCTATCGATTGTTTTAGGATATTAGTTTCGTATTCACAGTTTTCATCTTTAAGCAAAATAGTGTCGTTTTTATATCTATTAATAGCGTCTTTGCACAACTCTAGTGGGTTTTCTTCAGCGATTGGATTATTGCTATAGTCATAGACTAAATAAGAGAAAGAGTTTTCAGGGAATAACCTTTTATAAAGTCTATCTTTATGTTGGAACATCAGTAAACCGTTGTTTCTATCTTCAAGAGTTTCTAATAAAGAGTAGAATTCAGCTCGATGGAGTTGATATTTTTGAAAGTTAAGCATCTCATTCTGTTTTTCGAGTGAATTACTTTGCTGTTCTTCAAATTTGATTCTATTGGAGTTTTGTATGATTAAATAAATGAAAGTTAGGAAAGTTGCCAAGCTACCTGCGGCAGCAAAGATTTTAGTAATCATATCTAATGTCATATTATTATACCAAGGTGTAGCCAATATTAATAAAATCGAAGCGGAAAAGATGAGTGATAAAATTAAAATAAATATATACACCTCCCAATAAGGTGATTTTAAATTATCCATATATTCATCTATATTCTTTAGCAAATCTTACCCCTAAACCTAACCCCAAATCCACAAATCCCCAACAACACCACAAAACCCCACACAAATACATTGCCGTGTTGGCTGTACATACTGTCGCCCTGTATCAGCCTTACATCAGCTTTTAATATAGCGGCTTCAAACTGTGGCATGGTTTGTTGTGTGTGGCTTATTGGGTCGTATACGGCGCTTACCCCATTGTTGGTAACACGTACCAGTGGGCGTTGAAGTTCTAGGGCGCGCATGCGGGCAATTTGCATGTGTTGCAAGGGCCCAATTGATTGACCAAACCATGCATCATTACTTACGGTAAAAAGTAGATCTGAGTTGCTTTTGTAGTTACCGCGTACTAAATCGGCAAACACTATTTCGTAGCAAATAGCGGGTAGTAAGTTAAAACCATTAGCGCGTAAGTTGTTTTGTTCTCTATCGCCTCGGGTAAACGACGACATAGGTAAATCAAACAAAGGCGCGATAGGGCGCAGAAAATCTTGAAACGGTACAAATTCACCAATCGGTAGTAACTGATGTTTTTGATAGCGATTTTTACCTAAGTATTGATAGTGGCCATGTTCGTCGCCGCGCTCTTTGTTACCCAGTACTATCAGTGTATTAAATATGGTTTTAGTATCGATTTGGTAGTCGACAATCCCTGTAATAAGGGCGGTTTCATTGAATGATGCAGCGCTATCAAGCCCAGCTAAGTAGCTATCGGCAAGGGCTTCTATTTCAGGAACCGCAGCCTCTGGCCATACTATTAAGTCAGCATCCCAATGTGGGCGTGTCATGTCTTGGTATTTGCTCATGGTGGTCCAAAACTCGCTAGGCTCAAAGCGAAGGTGTTGCTTTATATTGCCTTGCACCATTAAGATTGACATTGATTTACCTGAATACTCAATTGTGCTTGTTGCGCGCGAACCAATGCATAAAACAGTAAATGTGATGAGTGTAACAAGCGGGGTCTTTATGTCTTTTTGCGTTAACCGATAAAGAGCAAAGCCAATGGCAATACACACTAAGGTTAGCCCAAATTCACCAATGTAAGGGGCCAGTATATTTAATGGTCCATCGGTTTGGGTATACCCAAAGCTTAACCACGGAAATCCGGTAAGGACTACTCCCCGTAAATATTCACTGATGGCAAAAAAGCAAATAAGCAGTAAACCGAAGCTATTTGAGCTGGTGGCAAAACGTGTTGTTAAATAAAACGCTAAGGCGGGGTAAAGCGCTAAATAGGCGCACAATAGCGCCATTAACGACAAAGAGGCTACAAGCGGCATACCGCCAAAGGTAGCAATAGACACATGTACCCAACTAATACCTGCACCAAACCAGCCTAAACCAAATATAAAACCATATTTAGCGGCACTTTTAGCGTGGCGTTTTCCGGTGTTGTTGGGATTGATACAAAATATGACAGCTGCAATACTAATAAATGCAATAGGCCAAATTTCAAAAGGGGAGTAGCTAAAAGTTAAAATAAGGCCCGCAATAAATGCGAGCCATGATTTTATATCTTTTGCTAATAGGGTAAGTCTAGTTAGCAGTTTCTTCACTGTCGTTATCATCAGCCTTAGGTACGGTGACTTGCAGTTGCAAGATACGACGATTGTCGGCATTGGTTACTTTAAATTGGTAACCGTCTATGTCTATAGTTTCACCTCGGCTAGGCATATGACCAAATGCATGCAATACCGTGCCACCAATGGTGTCTGCCTCGTCTGTGCTATATCCTGTGCTGAAATGTTCGTTAAAGTCATCTACTGGCGTTAACGCCTGAACCACGTGTACGTGTTTAGCAAGTTGACGAATATCTTGTTGTTCTTCTTCTTCGTCATGCTCGTCTTCTATTTCGCCAACAATGGTTTCAAGAATATCTTCAATGGTTACTAGTCCCGATACACCGCCGTATTCATCAATGACAACAGCCATATGGTAGCGTTGCTGACGAAATTCATTAAGCAGGGTGTCAACACGTTTGCTCTCAGGTACGACCATGGCTGGGCGTAAATAATCACGAATTGAAGGTAAATGTTCGTCTTTGTTTAAGATAAGTGGAAGCAAATCTTTAGCAAGTAAAAAACCTTCTACATGATCTTTGTCTTCAATCACCACAGGGAAGCGTGAGTGAGTTGAGTCGACCATCATGGGTATTAGCTCTTCAAGCGGGCTGTCGATCTCAAGAGTGACCATTTGTGAGCGCGGGATCATGATGTCTCGCACTTTAAGCTCAGACACGCTAAGCACACCTTCAATCATCTCTTTTGTTTCTGGATCGATTACGTCTCGTTCTTGCGCATCGGCAATCACTTCGACCAGCTCTTCTCTATTCTGGGGTTCCCCTTGCAGCATTTGGGTTATTCTACCCAACCACGTTTTGCCAGAAGAACCCTGGCTAGATTGCGAGTTACCGTCGCTCATTGCGTCTAATTGCTCCGTTAATTTAAATTTCGTCCCGATATGGGTCTGCTATATTTAGTTCTGCAAGTAATTGCTTTTCTATGCTTTCCATTTGCAGAGCGTCTTCACTCTTTATATGGTCAAATCCAAGTAAATGCAAGCACCCATGGATGACCATGTGGGCAAAGTGGTCATGAAATGACTTCTCTTGCTCCACTGCTTCAGCCAAAACAATGGCTGGGCAAATAACTAAATCACCAACAAGAGGGAGGTCTATTCCAGGTGGCGCTTCAAATTCAAACGACAACACGTTAGTGGGTTTATTTTTACCACGGTAATCGTTATTAAGCTGCTGTGATTGCGCTTCGTCGCTAATTACTATGGTGAGTTCTGACTCATCACGATATTGGCTTAAGGCTTTATCGGCCCACAAAGCAAATTGGGCTTCACTTGGAAGATTGTCAAACTCACAGGCTATTTGTAAATCAAGTTCGGTCGTCAAAGTATTACTCTTTAGTAGTAGCGTTAAGTTGAGCAGCTAGCTCGTCTTTTGCTTTTTGCTTTTCAATTCGCTTTAGACGCTCGCTCTCATCGTTACGCTCGTATGCTTCAACAATACGCGCAACAACAGGATGGCGCACTACATCGTGTGCCTTAAAGTAGTTAAAACTAATTTCGTCTACATTGTCGAGCACTTCAATGGCATGGCGAAGACCCGAGCGTGTTCCGCGCGGTAAATCAACTTGTGTAATATCGCCGGTGATCACCGCTTTTGAGTTAAACCCTATACGGGTTAAAAACATTTTCATTTGTTCTGCGGTGGTATTTTGGCTTTCATCTAAAATAATAAACGCATCATTTAATGTGCGACCACGCATGTAAGCAAGTGGTGCCACTTCAATAATGTTTTTTTCTATGAGTTTTTCGACTTTTTCAAAGCCGAGCATTTCGAACAGTGCATCGTAAAGGGGGCGAAGGTATGGGTCAATTTTTTGGCTTAGGTCACCAGGTAAAAAACCGAGTTTTTCGCCGGCTTCTACTGCAGGGCGCGTTAATAAAATACGACGAATTTCTTGGCGTTCAAGGGCATCTACTGCGGCAGCTACTGCTAGGTAAGTTTTACCTGTACCAGCGGGGCCTATACCAAACGTAATGTCGTGATTTAATATATTGGCGACGTAAAGGCCTTGGTTGTCGTTTCGTGGCTTAATAACACCACGGCGCGTTTTAATAACCATTTCTTTACCGTATGCACTATTTGAAGCATCTTGTTCTAGGGCTTTAGATTCAGTAATTGCTAAGTGAACACTATCGGGTTCTATTTCACCAATAACACCGCGCACAGGTTGAGTATCAACATAGAGATTTTTTAAGATTTCGACCGCAGAGGCACTATTGATTAATTTACCGGTTACTTTAAAAAAGTTATCGCGGTGAATAATTTCAACAGCGAGGCGACGTTCAATTTGTTTGATGTTTTCGTCAAACGGGCCACATAAAGAAGAAAGGCGTTTGTTATCGGCAGGTTCTAAATAAATCTCTAATGTTTTTAACTGATTACTCAAAATTGCTTCCTATAGAACGGCGCCAGTATTTACTGGCGCTGGGTATATTGACTAAGGAACGAAAGTAGCTACGCCAATTTCGTTAACAGTCTCTGGTTTTGGCTCATTGCTTGCTGCTTTGGTTAAAATAGCTGAAGGAGCGATATCACGTCGTAAGTTCATTTCTGATTCTGTACGAATTAAGTCACCACGTAAAGAGTTAGGCAGTGCTTCAGTGATACGTACATCAACGAACTGGCCGATCACCGTATGTGGGCCCACAAAGTTAACAACACGGTTATTTTCGGTTCGACCGCGTAATTCCATTGGGTTCTTTTTAGATGGACCTTCAACCAAAATACGCTGTTCTGTATCAAACATTTGACGGCTAATTTGTTGTGCCATTTGTGTAATACGGTTTTGTAACAGGTATAAGCGTTCTTTTTTCTCTTGCTCAGTTACATCGTCTGGTAAATCGGCCGCAGGCGTACCCGGGCGTGCGCTGTAAATAAAGCTAAAGCTCATATCAAAACCAATATCGTTTATAAGGTTCATAGTAGCTTCAAAGTCAGCTTTACTTTCACCCGGGAAACCGATAATGAAATCTGACGACATGCTTAAATTAGGGCGAATTTTGCGCAGCTTGCGAATTGTTGATTTGTATTCAAGCGCGGTATGACCACGTTTCATTAAGTTTAAAATACGGTCTGAACCACTTTGCACTGGTAAGTGTAAGTGATCGACAAGCTCTGGCACATCAGCGTATACGTCGATGATGTCTGGCGTAAATTCTACTGGGTGTGAGGTGGTGTAACGAATACGGTCAATCCCGTCAATAGCTGCTATTAAACGAATTAAATCTGAGAAGTAGCAAATGTCGCCATCGTGAGTATCACCACGGTATGCGTTTACGTTTTGGCCTAATAGGTTTACTTCGCGAACGCCTTGCTCTGCAAGTTGTGCCACTTCAAGGAGTACGTCATCAACGGGGCGGCTTACTTCTTCGCCTCGGGTGTAAGGTACAACACAAAAAGTACAGTATTTAGAACACCCTTCCATAATTGATACAAATGCACTTGGGCCTTCTGCTTTTGGCTCAGGTAGGCGGTCAAACTTTTCAATTTCTGGAAATGAAATATCAACAACCGATGAGCCTTTATTACCTTGCACTTGCTTAATCATTTCAGGTAAACGATGCAGTGTTTGAGGGCCAAAAATAACATCAACAAATGGTGCACGTTGGCGAATAGAGTCACCTTCTTGCGAGGCAACACAGCCGCCTACACCAATAATCAGCTCTGGTTTGTCGTCTTTTAACAACTTCCAACGGCCTAATTGGTGAAATACTTTTTCTTGTGCTTTTTCACGAATTGAACAGGTGTTAAGTAAGATTACGTCGGCATCTGTTGCATCTTCAGTTAGCTGGTAGCCATTGGTGGCATCTAAAAGTTCAGCCATTTTCTGAGAGTCGTATTCATTCATCTGACAACCCCAGGTTTTGATATGCAGCTTTTTGCTCATTGAAATTTAGCCTCGTGTTCAATTCGATAATGGCACAAATATGTGCTTGAAACAGAATTAAGGAGCAAGCTTGCTCACTTAAAGGACGCGTATTTTAGCTGGATACCCGCCCAGATCCAAGTATAGTTTTCATGTTTGTGATCTCAAATCAAACTCAGACGAGTTTAATGGCTTGATAGTTATATACTCTCGCACTAAAGCGGCGAGTTACGGTACAATAAAAATATATTCACGTATTAATAAAATGATGAAAAACATGACTCAAAATAATGTGATAGTGGTTGGCGGCGGCATGGTTGGTGCGGCAATGGCAATAAAGTTAGCGCAACAAGGAAAGTCAGTGCGTATCATAGAAAAGCACCTAATAGATCCGCCTCATATTTTGAGCAATAGCAAGGTTGATATAAGAGTGTCGGCTATTAATCGTTTTTCAGAAAACTTACTTGATGAGTTAGGGGCCATGCCCATTTTAAGAAAAGGCCGGATTGCACCATACCAACAGTTAGAAGCTTTCGAGCGCGGCGACGATAACTTGTTATTTGATTGTGCCGACATTAATACCACGCATTTGGGCCACTTAATCGAAAACAGTTTAATACAAGCTAGTTTATGGGTGCAGTTTGAGCAGTACGATATTGAAGTCATCGAGCAAAAACAGGCTGTGAGTAAAATAGAGCAAAATGCTGACTCAATTACCTTGGTCTATGGCGAGCAACGTTATACCGCGAGCTTAGTGATTGCAGCCGACGGTGGACAATCGCAATTACGAACTAAAGCAAATATTGGTGTAACTGGTTGGCAGTATCAGCAGCACTGCATGGGAGTACTGATTAAATTGGATGCACCTCAACAGGTTAAAACATGGCAACAGTTTACGCCATCAGGCCCACTGGCTTTTCTACCTATGCAAGCACCTTATGCTAATTTAATTTGGTACGACGATGCAAATACCCTCAAGGCATTTAAAGACCCATCGCCTAGCGCATTAAAAGCCAATATTATTGAACAGTTTCCAAAGCTTGCTGGTGATTTTGAAGTACAAAGTCATGCTGTGTTTCCAATTACCCGCCAGCATGCAAATACGTATTCTAGTGGTCGTTTAGTATTAGTTGGTGATGCTGCGCATACCATTAATCCACTTGCCGGTCAGGGCGTTAATTTGGGTTTCCAAGACGTAGTCGCTTTAGCTACTGCATTGAACGATGCAAGCGACGTTGGTTGCGCGTTAACGCTGCAAGAGTACGAACGCACCCGTCGAAAGGCCAACTTATTAATGATGAGTATGATGGATGCTTGTTACTTTGGTTTTTCAAACCAAATAGCGCCGCTAAAATGGGCGCGTAGCCAATTTTTGAAAATGGCTAACAGTACTGGAGTGGTAAAAAACTGGGTATTAAAATATGCAATTAGCGGTGAAATTGGTTAGAAAACAGTAAAGTAATATAAAGGCTCTTTTATGAGTCTTTTTTTTACGTGATAAGGCGACTAATTTATATGTTTTTAATTTTTACTTGATGTTTTTATGAAGTTTATGTGAGTGATGGGGGGATAGAGATAGCTTTTATAAAATTGGCTGGGATACCAGGATTTGAACCTGGGAATGCCAGGATCAAAACCTGGTGCCTTACCGCTTGGCGATATCCCAACTTTAAATTTGGATGAGTTTTAGTTCTAATTAAGAACATGGTGCGGAAGGAGAGACTTGAACTCTCACATCCTAAGATACTGGAACCTAAATCCAGCGCGTCTACCAATTCCGCCACTCCCGCAAACAATTTTTATATTTATACTCATAACAGAGTTATTCTTTAACAACGCTCTTTGGTAGAAGAAGTTGGCTGGGATACCAGGATTTGAACCTGGGAATGCCAGGATCAAAACCTGGTGCCTTACCGCTTGGCGATATCCCAACAAAGAATTAGCTGATTAGTTTAGTTCGAATCTAGAACATGGTGCGGAAGGAGAGACTTGAACTCTCACATCCTAAGATACTGGAACCTAAATCCAGCGCGTCTACCAATTCCGCCACTCCCGCAAACAATTTTTATATTTATACTCATAACAGAGTTATTCTTTAACAACGCTCTTCGGTAGAAGAAGTTGGCTGGGATACCAGGATTTGAACCTGGGAATGCCAGGATCAAAACCTGGTGCCTTACCGCTTGGCGATATCCCAACAAAGAATTAGCTGATTAGTTTAGTTCAAATCTAGAACATGGTGCGGAAGGAGAGACTTGAACTCTCACATCCTAAGATACTGGAACCTAAATCCAGCGCGTCTACCAATTCCGCCACTCCCGCATTTTCACTTTGAATAATCAAAGAAGGTAGTTATTTTAAACTCTTCATTGAGTTGCAATTTAACTCTTGCAGAGCCATTCCTGAGAAGAAATGGTGGCTAAGACGGGATTTGAACCTGTGACCCCATCATTATGAGTGATGTGCTCTAACCAGCTGAGCTACTTAGCCATTGTTGGCTGGGATACCAGGATTTGAACCTGGGAATGCCAGGATCAAAACCTGGTGCCTTACCGCTTGGCGATATCCCAACAATAAACAATTGATAGTTTTAATTCTTATCAAGAATAATGGTGCGGAAGGAGAGACTTGAACTCTCACATCCTAAGATACTGGAACCTAAATCCAGCGCGTCTACCAATTCCGCCACTCCCGCATCGAGCGTACAGGTAATACTGTTTTGGAACCTAAATCCAGCGTCTAATTCAAGACAACTGCTAATTCCGCAACTACCGTACACAAGGTAGTTATTTTAAACTCTTCATTGAGCAACAAAAAATAAATGGTGGCTAAGACGGGATTTGAACCTGTGACCCCATCATTATGAGTGATGTGCTCTAACCAGCTGAGCTACTTAGCCATCTTTTTTGTTAGCACTTCATCGCTGAGTGCGGGGCGTATTATGCTGACATGACCCAAATTCGTCAACACCTTTTTTGCAAAAAAACACTTAACTGTGTTTGTTTGCAGGAAAATTAAGCTAACAGGCTAAATTTTAATATAAATGCTGTTTTTTTAACACCTATTATAAGTTAAGTGTATGAGGTTTGGCTTTTTAGAATTAACCCTGCGTTATAAACTGTCCTGATAGATTACAGCTTATATACGTTTGAAAAACAAAAAAAGGCTCGTAAAAACGAGCCTTTAAAATTTATTTCCCATAATAGAGGGAATAAAATCTTATACGTTAAACAAGAAGTTCATTACATCGCCATCTTTAACAATGTACTCTTTACCTTCTTGGCGCATTTTCCCCGCTTCTTTTGCACCACTTTCACCTTTACAGTTAATGTAGTCATCATATGCGATGGTTTGTGCACGGATAAACCCTCGTTCAAAATCGGTATGAATTTTACCCGCTGCTTGTGGTGCAGTTGCGCCTACAGGAATTGTCCAAGCACGCACTTCTTTTACGCCTGCTGTGAAGTAAGTTTGTAGTTTAAGTAACTCGTAGCCGCCTCGAATAACAAGGTTGAGACCTGGTTCTTCTAAACCAAGATCAGCCATAAATTCAAGTTTGTCTTCATCATCAAGCTCAGATAACTCCGATTCGATTGCTGCACAGACAGGCACTACAACAGCGCCCTCTGATTCAGCTATAGCGCGAACGCGGTCAAGTAGTGGGTTATTCTCAAAACCATCTTCTGCTACGTTTGCAATATACATTGTTGGCTTGATAGTTAAGAAGTTGACAGAGCTAATAGCCGCTTTTTCTTCTTTAGTTAATTCTAACGATCTAAGTGTTAGGCCTTCATCAAGGTGTGCTTTTACTTTTTCAAGTGCTGCATTTTGTTCTTTTGCGTCTTTATCGCCGCCTTTCGCTTTTTTAGCATTACGGAACATGGCTTTTTCAGCGCTGTCCATATCGGCAAGTACTAACTCAGTATTGATCACGTCAATATCGTCAGCAGGGTCAATTGTACCGGCTACGTGTATTACGTTTTCGTCTTCAAAACAACGAACTACATGGCCAATTGCATCCGTTTCACGAATGTTTGCTAAGAACTGGTTACCTAGACCTTCACCTTTTGATGCGCCTTTTACAAGGCCAGCAATATCAACAAATTCCATACTAGTAGTAAGAATACGTTGTGGATTTACAATTTTAGCAAGCTCGTCTAAGCGAGGATCTGGCACAGGTACCACACCTGTATTAGGCTCAATGGTACAAAAAGGAAAGTTAGCGGCTTCAATACCCGCTTTAGTTAGTGCATTGAAAAGCGTTGATTTACCAACGTTAGGCAAGCCAACGATGCCACATTTAAAACCCATAGTAAGATACCTTGTTTAGAATTCGTTTAAACTGTGCACTTGCACTCAAGTTTACTAGGGTTTAAACGAATGAAGTCTGTTTTGTGCTTTTAGCACGCCGTCTTTTGCAAGTATTTCCATACAACGAACTGCTTCATCTACAGCTGCATCCATTTTTTCTTGGTCAACTTTCGGCGCTTTTCCAAGCACCCAGCCGGTAACCATTTCACGATGTCCTGGATGACCTATGCCAACACGTAAACGCATAAAATCTTTTTGATTTGCCATTTTTGCCATAATGTCTTTTAGGCCATTATGACCGCCGTGTCCACCCCCTTTTTTTAATTTGGCGACACCGGGATCTAAATCCATCTCATCATGTGCGACTAAGATATTTTCAACAGGGATTTTGAAAAAATTGGCTAAACTACTGACCGCTTTACCACTTAAATTCATGTAAGTAGTGGGGATCAATAATTTGAATTCTTGGCCTTGAATTATCACTTTGCCAGTTAAGCCGTGATATTTAGGATCGTGTTTTAGCGTACAGTTGTAGCGTGCTGCGAGTTGCTCGATGAACCAAGCACCTGCATTGTGGCGTGTATTTGCGTATTCGGGGCCTGGATTAGCCAGGCCCACAAGCATTTGAATAGAATTCAAGGTGCGAGACCTTAAATATTATTCTGCAGCGTCTGAAGCTTCTTCGTCTTCAGCTGGAGCTGCTTTGTTTGCTTTGATTGTAACTACTGAAAGGTCATGGCCTTCGCCTTTACCTAATTCAACAGATGCAACACCTGCTGGTAGTTGTAAATCAGAGATGTGGATTGAATCACCAGCTACTAAGTCAGAAACATTTACTTCGATGAATTCTGGTAGTGCTTTTGGAAGACAAGAAATTTCAACATCAGTTAACTGGTGAACAACAGTTGCGCCAGCTTTAGTTACAATTTCTTCACCGATAAAGTGAAGAGGAACTTTAGTTGTTAATTTATGAGTTGCGTCTACACGTTGGAAATCAAGGTGAGTAAGCTTAGGCTTGAATGGGTGACGTTGAATATCTTTTAAGATAGCTTCAACTTTCTCGCCGCCTACGTTAAGTGTAAGAATATGAGTGTAAAAACCTTCGTCTTCTTGTGCTTTGATCATATCTTTATGAGCAAAAGTAAGAGATAAAGCTTCTTTGTCAGCTCCGTAAAGGATTGCAGGAACTTTGTCTTCGCGACGTAGGCGGCGGCTCGCACCAGTACCAGTTTCTACGCGAAGTTCAGCGTCATATGTATAAGTTGTGTTAGACATGATGTCTCCAATTATTTAAAAGTTTAGGGCCTTTGCGACCAAGGTCCCTAGCCAAAAGGCGCGCTATCATACCACTGTGATTCAGTAAAATATACATAGCATACAAAAAAAGCGCCAAAAGGCGCTTTTGTCTTCAGCAAATATCTGTGTTTAGTGTTCAAACATCGCTGAAATAGATTCTTCGTTGCTAATACGGCGAATAGTTTCTGCCAACATATCAGCAAGCGTTAGCACTTTTACTTTATCAAGTGCTTTAAGTTCATCAGATAATGGAATCGAGTCGGTTACAATAACTTCATCAATAACAGAATCACGTAAATTCTCAGCTGCTTTACCTGATAAAATAGGGTGAGTTGCATAAGCAAATACGCGTTTAGCACCATGTTCTTTAAGTGCTTCTGCTGCTTTACATAGAGTACCGCCAGTATCAATCATGTCATCGACAATGATACAGTCACGGCCTTCTACATCACCAATAATATGCATTACTTGAGAAACATTTGCTTGTGGGCGGCGTTTATCAATAATAGCTAAATCAGTATCGTTTAGTAGTTTTGCAATTGCACGTGCGCGCACTACACCACCAATATCCGGAGAAACAATAACAACATCATCAAAATGACGCTCTTTCATATCTTCAAGTAATACTGGGCTACCAAATACGTTATCTACTGGTACATCAAAGAAGCCTTGGATTTGCTCTGCGTGTAAATCAACCGTAAGTACTCGGTCTACACCTACGCTCGATAAGAAATCGGCAACAACTTTAGCAGTGATTGGTACACGAGCTGAACGTACGCGACGATCTTGGCGGGCATAACCAAAATAAGGAATGACGGCAGTAATACGACCCGCAGATGCGCGACGAAGAGCATCAACCATAACGATAAGTTCCATAAGGTTATCGTTTGTAGGGGCACAGGTTGATTGCAAGATAAAAACATCCGAGCCACGAACATTTTCATTAATTTGAACACTGATCTCACCGTCGCTAAAACGGCCAACAACAGCATCGCCTAATTCAATATATAAACGTTTTGCAACTTTTTGAGCTAACTCAGGTGTTGCGTTACCAGCGAAGAGCTTCATGTCAGGCACGGTAGGGTTCCTCAGGCACTGAAATTTTGGACTAACAAGCAATGATAAAAAGCATTGCAAGTTAACTTATGATTACTTTTACGTTACTTCATTGATCGAATATGGCGGTAAGCTCCGTATGAGCAGGAGAAGTATTAGCGCTTGACGCAACAAATCCCTGCCAAGTATGGGGGAGGTTTGCAAGCACATCGTTTGCTTGAGTTTGTGTATCAAACTCTACAAAACAACATGAACCTGTTCCGGTCATCTTCGACGGGGCGTATTTTAGCAACCACTGGAGGGTTTTTTCAACCTCGGGGCATAGCTTTTTAACTAAAGGCTCACAATCGTTGTGTAAATCGTGCTCTTTCCAATCTCCTAAAATTTTTGGTGTATCGCGTTTTAAATCTGGATGGGTAAATATTTCAGCGGTACTTACATG
Source organism: Pseudoalteromonas sp. S408 (assembly GCF_005886645.1). Classification (NCBI taxonomy): domain Bacteria; kingdom Pseudomonadati; phylum Pseudomonadota; class Gammaproteobacteria; order Alteromonadales; family Pseudoalteromonadaceae; genus Pseudoalteromonas; species Pseudoalteromonas sp. S408. The sequence goes on along the minus strand of NZ_PNDY01000001.1, from coordinate 36,500 downwards.
CTGATTTGGGTGCACAACACAGTACCATTTCTGTTCAAGCTCTACACGGTGTAGTTCTTCTCCAATGCCATGCGCTATGGCGCTTTCACCACGTATAAAAACAGGTATATCCGCCCCTAACTGTAATCCTAAACGGGCAAGTTCATTAATGTCATAATTAATATTCCACAATTTATTCAGCGCTAATAGTGTGGTTGCCGCATCAGACGAACCACCTCCAACGCCACCTCCCATTGGCAATCGTTTTATTAAATTTATTTTTACACCGTGCTTTGTTTTAGAGTGGGTTTGCAACATTAAAGCAGCTTTATAGATTAGATTATCTTCAAGTGGTATGTCTTTAGTATCACCATCGATTGAAATTGACGGTTTATCTATCAACTCAAAAGAGAGCTCATCGCCAAAGTTTAAGAAGGTAAATAAGGTTTCTAATTCGTGATATCCGTCATCTCGGCGTGCATTAATGTGTAAAAATAAATTGAGTTTTGCAGGTGCAATGAGTGAAAAAGACGTGTTGCTATTCATAATTAATTAAATCGCCAGTCGTAAAGTTGAATTTTAATTCTTATTTTTTGGTGCTTGAGTGTCAATTTTGTGGGTAACCAAAAGCCTGCACTTTGTATATAATTAGCGTAATTTATTTGCCATTGCTTCCCTTCGTTATCAATCCATAGTACTTGTTTGGCTCGGCCAAGCTCGTCTACCTGTAAAGTGTGTGAATCGATGGTTCCTTTAAGCCAATCGCTTGCATTATTAACAGGTACTGCAAAACCCGTTAAACGTTTTAGTAGGGCTGATGCGTTGCTATCGACGTAAACTTTATCGTCGAATTCAAGTTCGGCAATATCGCGTGATTGCTTAAGCTGTAAAATACGTGTGCCAATAAACGAAGTTAGCACTAAATTATTGCTATTTTCTTGTTGCTGCCAATTTAAGTTTGCAGATTGACGCTCATCGGGGCTGATAAAAGCAAGTTTGCCTTGCACACGCCAAGTTTTTTGATTGGTAAGTTGACCCTTCCAATTATCATAAATAGCTGTTTTATCTGATAATTGTTGCGCGCAACCGCCTAAAAACAAAAATGTTATGATTAAAATTACATAATGTCGAATCAAATGTTGTTCCTTACTTTCCATATTCCGATGATTTTTGGTAAAATTGCCGCCTTTAAAGTAGGGCTCAGCAATATTTGGCAAATATGACCATAATAGCACTAGGTATAAATCACAAAACCGCTTCCGTAGAACTACGTGAAAAAGTGGCTTTTTCGCCTGAGCAAATTTCAGAGGCGCTACAGCAATTAAGTGGGCATGCCGACTTTAATGAAGCTGTGATTGTGTCGACTTGTAACCGAACAGAAATCTATTGTAGCCTTGCTCAGCAAAATTCCCAAACACTGTTAGCATGGCTTGCCAGTTTCCACGGTTTAGATGAACAAGAACTGAGTAAGAACATTTATTGCCACGAGGGCAATCAAGCAATTAATCACTTAATGCGTGTAGCCTGTGGCTTAGATTCACTTGTGTTAGGTGAGCCGCAGATTTTAGGACAAATTAAGCAAGCCTATAATAGTGCAAAAACTCATGATGCAGTGGGTGTTACGTTTGATCGTTTGTTTCAAAAAACATTTTCGGTTGCTAAAGAAGTCCGAACTGAAACTAATATAGGCGCCAGTGCGGTATCGGTTGCATTTGCGGCGGTAAACTTAGCCAAACACATTTACGGTAAACTAGATAAAACGAATGTACTATTAATAGGTGCAGGCGAAACAATAGAGCTTGTGGCTAAGCATTTGTATCAAAACGAGCCCCAAAATATTACCGTAGCAAACAGAACCATTGAACGAGCCCGCAATTTAGCCGATGAAGTATCTGCAGACGTTATTGCACTCGCGCAGTTGCCAGAGCGTTTGCATAACGCCGATATTATAATAAGTTCAACGGCTAGCACCTTACCCATTATTGGTAAAGGTGTTGTTGAACAGGCGCTTAAACAGCGAAGGAATAAGCCTATGCTGTTTATTGATATTGCGGTACCGCGCGACATTGAAAGCCAAGTGGGGGATTTAGATGCAGCGTATCTTTACTCGGTTGATGATTTACAAACGATTGTAAGTGAAAATATGGCAGCACGAGAACAAGCTGCACAGCAAGCACAAATAATTATTACTGAGCGCACCAAAGAGTTTTGCATGTGGATGCGCTCACTCGATTCAGTGGGGCTAATCCGCCACTATCGAAATGATGTTCAAACAATTAAGTCTGAATTAGTAGAAAGAGCGGTTAGCCAGCTTTCTAATGGTAAAGATGCAGAAAAAGTAATTTTAGAATTGGCCAACAAATTAACCAACCGCTTAATGCACGCGCCTACACGTGCAATCCAAGATGCGGCTAAAAAAGGTGAAGTTGCTCAATTAAATCAGTTGAAAAAAATGTTAGGTATTGACCAGGAATAACAGTTAAATGAAAGAGTCTGTTTATAATAAATTAGAAACGCTAGTAGAACGCTACGAAGAAGTACAAGCACTTTTGAGCGACCCATCGGTTATTAGCGATCAAAATCGCTTTCGTGGTCTTTCAAAAGAATATTCTGAGCTTGAAGAAATTGTTAAAACTTTTTTAGCATATCAACAAACAAAAGATGACCTAGCCAGTGCTGAAGAAATGTTAAAAGATTCAGACCCAGATATGCGTGAAATGGCGCAAGAAGAGTACAAAGAGGCAAAAGCACAAATACTAACACTTGAAGATGAAATCCAAGTGTTGATGCTACCTAAAGATCCTAAAGATAATAACAATGTATTTTTAGAGGTGCGTGCGGGCACAGGTGGCGATGAGGCCGCTATTTTTGCTGGTGATTTATTTAGAATGTATAGCCGTTTTGCCGAAACACAAAAGTGGAAATTAGAAGTTGTAACCACTAATGAAGGTGAACATGGTGGTTACAAAGAAGTCATTGCTAACATTAGTGGTGAAGGTGTTTACGGTAAACTTAAATTTGAGTCTGGTGTTCATCGTGTTCAACGTGTACCAGAAACTGAGTCGCAAGGTCGTGTTCATACCTCGGCCTGTACCGTGGCAGTAATGGCAGAAATCCCAGAAGCTGAAGCAATTGAAATTAACACCGCCGATATAAAAGTAGATACTTTTAGAGCATCTGGTGCGGGTGGGCAGCACGTAAACAAAACCGACTCTGCAATTCGTATTACGCATTTACCTACAGGTGTGGTTGTTGAGTGTCAGGATGAGCGCTCTCAGCACAAAAACCGTGCAAAAGCGATGTCAGTCCTTGCTGCACGATTACAGCAAGCAGAAGATGAAAAGCGTCATGCTGCTGAGGCGTCTGAACGCCGTAATTTAGTAGGTAGTGGTGATCGTTCTGAGCGTATTCGTACTTACAATTACCCGCAAGGTCGTATTACCGATCATCGTATTAATTTAACGTTATACCGCTTAAATGAAGTTGTTGCTGGCGATTTAGGTGCGATTGTCGATCCGTTAATGCAAGAGCATCAAGCTGATTTACTTGCTGCAATGGGCGATGAGTAATCGTGACGCAAACCCTTGAGCAAGCTGCCGCTGCTGGCACTAAATTATTAGTGCAAAGCAGCGATAGTGCAAAATTAGACGCACAAGTATTACTTCTTCATGTTCTTGATAAACCTCGTAGTTACCTTTTTACTTGGCCAGAAAGGTTGCTTAGTGAACAGCAACAACACACCTTTGACACTCTTTGCGCTAGGCGATTGAACGGCGAGCCTGTCGCGCATATTACAGGGCAACGTGAGTTTTGGAGTTTAACCTTAGAAGTGAATGCAACAACGTTAATTCCGCGCCCAGACACAGAAACCTTAGTTGAAGTAGCGCTTGAACTAGGGATCCCAGAGCAGGCCAAAGTACTAGACTTAGGCACGGGAACGGGCGCCATTGCATTGGCATTGGGCAGTGAAATGCCTCTTTGGGATATTACAGCGGTAGATAGAGTAAGTGATGCTGTAGCGCTTGCAACTCGTAATCAACAGCGTTTAGAAATTAGTAATGTGCGTGTTAAACAAAGCAATTGGTTTAGCTCACTTAGTAATGAATATTTTGATCTTATAGTTACCAACCCACCGTATATAGAAAGTAGTGACGAACATTTGGCTCAAGGCGATGTGCGATTTGAACCTTTATCTGCCTTAGTTGCTGAAGATTCAGGAATGTCTGATATTAAACAAATAATTACACAATCACGTGACTATTTGCTATCTAGTGGCTATCTTCTAATAGAGCACGGTTATGACCAAGGTTTTGCTGTACGTGATTTTTTTGAAACGATGGCCTTTGTTAATGTTAAAACGATAAAAGATCTTGGTGAAAATGACCGTGTAACGCTCGCACAGTGGCCATAATAAGTTTAATTATTACTGCATCCGTGTGTTAAATGTGTCATGTAGGAATTTCTAATTATGATGGGTGACTTTTTATTTTCAGATGAGCCAGAAGTACCAGTAGACAATACCGATTTGGGCACCTGGAAAGTATTAATCGTTGATGACGAACCTGAAGTTCATGCAGTTACAAAATTAGCATTGAGTGATTTTGAGTTTCAAAATAAACGTCTAGAATTTATAAGTGCCTATTCAGGCGTAGAAGCTAAAAAACTAATCGATGAGCACAAGGATGCTGCAATCGTACTACTTGATGTTGTCATGGAAACGGACGATGCAGGTTTACAAGTTGTAAAATATATTCGTGAAACCGCAAAAAATAACCACATTCGTATTATTTTACGTACCGGCCAACCTGGCCAGGCACCAGAACGCCAAGTTATTGTTAATTATGATATTAACGATTACAAATCGAAAACCGAGTTGACAGCACAAAAGCTATTTACTGTGATTATGTCAAGCCTTCGTTCTTACCGCGACATTATTTCAATAGAGCAGTCGCGAATTGGTCTTGAAAAAATAATAACCGCTTCGCGTAATATATTTTCTGCGCATTCAATTGAGCATTTTATTGAAGGTGTAATGCAGCAACTTACATCTTTACTGGGCATTTCAGATCAAGCTATGTATGCCACAACGCTTGTGGCACAAAACCCGGCATCTCAAAATAATAAAATGATTATTTGCTCAGGTACCGGTGAATTTGAAAAAAGCGAAGGTAAGAACTTAGAAGAGGTTCTTCACGCAGAACAACTAAGTGCATGCCAAGAAGCTTTAGCTAATCAGACTATTATCTACAAAGACAATTATTTATTTGCTTATTGCAGCAGTGAATATAACCATAGTTCGATGTTGTTCATTACTGGCATTCCAAATGCTTTGACAGATACACAACGAAACTTAGTTGAAATTTTTGCCCAAAATGTGCAATTAGCGTTTGAAAATGTTCAGCTACAATGCGAAATAGAAGCCACCCAGCAAGAACTTGTTTACAGATTAAGTGAGGCGGTTGAGCAACGCTCTACTGAAACAGGTAATCATGTAAAACGTGTTGCACATATTTGCCACGCACTTGCTATTGGCTATGGGTTATCAAAACAACAAGCCGACTTAATTAGATTGGCTGCGCCCTTGCATGATGTAGGTAAAGTAGGTATACCCGATTCGGTTTTAAATAAACCTGCAAAGCTTGATGCCCCCGAATGGGAAGTAATGAAAACTCACACAGACAAAGGGTACGGGATTTTAAAAGGGTCTGCTCACGAAATTGTGAGTGCAGGGGCTACCATAGCCAAAGAACATCATGAAAAGTGGGATGGCACAGGCTACCCTCAAGGCTTACAGGGAAGCCGAATTAACATATTTGGTCGTATTGTAGCATTGGCTGATGTGTACGACGCATTAAGGCATAAGCGTTGTTACAAAGACTCATGGACACTTGAACGCGTAGTAGAAGAAATAAACTCGCAAAAAGGCTCGCACTTTGAGCCAAAATTAGTTGACGTTTTTAACGAAAACCTCAATGAACTTGAAACAATTATTAAACGTTACCCCGATTAACTTTATAACTAGAAGAATAGAGGCATATGGATTATTTAGCAGTAAAACACTCACACATGGCGATAGCCGTACTGAGTGTCGTTTTATTTTATATTCGATCTTTTTCGAGAATTGGAAGTGGTAAGCTAGCTCGGAACAAAATAGTATTTATTGGCAGTCACGGTATAGATACGCTACTTTTGATTTCTGCATTTACACTGATGTTCATGGGTAAAATTAATCCATTTGAGCAATTTTGGCTACTAGAAAAAATTATATTGGTTATCGCGTATATTGCCATCGGTGTTATTAGTGCAAAACAAACTAACTTTTTGGCTAAAATATCGTACCTTACTGTAAATACGTTTGTTATTTTAGCTATTGGTTACTTGGCAACAGCTAAGTCAGCATTGTTACTTTAAACCTAAAATAAATTTACCGAGCTTCAGTATCTCTGAGGCTCGAATATCCTCCTCCATTGATTTCATCAAGTAGATTTCGTTATTGGAATATATTGGTAGAATTAGGTAAACTACGCGTTCGTTTTCTAGAAATGTTGCAGTATTGATGACCACTTTTGGGTTTGATGAACACGATGACTCTTATATTGATGATGCTTACGATGACTTTACCCCTGCGGCAATTTATCGCTGCATTAAGGCTGAATCGAAATGGGATCCTCAACTAGACTTAACAGCCGCTTTAGATGTTCTTGCTGATTTTGAAAAACAAATTAATGCATTATGTATTGCTGTACCCGACTCTCATGAACGCTTAGATAAGTTACTAGACACTTTTTACAGTGCATGGCTATTTAGCGCTTCGAGTTTAAAAGTACCTGAGCATAAACTAAATAGCTTAAGTTACACTTTAACTATGCGTAGCGGCTCGCCAACCACTCTGGCAATTTTACTTTGTCATTTTTTACAGCAGGCTAAGCTAGACGCCAGTATGAGCCTAAATCAAGGCGATATAGGTGTACATATTGCTATGAGCGATGAAGAAGGCTATTTGGTTGAGCCAAGTAGCGGCCAACAAAGCTGGTATATTATTCCTGAAAATGCTGATGAAGCAGACGGGCAAGAACAAGAGCCATTGGAACTTATTTTTGACGATGAAGTTTATAAGCTTTTCTTAGCACAACAAAAGTGGTCATTCATCAGCGAGAACAAATTTGGCCATGCATTAACATGCGTTGAAATGTTAATGGAATTAATTGGCGACGACCCTTACGAAAGACGTGACAGAGGATATTTATTAAATCAGCTCGATTGCCCTAAAATGGCCCGAGATGACCTACAATTTTTTGTAGATGAATGCCCAGATGATCCAGCAATAGAAATCATCCAGCACCAAATTGAAGAATTAGAAGATAATAATAAAACTCACCATTAATATTAGGGAATACCATGGTTGAAACACAAAGCGCATTAATCACTAATGATGCAGTTGTGCTTGGTTTACTCGCCGTTATTTTGGGGTTTATATTTAAAACCTCAAACAGCGAGCGCCCAGCATTAAAAACGTTCTATAAATATGTACCGGCTTTATTACTTTGCTACTTTTTACCTTCTTTGCTTAATACGTTTGGTATTGTTGATGGCAATAAATCGAATGTGTATTACGTGGCTTCGCGTTATTTATTACCGGCCTGCTTAATACTGTTAACTATTAGCATTGATTTAAAAGCAATTTTAAACTTAGGGCCTAAAGCGCTTATTATGTTTTTAGTCGGAACGCTCGGTATTGTTATCGGCGGACCCCTCGCAATTTTAGTTGTGAGCGCGGTAGACCCCACAATTGTAGGTGGGCATGGGCCAGATGCCGTATGGCGCGGTATGACAACCGTAGCTGGAAGCTGGATTGGCGGTGGGGCAAACCAAGCCTCAATGAAAGAAATGTTTGAGGTTGGTGGTGATATTTTTTCAGTAATGGTCACCGTTGATGTAATAGTGGCTAATATTTGGATGGCAGTTTTGTTACTAATGGCAGCTAACCACAAGAAAATTGATGCTGCTACGGGAGCAGACACCAGCGCCATTGAAGATTTAAAGCAGCGTGTTGAAAAATACCATGCAGAGCATGCGCGCATGCCAACACTGAATGACTACATGACATTGCTTGCTATTGCATTTGGTATTACTGGTTTAGCCCATTTTTGCGCAGACTTTTTAGGGCCGTTTTTCGCTAATAATTATGCGTGGGCAAAAGAGTACAGTTTAACCAGTAAGTTTTTCTGGTTAATAGTCATTTCAACGACCATTGGTATTAGTTTGTCTTTTACTAAAGTAAGACAGATTGAAGCATTTGGTGCATCTAAAGTCGCCTCAAGCTTTTTATACATTTTAGTGGCCTCAATTGGCTTACATATGAATGTAACCGCTATTTTTGATAACCCGGGCTTGTTTTTAGTTGGCGCTATTTGGATGCTAGTACATGCTGGTTTAATGTTGCTTGTTGCAAAATTAATTAAAGCACCGCTTTTTTATATGGCAGTAGGCTCACAAGCTAATGTGGGAGGGGCTGCGTCTGCGCCTGTTGTTGCGTCAGCATTTCATCCTTCACTTGCGCCTGTCGGTGTTTTACTGGCTGTATTAGGTTACGGAGTGGGTACATACATGGCTTATATTTGTGGATTAATGTTGCAAGCAGTTGCACCTTAAGGAATTAAAATGAAAGATCAAATTATCAAAATTAATGATATTGAATTAGCAAACAACAAACCGTTTGTTTTATTTGGTGGTATGAACGTTTTAGAATCGCGCGACTTAGCCATGCGCATTGCAGAGCATTATGTAGAAGTGACGACTAAACTAAACATACCATATGTGTTTAAAGCATCATTTGATAAAGCTAATCGTTCTTCAATCAACTCGTACCGTGGTCCGGGAATGGAAGAAGGGTTAAAAATATTTGAAGAAATTAAAAACACCTTTAATATTCCTCTTATCACCGATGTTCATGAACCGCATCAAGCGGCGCCGGTTGCTGAAGTGGTTGATGTTATTCAGTTGCCTGCTTTTTTAGCTCGTCAAACAGACTTAGTTGTTGCTATGGCAAAAACAGGTGCCATTATTAATGTTAAAAAGCCGCAGTTTTTAGCACCACATGAAATGCGCCATATCATTACTAAATTTAATGAGGCTGGTAATAATAATATTGCACTTTGTGAGCGTGGCTCTAGCTTTGGTTATAATAACTTGGTTGTTGATATGTTAGGTATGGATGACATGAAAGCAATGGCACCAGTGATTTTTGATGCGACGCATGCGCTGCAACGCCCAGGTGGTCGCGCAGACTCAGCGGATGGGCGTCGAGCTCAAGCGGCAGAGTTAGCCAGAAGTGGAATGGCTTTGGGGATCGCTGGTTTATTTATAGAAGCACATCCAAACCCTAATGAAGCAAAGTGTGATGGACCATGTGCATTAGCCCTAAGTAAATTAGAAGGCTACCTATCACAAATGAAGGCGGTAGATGATTTGGTCAAGAGTTTTGCGCCGTTAGATACCAGCGCTAGCGACTTATAAAAAGTGACCGCATAATAAAAAGCGACATTAGTCGCTTTTTTTACACCTTAAATATACTCTTTCTCGTCATGGGTATATAATTCATGCATAAGAAAAACTAATTCAAAGCTTGGTTATTATGTCAAGACGAGTCCCCCCATTAAACGCACTCAAAGCATTTGAAGCTGCAGCGCGGCATTTAAGCTTTACTAAAGCCGCAGAAGAGCTTTATGTAACGCAAGCAGCTGTTAGTCATCAAATAAAAACACTAGAAGAACATTTAGGTTTAAAGCTATTTTTACGAAAAAATCGCTCGTTATTATTAACGGAAGAAGGCCAAGGTTATTTTTTAGATATTAAAGAAATTTTTACGCAATTGATTGATGCCACAGAAAAGTTACTTGCGCGAGGGGCTAAAGGCTCATTAACGGTAAGTTTAACCCCTAGTTTTGCTATTCAATGGTTAGTGCCTCGTTTAAGTTTATTTAATGAATTACACCCTGAAATTGACGTAAGAATAAAAGCACAAGACCAAGACGAAAATTCGTTAAGCGATGATGTTGATATTGCTATTTACTACGGGCGTGGCCACTGGAATGGGGTGCAAGCTTATAAGCTACATACAGAGTATTTAGTGCCATTGTGTAGCCCTATGTTATTGAGTGGCCCTAAACCGCTTGATCAACCCAGTGATTTAGCACAGCACACCTTATTACATGACACTACACGTAAAAATTGGAAAACGTGGATGAAAACTGCAGGTGTACGTAATGTACAAGTAAATCAGGGGCCTATATTTAGCCACTCTTCTATGGTGCTGCAAGCCGCTGTTCATGGCCAAGGCGTTGCAATTGGGAATAGTGTGTTAGCTAAACCAGATATTGATGCAGGACGATTAGTTATTCCATTTAGCCATAGTCTAGAAAGTAAAAACGCTTACTATTTGGTGCTTCGTGAGTCACAAATTGAACTGGGGAAAATAGTGTCATTTAAAGAATGGATGCTAAGTTTGGTTGAACAAGAGCAAGAGTATTAATCATGATTGAATGGTTTAAAAGTCAAAGCCAACCCGCAATTGCACAGTTTATTTTTGCTCATGGTGCTGGTGCTGGAAGTGATTCTGATTTTATGCAGCACGTGGCTGCACTGATCAGTGATCAAGGTGTTGATGTTGGTTTATTTGATTTTGAATATATGCAAATTGCCAAACAAACTAATAAGCGACGCCCGCCGGAGCGTGCACCCAAGTTACTTGCTTACTACGAGCAAGTATTAACGCATGCTCAGTCTAAATTACCATTGTTTATTGGCGGTAAATCAATGGGCGGGCGAATGGCATCTATGCTCGTATGCACAACAAATCAGCCTGTTAAAGGGGTTATTGCGTTTGGTTACCCATTTCACCCACCTGGTAAACCAGAAAAGCTGCGCACAGAGCACTTTGCTGATGTTAATTGTCCTTTTTTAGTATTACAAGGTGAGCGAGATACATTTGGTACTCGTGAAGAGCTAAAAACCCTGTCTATGCCAAAGCAGCCAAATTTTGTATGGCTAACTGACGGTGATCACTCATTAAAACCGCGTAAAAAAAGTGGAATTACTGAATTAGAAAACCGCCAAATAGCAGCTTCAAGCACAGTACAGTTTATAAAAAAATTATTGGATAAATAATGACAAAACTATTTTTAATGACGGGAAGCTTATTTTGTATGCTTTCGGTTATGTTGGGGGCTTTTGCCGCTCACGGACTAAAAAACCGTCTATCAGAATATTCGATAGGTGTGTTTAAAACTGCTGCTGAGTATCAAATGGTGCATGGTTTAGCATTAATTTCAGTGGCTTTACTCATAAAGTGGGGTATTAACCTAAATTGGGCTGGTCACTTTTTTATAATAGGGACGTTGCTGTTTAGTGGCAGCTTATATTTATTAGCATTGACAGGAATGAAATGGCTAGGGCCAATTACGCCTCTTGGTGGAATGTGCTTTATTGTTGGTTGGATTATCATTTTAGTGCAAGTTGCACGATTTAAGTTTTAAAAAGTTTAAGGGTTATTATGTCTAGTGTTGTGATTTATTGTCGCAGTGGGTTTGAAAACGATGCAGCTGCTGAAATAACATTTCATGCTGCGGAGCAGGGGTTTGCAGGGTATGTAAAAGCAAAACCAAATACAGGTTACGTTATATATGAATGTTTTGAAGCCCAGCATAGTGACGAAATAATCAAAAAAATAGATTTTAAAAACATGGTGTTTGCTCGCCAATGGTTTGCTGGCACATTGTTAGAAAATATGCCATTGGAAGACCGTGTAGGTGCTGTTGTGCAAGCAGCTAAGGATTTTCCGTTATGCTCTGAACTGCGAGTAGAGACACCCGATACAAACGAAGGAAAAGAACTACTTACCTTTTGTAAAAAAATATCGACACCGCTTAAAAAAGCACTAGAGAAACAAAACACCGTGTTGCGTGAGCCAAAAGCGAACCGGCCTGTTATGCATGTGTTATTTTTGGCAAATAATACCGCTTATGTTGGCTATTCATACAGCTATAACAATTCAGCCAATTTTATGGGTATTTTACGTTTGCGCATGCCAAGTGACGGGCCTAGCCGCTCTACACTTAAGCTTGATGAAGCGTTTAACGTGTTTATACCTGAGCAACAAAGAGAAACACGCGTTGCTGCAGGTATGCGATGTGTAGACTTAGGTGCATGCCCAGGTGGTTGGACATATCAGCTAGTGCGCAGAGGGATGTTTGTTAATGCAATAGATAATGGCCCAATGAATGATGACTTAATGGAAACAGGCCAAGTTAAGCACTTTAGAGAAGATGGCTTTAAATACCGCCCAGAGAAAAGAAACATTACTTGGCTTGTATGTGACATGGTAGAAAAGCCAACCAAAGTAACAAGCCTAATGATTGATTGGGCTGTTAATGCCTATGCAAAAGAGCTTATTTTTAATCTTAAGTTACCAATGAAAAAGCGCTTTGACAGTGTGTATGAATGTTTAGCAATGATAAGAGAAGAGCTCGCTAAGTACGGTATTAGCTACGAATTACAAGCTAAGCATTTATACCATGATAGAGAAGAGATCACGGTACATTTAAATGTGACTAAAGTCCCTCAAAGCTTATACAGTTGATTAACGATAAAAGTGGGCCACTAGGCCCATTTTTATATACACACAGTTACTAAGGCAATAACTTCATTTAAGAGTTAGCTTCGGTACTTAGGGCGGTAATTATCTACCCACAAACGCGTAGCACCGCATACCGCGACAGGCATAACAATTAGGTTAACAACTGGAATGGCTGTTAACAGCATAACAGCAAAACCAAACCCGTATGAAAGACCTTGCTTAGACTTTAAGTCGTTTTTCATCTCATTAAAGCTAATTTTATGATTATCAAACGCGTAATCTTCATATTGCACCGCGTACATCCAACACGTAAATAAAACCCATAATATTTGACCTATTACCGGTAAAATCCATAACAGTATAAAAAAGCCAATAGCTCGCGGTAAGTAATAGCATAGCTTGGTCCATTCGCGGGCAAGCATGCGAGGTACATCTTTAACTAACTCGGCAAAGCCGTCATCATTAATTTTTTGACCAGTTAAGTATAACTCTACTTTTTCGCTTAAAAGTGCATTAAATGGAGCGGCAATAAAGTTTGTTATTACTGTAAATACCAGACTATAGCTAAATAGTACGACCAATACCGCAATCGGCCACATTAGCCACTCTAACCAACTCAGCCAATCAGGGAGCATATTATTGATGTAGCTAAAGCTTTCACTAAGCCAGCCAAATAAAAAAAAGAGCGAACTACCAAATAATAAAATATTAATTAAAAGCGGAATGAGCACAAAGCGCTTTAAACCTTTTTGGCTTATTAATTTAAACCCTGAAAAAAAATATTCCATACCTTGTATGATCTGCACAACAACCTCAATCAATGTTTACAACTCAAGTTAGTATAAATAGCTTAATAGTTTTGAACAGCTATTTTGCGTAACAAAGTGTTTAAAGCCAGGTATACGTATTTTTATCAGTTCTTAATTTGAAAGCACTGAGTCTGAGTTATTTAAACCTGTAATTGTGTTAAAACAACACGCAGAGGTTGTTCATTTGTTACAATTCGGTATAGTTTCACAACATATAATTAATATAAATTTGAGATACTCAATGCAGTTAGTTGATTTAAAACCGAATGACCAGGATGTGATTAATGTTTTTGCTGATATCGACCGACTTATAAATTCTTTGTACCCAGTAGCGACCGCACAATCTCTCACGTTAGGTGAGCTTGATAAACCTAATGTTTATGCAATTGGTTTAAAAAACGATGATGGGATTGTTGCTTGTGGGGCAATTGTGATGCAATCAGGGGAGCCATCTTACGCAGAAATAAGGCGCCTCTATGTAAACCCAAGTTACCGTGGAAAAGGGCTATCTCGTAGAATAATGCAAATTCTTTTGCATTACGCAGGTGAAGAAGAGATCCCATTAATTAGGTTAGAAACCGGCCCTAAACAAATTGAATCGATTAAATTATATGAAAATTTAGGGTTTAAGTGTTGTGGTTGTTTTGGCTCTTATCAAGATAACCCGCAAAGTGTGTTTATGGAGCTTGGCTTAAGCCAATAACAAGCAGATTTCTGAACGCCTATGTTTTTATAGGCTAACGCTGTGCTGTTTATTATTGTATAAAAAACATTAATTAACAGTAAAAGTCGATTATTTACAACTATACTTTACGTTACTTAAGCGAATTATTTTATTCGGTACTTAATACTGTACTGTTTTTAAAAACATATTTAAGCTAAAAACAATAATGAAAGTGTGTGGTGTCAAATGGAAGCAGTTAGGTTAAACACGTTGTTATCCCATCAGCAAGATATCTTATCTAAAATAGCGCTAGGGCTTCCCTTTGAAGACGTTTTAGATGAGATATGTTTGTCTATAGAAGAACTTATTGATGAAAATTCAGCTAAATGCTCAATCCTATCACTAAATAAAGGAAAACTACTTCATTGTGCTGCGCCCAATATTGATGATGAATATTGCCAAGCAATTAATGGGGTTCATATAGGTCCAAATGTTGGCTCGTGTGGTACTGCTGCGTATTTAGGTGAACGCGTGATTGTTGAAGATATAGCTAAGTCGCCTTTATGGGCAGACTTTAAAGAAATCGCTTTACAGTTTGGACTACAGTCGTGTTGGTCTACTCCTATTATTTCAACTAAATCAAATATTTTAGGTACTTTTGCTATTTACCACGATAAACCTAAAAAGCCTTCATCTTTCGAACTTGAATTAATCGACTACTTTGTTCACTTTACCAGTATTGCGCTTGAAAAAAACCATGAGTACATAAAAGCTAATCAACTGATCAATGATTTGGAAAAAAGTAATGAAAAATTTGAGGCATTTACGAAAGTGATGCCTGATTTGACCCTCATTATTAGTGAAGAAGGTGAGTATATGGATATTTACGGCACCACTGATGCACTTTTATACAAATCACAATCTGACTTGATAAATAAAAAAATTAGCGATGTGTTGCCTGTAGAAGATGCCGCATCAATCATGGCGGTAATAGATAAAACATTGCTGACAAATGATGTGCAAGTATTTGAATATGAGCTAGATATTGGCGGCAAAATAATGGTTTTTGAAGGTCGTACATCGCCAATTAAAGATTACCAATCAGATAACCCATCTCAGCGTTATATTGTTTGGGTTGCCCGCGATATAACCACAAGAAAAAAAGCAGAGAAAGAAGTAGAAAGACTCGCCTTCTATGACCCATTAACAGGTTTACCAAATAGGCGAATGCTAAATGACAAATTAGCAGCCTATGTTGAGAATATACACCAAAGCAATGTGACCGGTGCATTATTATTTTTAGACTTAGATAATTTTAAGCGAATTAACGACTCAGTTGGTCACAGTGCAGGTGATGAAGTACTTGTAGAGCTTTCAAAACGATTTAACGGTGTTATTGGTGAAAAAGATACATTAGCGCGTGTTGGCGGCGATGAATTTATTATATTGCTTGAATATGTTGGTGATAACACCGAAAGCGCGATTTTAGAATCAGAAAAAAAGGCTAAAATAATACAAAGTGTCTTTTATGATAAATTTGAAGTGGGTCGTTTAGCTTTTCAGGTTAGTTGTAGTATCGGTATTTGTTTAATAGATAAAAGTAATCATTTAACCGATAACATTCTTAAATTTGCTGATACGGCCATGTACCGTTCTAAAATGAAAAATGGCAACAGTTGCAGCTTTTATGATCCAGAGTTACAAGCTCTACTAGAAAATCAGGCAGAACTTGAAACCGATATTGTCAGAGCGATAGCACACGATGAATTTAGTGCTTATTTTCAGCCGCAAATAAACGCTAATGGAAAAATTACGGGGGCAGAGGCTCTAATTAGATGGCAGCACCCAAGTAAGGGATTGATTGCGCCTAATGACTTTATTCCAATCGCTGAGCAAAATGGGGTTATTCAAAAACTTCAAAACACCGTGCTGCGTGATATTTGTATTTTAATAAATGAGCTTAACAGCAAGAAGCTGATTGATGATTCATTTAAAGTGTCTATAAATATAAGTCAGGTCCAGTTCAATTCAACGACGTTAAAAACTGAATTATTAAATGTTGTTAACGATTATGGCGTTAACCCATCGAATATTAAGTTAGAGATCACAGAGTCTATGCTTAGCGGCGATATTGCCAGCGTGATATCGCAAATTGATGAATTAAAACAGCAAGGTTTTATTTTTTCGATAGATGATTTTGGCACAGGCTACTCGTGTTTAACGCATTTGAGCTCGTTTTCGGTGAATGAATTAAAAGTAGATAAAAGCTTTATAGATAAAATATTAGACAAAGGCACTGGATTTAGCATTGTGCAAACCATTATTAACCTTGGTAAAAGCCTTAGCTTAACAGTTGTTGCTGAAGGTGTTGAAACCGAAGAGCAATTTACCATACTTAAAACAATGAACGTTGACATGATTCAAGGCTATTTAATTGCTAAACCAATGCATTTTGAAGATTATTTACACTGGCATCAGTCTTTTTAGAGGTAGATACTGTAAATACAAAATTAACATACCTTAGCAATTAGGCTAGGCTCAGTCGCAATATCAAAACGATTAACAAGAACCCTGTTCTTGTTAATCGCATTCATATAAAATTCACCACATAACGTCCTTTAGTTTTCATAATTAACGCAATATAGAGCGAGATTTCCTTATCCTTTCTAATAAAGACACCAGTTCAACGACCGATTTAACAGTAGTTACCCACAATGGTAATTTTCATGCCGATGATGTATTTAGCATCGCGGTGCTCAAACATGTACTTCCTTCGTTTAATTTAGTACGTACCCGCGACAAAGCGCTTATGGATAATGCTGATATCGTGATTGATGTAGGTGGGCAATACGATCCTGATACCGGGCGTTTTGATCACCACCAGCGCGGTGGCGCCGGGGAGCGTGAAAATGGAATACCGTATTCGTCATTTGGTTTGGTGTGGCAAAAGTATGGTTTATCACTGTGTGGCAATAACCAAGCAATTGCAGACAGAGTAGATGCCGGGTTGGTCTCAACCATTGATGCAATTGATTGTGGCCATGTTGAAGGGGTGCAGCAAGGCATAAGTTTAAGTCAAACAATTTCAATGTATAACCCAACGTGGGAAGAGAGCCCTGAGTTTGATAAGTGCTTTGATGAGGCTGTTGAATTTGCCTCTCGTATGTTGACTCGATTTATAGCGTCAGCCAGTGGCAGTGTTAATGCAAAAGCAATTGTGACTGAAGCTATAGAAAGTGCAGAAGACCCACGCGTTATTGTGCTTGAAAAATACACGCCATGGAAAAAAACAGTGCATATCTTGTCAAGTGAAGCATTGTACATGGTTTATCCTTCACACTCAGGTCAATGGATACTACAAACAGTACCTGTAGAGCCAGGATCGTTTGAAGATAGAAAGTCTTTACCTAAAGCATGGGCTGGTTTATCTGATGAAGAGTTTCAAGCTGAAACAGGCTTAGACGACGCTGTATTTTGCCATAATGGGTTATTTATAGCCGGCACTAAGTCGTTCGAAAGTACAATGAAGTTAGCCGAAGTGGCTTTAGCTGAATAATTGATTTTAGCTTCAATAGCTAATTAGCCTGATTTCTGAATAGCAAACGGCTAAAGCAGATTTCAGGCTAAGTAATTAATTTGCTGCTATTTAGCTGTTAAAACCCATCCCCAATAATACTTAATCAATTTGAAGATTTAAATTTTCACGCTAACGGTTAAAAACTCGACGTAGCAAAATTAAATAATGAATACAAAAAAGTTTTTATTAGCAGCCCCTTAGCCATGTGTATATGTTGAATACATTTTTATTAAAACCAGACCTATATTTCTCCTTATAAAAAACGTGTGACTAACCTGATTATTATTTGCAACTAGGCCTCATTAAATAAGGGCTTGTGGGTCATGCTCTGTACTATTTACTGATAATATTAAAAATCACTCGTTACGAGTAAAAATACTTGTTGGACTTAAAAGTCTATTTTTCTTTTAATGCGCCCAATCAGCCGAACCGGCATTCATTAAATAAAAGAGAAAGATAAATGAAAGAGACAACATCACTAGAACAAGCTCGCACGAGTTACAATGTTCGTCATTGGAGCCAAGGTTTTTTTGGTATTAATGATCAAGGTGATGTGTATGTTGCGCCAAAGGCTCACGCCCCAGAGCAAACTATTGCACTGACAGATATTGCAAAACAACTAGAAGAAAAAGGCTTGAGCTTACCGGCTTTAGTGCGCTTTCCACAAATTTTACATCATCGTGTGCACAGTTTATGTGCTGCATTTAATACTGCGATTGAAAACTATGGCTACCCAAAAGACTACTTATTAGTTTACCCAATTAAAGTAAACCAACAACGCGAAGTAGTTGAAGAAATAGTAGCAAGCCAAGCCGAGTTAGAAAAAAAACAATTAGGCCTAGAAGCAGGCAGCAAACCAGAGCTTTTAACTGTTTTGGCAATGGCAGAAAAAACCAGTGCAGTGATTGTATGCAATGGCTACAAAGACAAGGAATATGTGCGCTTAGCACTTATTGGCGAAAAGCTAGGCCACAAAGTATACATAGTGCTTGAAAAGCTCTCTGAGCTCGACATGGTGCTTAGCCAAGCAAAAGCGCTAAATGTTAAACCACGTATTGGTATTCGTGTACGTTTAGCATCGCAAGGTAAAGGTAAGTGGCAAGCAAGTGGCGGCGAAAAATCTAAATTTGGTTTATCTGCGTCGCAAGTACTGCATGTGGTGAACCGTTTAAAAGAGGCCGACCAGCTTGATTTAATGCAACTTGTGCATTTTCACTTAGGCTCGCAAATGGCAAACATCCGCGATGTGCGTTTAGGTGTAAGCGAGGCCGCGCGCTTTTATTGTGAGTTACGCAAATTAGGCGCAAGTATTGAGTGCTTAGATGTAGGGGGCGGTTTAGCGATTGATTACGATGGTACACGCAGCCAATCTCATAACTCAATGAACTATAGCTTAGCAGAGTATGCAAATAATATTGTGTACACCATAGGCGATACGTGTAAGCAGTACGCGCAGCCCATGCCGACTATTATTTCTGAGTCGGGGCGTGCACTAACGGCGCACCATGCGGTACTTATATCAAACGTGATAGGCACAGAAAGCTACGTACCAGAGGAGCTAAAAGCGCCTGCAGCAGATGCACCACTTTTATTAAATAATATGTGGGCGTCATTTGTTCAGCTAACCGATTTAACTGACGACCGTGCACTGATTGAAATTTATCACGATAGCCAAGGCGACTTAGCAGAGGCGCATAACCAGTTTGCACTTGGGCTTTTAGATTTAACGCAGCGTGCGTGGGCAGAGCAAGTTAACTTACGTATTTGTTATGAGCTTAACAAACACATGGATAACAAAAACCGTTTTCATCGCCCGATTATTGACGAGTTAAATGCGCGTTTAGCTGATAAGTTTTTTGTAAACTTTTCGCTTTTTCAATCATTGCCTGATGCGTGGGGGATTGATCAAGTGTTTCCGGTATTGCCATTAAGTGGCTTAACCGAAGCACCAAAAAAACGTGCTGTATTACTTGATATAACCTGTGACTCAGACGGCGCACTTGAGCACTATGTTGATGGCCAAGGCATTGAAAGCACATTACCGGTGCCTGAGTACAGTGCTGATAAACCTTATCTAATGGGCTTTTTCTTAGTGGGTGCATACCAAGAAATTTTAGGTGATATGCATAATTTATTTGGCGATACACATAGCGCCATTATCAATATGGATGAGCAAGGCGTTGCCAGTATCAGCGAAATAAATCAGGGTGATACGGTAGCTGACATGATGCGTTATGTACATTTAGATGTTGAGAGCTTTCAACAGTCGTACGCGCAGTTAGTGTCTGCAAAAATAGATAAAAATGAACAGCAAAGCGTTTTAGACGAGTTGCAAAGCGGCCTTAATGGCTACACTTATTTAGAAGAGTTATAAGCAATGTCTAGCTTGTTTGGTCATGTTGACCACTCGTTGTATTCAAACGGGATGACGTTTTTACGTCGTCCTATGGTGCAAAATATTAATGCCATTGATGCAGATGTCGTTGTATTAGGCTTACCGTTTGACTTAGCAACATCGGGCCGTCCCGGTGCTCGCTTAGGACCCGATGCTATTCGTAGAGCGTCAGTACATTTAGCCTGGGAAGACACTAAATACCCGTGGACATTTCCTTTGTTTGAGCGTTTAACGGTTGCAGATGCAGGGGACTTTACTTATCCAGTAGGCGATCCAGAGTATTTTACTGCACAGCTAGAAATGGCCGCAGAGCAAATACTTCACCAAGGTGCAACGCTGTTAGGTCTTGGGGGCGATCACTTTGTAACGCTTCCGCTTCTGCGGGCACATGCAAAGATTCACGGCAAAATGGCTTTGGTTCATTTTGATGCGCACACCGATACATACAGCAACGGCTCGCGTTTTGATCACGGCACTATGTTTTATCATGCACCTATGGAAGGGCTAATTGATGTAGAGCACAGTATACAAATTGGTATTCGCACTGACTTTGACCAATCAAAGCATGAGTTTGCAGTGATTGATGCAATGCAAGCTAACGATTTGCATGCCAATGACATTGCAGCGCAAATACGTGAGCGAGTAGGTGACTTACCCGTTTACCTAACGTTTGATATAGACTGCCTCGACCCGGCATTTGCACCAGGCACCGGAACACCTGTATGCGGTGGTTTAACATCTGATAAAGTACTTAAAGTACTGCGCGCGCTAAAAGGGATAAATATGGTGGGTATGGATGTGGTAGAGGTATCACCTTCGTACGATCAAAGTGAGCTTACCGCAATTGCGGCAGCAACCATTGCGAGCGAATTACTGCATTTGTGGACCCACAAAAACAAGTACTCACTCTAAACATGCCCCAATAATAAAAGAGGATAAAATCCTCTTTTATTATTTAGAGGTACCGATTACTTAACTGTTTAATTTCTTTTAGCCACATAAAGCTTAAGGCAATAAGTGGCACGTTGGTAGTAACTGGATTAAATGCTTCTATGAGTAAACTAGGCTGCATGACAGCAACGGCTCCTAGCAGGCCGCATAGTGCCAAAATATTTAACCAAACCAGCTGTTTATTTTTATAAAATATTATTAATAACAGCCCAAAAATAACCTCGGCAATACCCGCGCTACGTGTAATTAAATCAGACACCTGTTCAGAATAACCTGCACTGCCAGTCATTAATTTTTCAAGAGGGGCGATATGATAAATCTTTGGGAAAAAGCCATGATACATCCAACTCAGCCCCACGATATAGCGTGCCATTTGTATATAACCGCGGTTATTTCCTCGCATTGTTTATTCGCTCCTGTGAGCTGGGATGGCTCGATAAATATTCGAGTAAGTTATTCACCTTTTTAAGGTGTTCGTTCTCAGTGGTATGCGCACCCTGTAATGCTTCAATTGCATCTGCAAAATCGTTGCTTGAATAGCCTAAGTCTTCCAATTGAGTCAATGCATAGCTGTCGGCTTCTCGTTCCATATCTCGTGAAAACCCTTGTTGAGCAAACGATGCCCCCGTACCTAAAGCGACTTCTGCAATCCCTTCTAAATCACCAAATATAACGGCAAGTACAATTGTGCTGGCAGCCGATTGTGCTGTTATGCGGACACTATGCTGGTGGACGACATGACCTATTTCGTGAAGTAACACAGCCTTTAGCGCATTGGGTTTATCGGCTAGTAAATTAGCTAATTCATCAGTGACCACAATACGGCCATGAGGGAGTGCAAACGCATTAGCCCCAAAGCTTTGGGATTTATAAAACGAAAGTCTATACACCGACTTTTCAAGTGCAAGCGCATCAAGCATGGTATTAAAATTCTGCTGCACTGTGGCTTGTTGCTCGGCAGATAACTCGGTTGGGTCGAGGGCTAATTTTTTAATTACAGTAAAACTCTGCTCACCCATTTGTTCAACAACGCTATGCGGTAGGGTATCAACACTGTACACAGCAATTGCGGGCACAACTTTGTATAGCATTAACCACATAAAAAGTGGTGTAACTACAATTGCCGCTATAATAGCCCATTTACTTTTTTCAAGGCGCTCTAGTAGGTCGTGCTTATCGGTTTTAAAAGGCCAGCGATAATTTACATCACTTGGAATGAAGCGACTGCCATCATTAAAACGCAGTTCATCAGCAAGCCCGGCTAGGCCAGAGGTGAGTGTTATATCGCTTATTGCATAGCTTGAAATAAGCTGATCATCGTGGCTAATTTCAACCAAGGTGTCGCGAATATTAGCGACACCCTGTTGATAATTACTTGATGCTTTGGGGAAGTAATGTCCCTGTACGTGCATAGTAAGCTCTTAGGTTAGCGATAAATCAATATCAAATACATTAGCCGCTTCTTCGGCAAAGGATGACTGCTGCTCTTGCGTTGTATCGATTAAGTTTAATGCGCCAGGGTATATATCAACAGTTGTGGCCTCGGCAAGCATTTTTGATGTACGAATTTGTGTCCAGGGGTAAGCAAGCCCCAATGAAAACACAATAGCTAGCATGTTCGTCAAAAGTAAAATGGCATAAGGAATAGGTTTAAGTTCAGATTTAAACGATGCAACATCTTCAAATTGGCTGTTATTAAAAATATGATTTCGAATGGCCGCTTTCCACACTGCGGTTACTATGGCAATCATCACAACATAGGCAATCATTAATCCACCAAACATAATTCCCATTTTGGCTGGGTCTTGAGCCGCTTGTTGATTTTCAACATTGAGTAAATCAAGTCCAAAGAGTCCTAAAATAGCCATAAATATCACCATAGTGATAGAGCTCACTACAAAACAAATAAGCGCTGTTAAGTAGTAAGTTTCACCTTTGAGCTTTACGGCTAATGGTTTATTGCCGTAACTAATATTACTGTGAATGTAAGTATCTATGCGCTTTAAAACATACGGCATTAATAAATAAAGTGTAAAAACACTGGCTATAGGTAACAGTATAAAGTTAACAAAGGCTTCGCCGTAATTGCCTTTAAATGCAAAACGCACATTACGATGACGGGTCATACGCATATTAAAGCGCAGGCCTTGGTTAATGATCCACGGCATTAAAAAAATAAAAGCAATCGCAAATAAAAAGCCCACGAGTGGAAAAAAGCTGACAGCAAAGGTGTAAACTAAAAACACAATAACCGCTAAAATACGACCTTTTAAAATTTGCATTGGAGTGGCTAAGTAGTCAAAACTGTGGCCGTCAATACGAGTATGTCCATAAAAATAGCGCATTGTACGCACTTTTGCCCAGGCAGAATAAATGCCCAATGTTAGTACGCTAAGTAATATGTTTACTATCCAAATACCAAAAAATTCACCGCCCTTACCACTAAATTGCACTTTGGAGCTAGATAGTGGGGTAAGTGGTTGACCGTTAAGTTCGTTTGATTGTGAAGGGGTTGGGTGTATTGATTCCATTAAAAGCTATTCCATGTTGTTTTTTTGTTAATTTACCGATTTTAAGTGCAAAACTCAATATTTATCACAGCAATAGCGCTTTTAATACATACAAAGTATGACGTTTGTTTGACCAATTGAGCTGTTTTTTATCACTATAAGGTGTGTTCAATCTAGGTGATACATTTTTTATAATGAACTCTGTTATACTGAGCGGATAATTTTATGGGGCTGCTATGATTTCAAAAAACCAACTCAAACTTATTCGCCAACTTGGCCAAAAAAAGTACCGAAAGCAATATAATCAATACCTTGTACAAGGCGAAAAAAACGTACTTGAGTTGTTAAATAGTTCTTTAAACACAGTTGTTATATTTGCTACGCAGGCGTTTATAAATGCTCATCAAAGCCGTTTTCCAAACACTCACATCATTGAAGCAGACGAAGAGGCGTTGACTAAAGCGAGCACCCTTGTAAGTAATAATGCGGCTATTGCAATTGTTGATATGCCCAAAGCCGACTTACCCAATATGAATGGATTAATATTGGCTCTTGATGGCGTGTCTGATCCAGGCAATTTAGGCACTATTATCAGAGTTGCTGATTGGTATGGGATTAAACATATTGTTACTAGCACAGACAGCGCAGATGCCTATAACCCAAAAACAATTAGTGCCACTATGGGGTCGTTTGTAAGAGTATCTGTAAGCCAAGTTGAATTACCTGAATATTTACAGACTTTAAATTTGCCAATATATGGCGCATTTTTAGATGGTGAAAGTGTGCATAAAACACAATTCAGTGGTGAGGGTGTTTTGCTAATGGGCAGTGAATCGCATGGGATACGCGAAGCCTGTGCAGGTTTAGTGACCGATAAAATAACAATTCCTGCATTTGGCGAGGCCGAGTCGCTCAATGTTGCCATGGCAACAGGGATTATTTTAGATAATTTTAAGCGCCAAGCTTAACAAACGCATGTTTTTTAAGTTAAATTGCCCATGAATAACAACAATAATAAATTGGTAAAACAATAAGATGCGCTTAAGCACTATTAAATTAGCGGGCTTTAAATCGTTTGTAGAGCCCACTAAAATACCGTTTCCAGATCAAATGACGTGCGTTGTTGGGCCAAACGGCTGTGGCAAATCTAACGTTATTGATGCAGTGCGATGGGTGCTAGGCGAAAGCTCAGCTAAAAACTTGCGTGGCGATGCCATGACTGATGTTATTTTTAATGGGTCAACTAACCGTAAAGCCATTTCGCAAGCTTCAGTAGAGCTAATTTTTGATAATTCATTAGGCGAGCAAGAATTAAAAAACACCTTTGCCGATAGAAACCAAATAGCGATTAAGCGTTTAGTAACACGTGATGGTCAATCGTTGTACTTTTTAAATGGCAGTAAATGCCGCAAGCGTGACATAACTGATATATTTTTGGGCACTGGGCTTGGTCCTCGCAGTTATGCGATTATTGAGCAAGGGATGATATCGCGCTTAATTGAAAGTAAACCTCAAGAGCTGCGCGTATTTTTAGAAGAAGCCGCAGGCGTATCTAAATACAAAGAGCGCCGCCGCGAAACGCAAACGCGGATCAAAAGTACCCGCGAAAATTTAGAACGTTTATTAGATGTTCGTAAAGAGCTGCAAAGTCAACTCGATAAATTGGCAGTTCAATCACTTGACGCTAAAAAATACCGTGAACTTAAAGCAACAGAGCGCACATTAAAAAGTCAAATAGCTGTTTTAAAATGGCAAAAACTTCATCAGCAACAAATAGACAAAAGCGAGCAAATAAAAAAGCTTGATGAGCAAATTAGCTTTTTTAAAACGGCCCACTCAGGGCACGATGATGTGCTTGCAACACTTGAAGGCGAAGTACAAGCTCAGCAAGATAAATTAAGTGATGCGCAGCACCAGCAACATATTACTCATACCGAGTTAACTCGAGCCGAACAGCAAAAAATCAGTATTAAACAACAAATACAATCACTTAAACAAAGCTTAATAAAATTACAGCAACGTCAAACAGACAGCCTTGATCAAAAAGCGCAACAGCAGCATATATGCGAAGAACTTGATGAAGCACTGCAAGCGGCAATAGAAAGCAGTGTAATGTGCGAAGAGCAAGTGGATGAACTGTCATTTGAACTTGAGGGACTACAGACCGCTAAGCAGCAGAGTTATTCGCATTGGCAAACACTCAACGAACAACAGCAGCAATTTAATACTCAGGTGCAGTCGCAAAGTAGTGAAATAAAGCACACGCAACAGCAAATAAACCATGTCAATGAGCAACTCAGCCAGTTAAATTCGCAGCTTGATGAACTAAAAAATAATAATATAGAACAGCAGCTGGTCGAGCAACAACGCCAGCGCCAAACACTTACTGAGGAGCTTGCAAAAAATCAAAGTGCGCTTTCCCAATGTGAAGTTACACTGACCCAACAAAATAAGCAGGTTAATAAAACTCAAGACAATCATAAAGCACTGGCACAGAAAGAAAATGAACTAAACGCCCGTATTGCGGGGCTTAAAAGTGCATTGGGGTTAGATGAAGAGGTCACTGATTTAGCAGGACTCTTAAGTCAACTAATAGTGCAAGATGGTTTTGAGCCATTAATAGAGCAAGCACTTAAGTCGCTTACACATTTAAGTGTAACAGAGCAGCCATCACCTAATAGCGTATGGCCAAGCGGTCAGTCTTTACTTAAGCCAAGCCTGGCTGATTATATTACCGCTGGCGTATACCCAGATTTACTCACACGAATTGTTTACAGTGAACACGCCGATTTAACGGTGTTAAACGATGACTATTACATTGCGGTGATGGATAAAAATGGCGCGTTGCATGGCCGTAATTGGCACGTAAACGCGGATAGCAACACAAACAACTCATTGCTAATTAAACATAAGCAACTTCACGAGTACACCCATGAGATCACACAGACTAAAAGTGAACTTGAAAAGGTAACAAGCGAACTTGAACAATACATTGCACTACAAGCAGAGCTTAATACCGAGCAAAAAGCGCTTAAAGAGGTTATTCATCAGCTTGCCCAACAGATTGCTATTTCAAGTACCCGAAGCGATATGCTCACAGAGCAGGTCACTCAATATCAACACCAGCTATTAAAAATAAAAACTCAAGAGCAAACGATAAGTGCGTCACTTTTGCACCTTAATAAGCAGCTTGAAGAACAAACAGAGCAATATGAACTATTTGCTGAGCAGCAATTTAATTTAATAGATGAAACTGAGGCTGCTAATGATGAGCGCATGCAAAGCGATAAAAACTATAGCCAAGCACTCAGTGCGCTAGAGCAATACAAAACGCAGGCTCATCAGGCAAGTTTAAGACAGCAAAAAGCACACAGTGAGTGGCAATTAAGCCAAACAAAACTAAGCCATGCAGAGCAAGCCTATAATGAGGCAAAACAAGGAGCTGAAGAATTAGTTTTGGAAATTGAGACGCTACTTATTCCAGAAGAAACACTCAGTGAATCAATTTTAACGTTATTAGAAACGCATCAACATGGCGAGCAATTACTAGCGCAATTACAAAACGATTTATCACAAGCCAAAGACGCCTTGAATACAAAGCAAGCTAGTCTTAAAAATTCTCAGGGTGAGCTGCAAGGACTTCAAGAACAACATCAAAGATTAACACTTGAAGAGCAGAGCTTATTAATAAAGGCGCAAGCTTCACTTGAGCCATTAGATGAGCTTAAACAAAGCCTAAAAGCAGTACTTGAAACATTACCTGACGACTTAACTTTCAATGCAGCGCAAAACCAATTAACAGGTATTACAAATCAGCTAGACAGGCTTGGTGCGGTTAACTTAGCAGCTATAGAAGAGTTTGACGTTGCAAAACAGCGAAGTGATTATTTAGATAACCAGTTAGAGGATTTAACTAAAGCGTTAAATACCCTTGAAGGTGCTATTCGAAAAATTGACACCGAGACAAAAACACGCTTTAAAGCCACGTTTGATCAAGTAAACGAAGATTTTGCGCTGCTGTTTCCTAAAGTTTTTGGCGGCGGTAGTGCGTATTTGGAATTAACCAGTGACGATTTACTTGAAAGTGGTGTTAGTATAATGGCACGGCCGCCAGGTAAGAAAAATTCAACCATTCACTTGTTAAGTGGTGGAGAAAAAGCGCTGACGGCATTATCATTAGTGTTTTCTATATTCAGGCTAAATCCAGCGCCATTTTGTATGCTGGATGAAGTTGACGCGCCATTAGATGACGCAAACGTTGTACGCTTTTGCCGTTTGGTAGAAGAAATGTCACAATCAGTGCAATTTATTTATATAAGCCATAACAAAATTGCAATGGAGATGGCGGGTCGTTTAACCGGTGTTACCATGGCAGAGCCGGGGGTATCACGAATGGTTGCTGTAGATATTGAACAAGCGGTGCAACTTGCACACGCATAAATTTTTATAACACGTGTATTAGTTTTTTATTACTATACAGAGTTTAGGCATAACAAATAATAAAAGGTGAGGGGATGGCCGAACAATTAAGATGGGTTTTAATCATTATCAGTGTGATTGTCATTGGTGGCTTATTAGTCCATGGTTTATGGTCTGTAAGAAAAAAAGACAGCCCAGATACGTCTGTTAAAGAACGGGTTGAACCACTCCAAGAAAGCCCCGCAGCTTCATCTCATTCGTATAGTCAAAAAACTGAGCAAAAAGAACCGGTTATTAGTGAGCGTGACGAGCCACAGTTAGGGGAACTTAACTTTGATGCTAATGAGCCTCAAATAGAGTCTAGCGTGCCAGAGGTGCCTATTGAGGACGATCTAAGTGTTGTTGATGATTTAGAGTCGGTTGAGCAAACTGATCAACAACCACAAGAGCCAGTACCGGATTTTGTTATTGTACATATACAAATGCCTGAAGGGTTAACTATGCAAGGCAGCAAGTTATTACCCGCTGTAAATACGCTCGGTTTTAAATACTCAGAGGAAGGCTTTTTTAACCGTCATTTAGACCCTGCTGGCCAAGGGCCTGTGCTGTTTAGATTGGTTAATATGTACAACCCAGGGACGTTCGATATAGATAATATGGAACAGTTTAGCACCGCTGGGGTCAGCTTATTCATGACCTTACCGTGTGACGGCGACGGGTTAGCAGCGTTTAATATGTTGCACAGTGCGGCTAAAAAAATAGCCGACGAATTCGGCGCGCATATATTAGACGCAGAGCGCGAAGAAATGAGTGTTGAGCGTGTAAGACAGTATGTTGAGCAGGTTCGTGCTTTTTCAGCGTAACAATTTGTAATATATAATTTTTATAAGCCACTGGGCGATATCGTCAAAGTGGCTTTTTTATGTTTTTTGAGGTTTAAATGTCTAGCAGCATTAGTGAGCAAATTAATCATCTTCGTACCCTATTAGAGCAGCACAATTATAATTATTATGTGCTTGATACCCCAAGCATTCCAGATGCTGAATACGATAGGCTATTACGCGAACTCAGTGCGCTTGAAACACAAAACCCTGAATTTTTATCTGCCGATTCACCGACTCAAAAAGTAGGTGGCGCAGCGCTTAGCAAGTTTGAGCAAGTCGCCCACCAAGTGCCCATGCTATCGCTCGATAATGCGTTTAGCGAAGACGAATTTACAGGCTTTAATCGCCGAATCAAAGAGCGCTTAATGAGCACCGATGAGCTTACTTTTTGCTGTGAGCCCAAGTTAGATGGCTTGGCTGTGTCGATCATTTATCGTGATGGGGTGTTGGTACAAGCTGCAACGCGGGGTGATGGCTTTACTGGTGAGAATATCACTCAAAATGTAAAAACAATTCGTAACGTGCCTCTTAAATTACGTGGAGACTTCCCGAAAGAGCTTGAAGTGCGTGGCGAGGTATTCATGGATAGCGCAGGGTTTGAAAAGCTCAATAGTGAAGCGCAAAAGCGTGGCGAAAAAGTATTTGTAAACCCACGTAATGCAGCCGCAGGTAGCTTGCGTCAACTAGACTCTAAAATCACCGCCAAACGCCCACTGATGTTTTATGCATACAGCACTGGTTTGGTTGCCGATGGCTCAATTCCTGATGATCATTTTCAGCAATTAGAAAAGCTAACTGATTGGGGTTTACCCCTTTGCCCAGAAACAAAGCTGGTGGAAGGGCCACAAGCTGCTTTAGATTACTATGGTGATATTTTAACGCGTCGTAGTGAGCTTAAATATGAAATTGATGGCGTGGTAATAAAAGTTAATAATAAAGCCTTACAAGAGCGTTTGGGCTTTGTGGCGCGTGCGCCTCGTTGGGCTATTGCTTATAAGTTTCCGGCGCAAGAAGAAGTTACTCAACTACTTGATGTAGAGTTTCAAGTTGGGCGCACGGGTGCAATTACGCCTGTTGCTCGTTTAGAGCCTGTATTTGTAGGCGGTGTAACGGTGTCTAATGCAACGCTTCACAACGGTGATGAAATTGCTCGCTTAGGTGTTAAAGTTGGTGATACGGTGATTATTCGCCGTGCTGGCGATGTAATTCCGCAAATAACGCAGGTAGTGCTCGATCGCAGACCCGCAGATGCAAGAGATATTGTGTTTCCATCAGCTTGCCCAATTTGTGATTCCCATGTAGAAAAAGTCGAAGGTGAAGCTGTAGCTCGTTGTACTGGCGGTTTAGTGTGCCCGGCACAGCGTAAGCAAGCTATAAAGCATTTTGCATCTCGCAAAGCATTAGATATTGATGGCCTTGGCGATAAAATTGTTGATCAATTAGTGGACCGTGAGCTTATAAAAACACCCGCTGATTTATTTATACTAAAACAAGGCCATTTTGAATCACTCGAACGCATGGGGCCAAAATCGGCTAAAAATTTAGTCACTGCTTTAAACGAAGCAAAAGCCACCACGCTTGCTAAATTTTTATATTCATTGGGTATACGAGAGGCAGGTGAGGCAACGGCACAAAATTTAGCAAATCACTTTTTAACGCTTGAGAATATTATTAGTGCCAGTGTCGATAGCCTGACACAAGTAAGCGATGTAGGTGATATTGTGGCATCGCATGTGCGAGGTTTTTTTGACGAAGAGCACAATTTAGCGGTCGTCAATGCGCTTATTGAGCAAGGCATACATTGGCCTGCGCTGAGTGCACCATCGAAGGATGACCAACCGCTAGCAGGGCTTACTTATGTACTTACAGGTACGCTTAACACACTTAATCGCAATGATGCAAAAGCGCGCTTACAACAGCTAGGTGCGAAGGTGTCAGGCAGTGTATCTGCTAAAACCGATGCCTTAGTAGCGGGTGAAAAAGCGGGCTCTAAACTCACAAAAGCTCAAGATTTAGGAATAGATGTCCTGACAGAGGATGATTTAATCGAGCTGCTTAAAAAGCATAACGGCTAGGGAAGTAGTAATGAGCCGATACGGACCCCAATACTGGGATAAATACGGGAGTTATCGTACGCCTGTTGCGTTTCACTTAAGTGTAGTGGTGTTGCTGCGTGCTTATTTTATTTGGGTTATTGCTGCACTAAGCCGCCGACCAGAGCTTGACTTAATGTCGTTATTTTTTAGATCTAAAAGCGACTTTTTTATTGCCATTGCTATTGGCAGTATTGCGATAATTCCTACATTGTTTTTTTGTTTGCGCCGTCCACGTGATTCACATAAAGCCACTGACCGGTTGGCAAGTATTTGGCGGCATATGCGCTGGCCATTAATTGTTTGTGCGCTGATAGATTTAACATGGTTAATAGTACAAGCGGCAAATAGCCATTATCGGTTTTCGCTTTTTTTAGCAGTGCAAATGGTTATTGTGTTTTGGGTGCTTTGGTATTTAGTTAAAAGTCGGTATTTAACTGTGTTTTTTAAAGATTGGCCTGAGCCAACAGAAAAAGCATCAGATGAAAAAAAACAGCTTAAAAAGGATTCATAGTGGACGCAGTAAACAAAAAAATAGCATTAATAATTGCAATTATTGGTTTTGTGCTTGTTGGTTTAATGCTTGCCTATGAGTTATCAGACGTTATGTGGTTTAAAGTGCTGATAGGTGTATGGGTGTTTGTGTTTTGTTCTAGCATGTATAGGCTTACTCCATTATTTAAAGCGCGAAACCGCTTAGAGCATTTTGTTCAACGCGATGCGCAGCACTTATTAGTGTTTAGCTTAATGGGCTTTTTTGATAAAAAACATGGTCCTAATTGGCTGGTTATACAAAGTATTGAGCGCGTAGTAAGCAAAGATGATGAGCTTATTATTTGTAGCAATAATGATCGGCAACTAAGCGTTAGCTTACCAGTTAAAAAAGCGGAGTTAGAGGCGTTCATGCAGCGGATTTTTACTACTGCGGAAAAGCAAACGATTACCTTTGAGCAAGCTTGATCGAGGCATCATTTCACCACGTAATAAAGGTGTAGTTATATAACTTGATCTTTGATTTATAAACGTTAATTATCCAGAGCTCAGATTATTTACCCTATTCGTAATACAGGTTTTCATGAGGTTACTATGTTGAAATGGAACGATGTGATTAATTTTGCCAAAAATGGCAATCCGACACCCAGTAAAAAAGTCACTAAAACAGATGAACAATGGCGTAAACAATTATCAGAAAACGAATACTATGTAACGCGTATGAAAGGAACAGAGCGCCCTGATATGTCTGGTAGTTGTACATTGTTAGAGCCCGGTAAATATGTGTGTGTGTGTTGTGATAATTTATTGTTTGATGCTGACGAAAAGTTTGAAAGCGGAACTGGCTGGCCTTCATTTACTCAGCCGGCAAGTATAGAAGCAATTGGCTATGTACGTGATGTTAGCCATGGCATGGAGCGTGTTGAGGTTGTATGCAATGTGTGTGATGCGCATTTAGGGCATATATTTCCAGATGGCCCATTACCAACGGGCCTTAGATACTGCGTTAATGGCGCTGCAATGAAAAAGCTTTAGTCTTTGAGGTTTAGCTTCATCTCTTTTGCTTGATTCATAATTTTATCTAAACGCTGCGCTTGATCGGCAGGCAAATCGGATTTGTCTAATAAGGTGTAGCACTTTTTAGCAAGCCCGATATTCAATGAACTGCCACTTTGTTTGGTTGAATCAAATAAGCATTGTAATAAATTAAGTGCAATGCTTTGATTCCGTGGCATCACTCTGAACGCATGTGTGAATGCTTCTAGTGCTGTATTCAATTGGCCTTTGTTAAACTGGGTCACAGCATGGTTATTAAGTTCTTTTGGCCCCATTTTAATATCACGTCGTTCACTTTGCTGTTGCTGTATATAACGTAAATAGGTGGGTTCGCTCGTAGTCGGGTGTCTTTCACAATGATTAATTATTTGCGTGAATAACATTTGTGCTTTTTGATGAAACCCTAGCTCATGAAAGGCTTTTGCTTTATCAAGTGCGCCATCGACTGAACGGATTATTGAGTCGTCATCTTCTAATTGCTCAATGAGCTTCTTAGCTTTTTGATGTTCATCTTTTAAATAATGAAGCCGCGCATTAAGCACATCAATTTGCGATTGATTAGTGCTGTTAGGAAATTGGGTTTTTAAATCGTTTATATATTTATTTGTTTGCCTAGAAATGCGCTGCACCTGATCGGTTTGATCTGTCGTTAATGCAAAGTCAATTCCTGCTCGAGCCGCATTTAAGTAAATATCGGGATGATCGTAAATAGAGTGCTTAGCAAAGTTTGCTATATCTTTTTGTGTTAGGTAATTTTTTTCGTAGTCGTGATTAATTAACGAGACCGTGCTTAGCGATTTTTGACGCGATATATTTCGTGGCGCAATTGTGGCTGCTTGGCTCAAAAAGTCTTGGGCCAATTCAAATTGATTCAGTTTAATTTCTAACCGGCCAAGTAAGTCTAATGCAACAAGACGGGTTTCTTGACGTCCTAGCATGGTTTTTAACATGCGTTGCGCCAAAATATGCTCGTTATTGGCTATAAGCGCTTCTACTAGCCCCACTTTAGCCCAGGCGAATTTTTGAATATCGAGCACAGATTTAAAAAAGTCTTTGGCCTCTTGGGCGCGTTTTAACCGAAGAAGAGCATCACCTTTCAGACGAAGTAGAATAGGGCTGTAATTATTGTCTTTTCTTTCAAGTGCCGCATTAATATATTTTATGGCTTTTGAGTCGTTACCATCATCGATGAGCGTGTATACGGTTTGAAGATCGTGTTTACGCTTTAATATACGTTCAATTCGGGTCTTTAGTTCTTGCGCTGTAAAAGGCTTAACCAAAAAGTCATCGGGTTGAAGCTCAAGTACACTGTGTACTAATGAACCACTTGTTTCAGCTGAAATAAAGATAAAGCCAGTAGAGTTTTTTATGAGTTGTTTAACTCTTAGCTCTTCGTATAACTGGTAACCGTCTTGGTGTTTATTTAAGTTGAAGGAACACACAATTAAATCGAACGATTCATTTAAACATTGCTCTTTTGCTGAATTGGCATGATCAGCAAAGCTCAACTGCCGAAAGCCAAGTCTTTCTAACGATTGTTTCATATAGCTTTGAGCAAGTGGCTGCTCTTCGACTATTAGTATTTTGGCTTTTGAAAATATCTTAGTTGGCATTGGCTTAAGCGTTATCACTTTTAACACAGACTATAATCAACAGTTTAGCTGCTTACAAGGGAATTTAAATGTTAGCTGTATTTATTAGGTAATTAGGTTTAACTAATACGTTTATATGGTCATAAAGTGTCATTTTTATTCAGTGCTGTAATGACGGGTTATATTTGCAATTTTAATAGGGATTAAATATTAGGCTGTGGTGATTAAATTATTATGCCTAAAGGGCAGTGATGCTCTTTTTTCTGATGGCTGAGTTAATTATGCAGATAAGCGTTTATAAAAAGTAGAGAAATAATTTAGAGTAGATATTAAAGAGGTAGTTATATGTGGTGGGTGATACTGGACTTGAACCAGTGACCCTCGCCTTGTAAGGGCGATGCTCTCCCAACTGAGCTAATCACCCACATATAATAGGTATGACTTAATATAATTTGGTGGGTGATACTGGACTTGAACCAGTGACCCTCGCCTTGTAAGGGCGATGCTCTCCCAACTGAGCTAATCACCCAAATTATATATTTAATATGCACCACTCTAAGAGTGGTGGGTCGTACTGGACTTGAACCAGTGACCCTCGCCTTGTAAGGGCGATGCTCTCCCAACTGAGCTAACGACCCATATTAAATTTAAAACGTGACTATTAATATAATAATAGGTTTATATGTGGTGGGTGATACTGGACTTGAACCAGTGACCCTCGCCTTGTAAGGGCGATGCTCTCCCAACTGAGCTAATCACCCACATATAAATTTTTGTAATATGCACCATTCTAAGAATGGTGGGTCGTACTGGACTTGAACCAGTGACCCTCGCCTTGTAAGGGCGATGCTCTCCCAACTGAGCTAACGACCCATATTACATACTATTATCTGTATAGATAGTACTGGACTTTAACCAGTGAACTTCGCCGTCTTTTATAAAAAGCGGTGATGCTCTCTTTTCTTGTAACTGAGCTAACGACTCATATTACAATTTAAATGACTGTTTATATAACAGGCTTTATATGTGGTGGGTGATACTGGACTTGAACCAGTGACCCTCGCCTTGTAAGGGCGATGCTCTCCCAACTGAGCTAATCACCCACATATAATTTATAGCGCTACTATTATAATAAATAGTACTGGACTTTAACCAGTAAACATCGCTGTTACATGTCAGTAGCAGTGATATTCTCTTTTCTAACTGAGCTGATAGCTCATGTAGAATTTAGATGCGAACACTTATAAAAAGTGGTGGGTGATACTGGACTTGAACCAGTGACCCTCGCCTTGTAAGGGCGATGCTCTCCCAACTGAGCTAATCACCCGCATCTAAACAACATCACATTGCTGCGTTGTTGTGGGGCGCTATTATAGATAGAGTTGGAAATGTGTCAACACTTGAATGATAAAAATGTACTGAATGAAGGTTTTATAAACAACAGGATATAGCTTGCGTCTATTTAATAGGCAGAATATGTTGGGTAGTATAAAAATGTGGCGCATTTGTGGTATTTATAAATATCATTTGCATCTATCCAGTTCTTCTTAGGGGGAATGTACAAGCGATTGTTTTTTGTTGGCCATTTAATCGCTCCCTAATGAGGGGATATACTTTTTGTTACCGGCTTGAGAAGTTAACAAATAAAATACGGTTCAAAGAAAAATATTTTAAAGCGCAATCATAGAAATCATTTATTGTTTTACTACGTTTAGTTAATTGGTCTGTCGGAACGAAAGTGCGATGTTAGGTGAGTTTTCTTTAAATTATATTTGCAAAGTTTGAATTGCATATAAATGTATACCTTTTGAGGGGAGAGTAGTGAATTACAATTCACTGACTGGTAACGCCACATAAAATAAAAGTGTAGGGGAGTCGCATTAGGGTAATGATTTTAATCAAATTGTGTTTTTTAGCATGCTTGATAGCCAGTTTGTTGAAAATTAAACCATTTAAATAAAGCTGGATAAAAAACTGTTGACTTTATTTTGGGTGGTGCATAGAATGCGCCCCGCACTAAGCAATACACGACGTACTTATTACGGCGAGTGTTGATTAAGTTGGGGCTATAGCTCAGCTGGGAGAGCGCTTCGCTGGCAGTGAAGAGGTCTGCGGTTCGATCCCGCATAGCTCCACCAATTATTAGTGTTTGTCCTAGTGACACTTTTTAGTGTCCCCATCGTCTAGAGGCCTAGGACACCGCCCTTTCACGGCGGTAACAGGGGTTCGAATCCCCTTGGGGACGCCATCTAGTTTATACTAGAGGTGGTTATACCAAGTGAGTAGCGTAACACTTAAAGCTCGAGTCTTTACTTGTAAAATACGCATTACCTTAGAAACTCACGATATGAGTTAAACTTATCAAATGTCCTAGTGACACTTTTTAGTGTCCCCATCGTCTAGAGGCCTAGGACACCGCCCTTTCACGACATACGAAGAGCGACA